>JBGPGE010000017.1:0-58883 GCA_041483675.1 Binatia bacterium
TCTACTTCGTTGCGCTCGGCCCGCTTCGCGTCAACGTACTAGAAAAGTACGCCTCCGCTCGCAGACCATCGCGCGCCTTGCGCGTATCTCAACTTGGACCTTTTTGACCGGCCTGGGAAGACAACCTTTAAACACTTTGTTCTCCTCTTGCCTGACCGTTTCTCCAGCACCTTTCATGCCAATGAAAACAAGTGAGACTCGCGGAGAAATGACGCAATCTCGGATAGTTATCGGAAGCGAGGAAATTGCCATTCTCACGTCTGGGAAGAACTTTAAGGCCCTCTCTCAAAGCTGCGAAGAGCTGGTTCTCGGCTATCGTGAAATGCGTTTCATTTCAACCATTCCGGCGCCGCTGCAAGGGGCACAAAACTTGCTCAATGCTAGAATGGCGCTTCGGAAATCCGTCATCAATTCCGACCGTCATTCCGGCCGAGTCAGCCTGAGGCTGGCGAGAGCCGGAATCCATACCCTCTCTTTGTCTCCCTCCTTAGTAAGGGGGAGATTTAGTGGGGGTGCTGGTGCGAAGTTAGGAGGGTGGAGCCATGCTGGTCGGCAAACGTATGACCAAAGAGCCGGTGACGACCACGCCGGATGAATATCTGGCGGGGGTCATGGCCAAGATGGAGCAGGGCGGCTTTCGCCACATGCCCGTGGTGCAGGGTGGAAAGCTGGTCGGGATCGTGACGGACCGCGACGCGCGCCAGCACATCGGCTTTCTTGAGAAGACGAAAGTGAACGCGGCGATGACCGAAAATGCGGTCACCGTCACCCCTCAGACGACGCTCGAGGAGGCGGCGCAGTTACTGCTCAAGCGCAAGATCGGCAGCGTGCCGGTGGTGCAGGAGGAGAAGCTCGTCGGCATCATCACGAGCAGCGACATCCTCAAGGCCTTCCTCGAAGTGATGGGCGTGGAGGAGGAAGGGACGGCGCGCATCGACGTGATGCTCGCGGGCGACGAGCAGGACCTGACCACCGCCTCAGAGACAATTTCCGCGGAGGGCGGGGAGATTCTCAGCGTCGGCACCTACCGCGAGAAATGGGGCGACGACCCGATCTGCTATCTCCGCGTGCGCGAGGGCGATCCCGAGAAGATCGCCGAGGCGCTTAGAAAGCGCGGCTACACAATCCTCGGTGTGCACGTCTAGGAAAACCGGGCGGAGTTAGTCCAACCGCATCGACGAGTCAACGCGTGAAGCCGTGTTACGCGACGCGTCGGGGTGACGGACGGCGTTCCGATGCCGCGGCAGTTTATCTCTCGTACAGTTTTCTGATGAAGCCGCTTTTGTCGAGCTCTTCGACGAAGCTCGAGTCGACGAACTCTTCGGGCTTGTGCTTCTGGACGTCGGGGCGGGTCATGGCCACGTATTCGTAGCTGGTTCTCATGCCCTTGAGGTTCGGGTACGGCGCCGCAAGACGGTGCCTCGCGAAAAGCTCCCAGGACTCCTGGGCCAACGAATCGTCGTCGAGCCGGAGCATCTTTTTGATCACCTTCTTGGCGAACTCGGAATCTTTCTTGAAAAGCGCGATGCCCTCGAGGTGAGCGCGCATGTAGCGCGCGACAAGATCGCGGTCGCGCTGGATCTGCGAGCGCGTCGTGGCGATCTCGCTCCAGGGATAGTCCACGTCCTTAAAAAAATCCCACAGAACGCCGAAGCCGGCGCGCTGGGCTAGAATAAAAGCGGGGTGGGACAGCGTCGCTGCCTGGATTTTTCCCTGCTTGAGCGCGATCAGCCGCTCGGGATCGGCGCCGATCTGCAGCAGCGCGAAGTCTTTATCCGGATTGAGCCCTCTTCGTTTGGCGAGATAGCGCACGAGAAAATCGGTAAGCGAGCCGAAGGTCGTCACGCCGACGATCTTGCCTTTGAGATCTTCGTCGCGTTTGATATCCGGTCGCACCATCAGCGACTGGACGACGCCGGGCATCGTGTGCGCCAGAATCACCATGTCCGAGCCGGCGAGCACCGCGTTCATCACCGTGGGGGTCGCCACCGGCGCGATCGCCACGCTGCCCGCGACCAAAGCTCTGGAGACGATTCCCGAGCCTTGCATCACGACGGCTTCGGCATCGAGGCCGTGCTTTTCGAAGAGCTTCGCTTCCTTGGCGACGAAGATGACGATATTGCCCATGCTGACCGCGGGCACGCCGATGTAGACCTTTTTCCGCGGCTGGCTCTGCGCGAAGCCATTTACCGGCGATGCGATAAGACAAACAAGACAGGCGAGCAACGGCAACGACAACGCGAAGCGCTTACCCACGGCGGCACCTCCGTCCTTTTGATTCCATCCAAGCCCCGCCTCTTGAGGCGGGCACAAAACCGATGGGGATTCCAAAGGGGAGAAGCGGTAGCTCTCCCCTTTGGTCGAACACGGGGACTCAAACCCCGTGTTCGATATAAATTGATCCGTCTATGCGGCCATATAAGCCCAGCGCGAAGGTATGTCAAATCGCGCAGGACGTTGACAAACTCAGCGGTTTCGAATTAATTGAACGCTTAGCATGCTTCCGAAACTGCCGCGCGAGACCCTGCGCGATTTTTGCCGCCGGATGCTGGTCATCCGGCACTTCGAGGAGAGCCTGGTGCCGCTCCACGACAAAGGCGTCTTCGGCGGCCATTATCATCTTTACATCGGCCAGGAGGCGACCGGCGTGCCGGCCCTCTCGTGCCTCGGGCCGGACGACTATCTGTTTACGACCCATAGGAATCATGGCCATCTGCTCGCGCGAGGCGCCGATCCGAAGCGGCTCTGCGCGGAGATTCTTGGGCGGGCCGGCGGCTACAACAAGGGCAAGGGCGGCTCGTTTCACACCGTCGTTCCGTCGCTGGGGTTTCTCCATACTTCCGCGGTCGTGGCCGGCATCATTCCACTCGCCACCGGCACCGCCTACGCCGCCAAGGCGCTGAAGAACGGCCGGATCACGGTTTGTCTTTTTGGCGACGGCGCGTTGGAGGAGGGCGGGGCTCTCGAAGCCTTCAACCTCGCTTCGCTCTACAAACTGCCGCTGCTCTTTCTTTGCTAAAACAACGGCAAGTACGGCGCGGGCCGCGCCGCCGCCGTCGCGCAGTCCTCGACCATGGCGGCCTATCCGCTGACCGACCTGCCGGCGGCCTACAAGATTCCCACGAGGCAGATCGACGGCATGGACGCCGGCCTGGTCCATGCCACGGTTTCCGACGCCGTCGAAAAAATCCGCCGCGGCGAGGGGCCGCAGTTCATCGAAGCGCAGACCGTGCGCTGGCCCGGGAGCGAAACCAACTGGCCGTCGGTCGCGCAACCGACCGGCAGCGCGCTCGCCTGGGACGTGGGCGCGGTGCCGGAAACGGTGCGCGAGTGGTACCGCACGTGCGATCCGCTGCTGATTTTCATTCGCGAGTTGGTCGAGGCCGGCCAGGCCACGCGGGAGGAGATCGCCCGAATCGAAAACCAGGTCAAAGCGGAGATCGAGGCGGCGGTCGGCTTCGCCGTTTCGAGTCCCTACCCGGCTCCGGAAGAAGCGTTCAAAGAAGTTTTCGCCTGAGGCTGACTATGCGCGAGCTTGCGTACGACGAAGCCAAATTCGAAGCGCTTCGCGAGATCATGGCCGCCGACGAGAGGGTCCACCTGATCGGCGGCACTTTCTTGAGCTTAAGCCCGCGCCGCCATCTCTATCAACAACTCGCGCAGAAGTACTCCGACCGCGTGCTGGCGCCGCCGATCTCCGAGCTCGGCTTTTGCGGCCTCGCCACGGGCGCGGCGATGGCTGGCTTGAGACCCGTCGTCGACATCGGCACCGGCAGCTTCATCTTCGAAGGCTGGCCGCAGGTGTGCAACGAAGCGGCCAACGCGTTCTACATGTCGGCCGGCCAGACCCGCGTGCCGGTCGTGTTTCATCTCTTTCACGGCCTGCGCGGCGGCGGCGCGGCGCAACATTCCGCCAGCCCGCAGGCGATGCTGTGGAACAACCCCGGGCTGGAGATCGTCCTGCCCGCTTCGCCGCGCGACGTGAAGGGGCTGCTCAAGACCGCCGTCGCGAGCGACAACCCGACCGTCTTCATCGACCACGTTCAACTGTTGGAAACGCGCGGCGAGGTGCCGGAAAACGACGGCCCGATTCCTTTCGGCCGAGCCGACATCAAGCGCAAAGGGAGCGACGCGACGGTGGTCGCGACCTCGTATGCGGTCCAGCGCTGCCTCCGGGTCGCGGAGAAGCTCGCCCGCGAAAAGATCCAGGTGGAAGTCGTCGATCCGCGCACGCTGGTCCCCTTCGACCTTGAGACGATTCTAACGTCGGTGGAAAAAACCGGCCGCGTCGTGGTCGTCGATGAAACGCATCAGAGCTGCGGCGTCGCGGCCGAGATCGCCGCGCGGATCGCCGAAAGCGGCTTCGACAAACTCAAGGCGCCGCTCAAGCGCGTGGCGACTTTGGACGTGCCGGTGCCCTACAGCCCGCCGCTTGAAGAGCATATCGGCCCCCGGGAAGATCGCATTATCGACGCGATACGCGCGGTTCTCCGTTAAGGATTTATTCCGCTCGTTTCCGCTCAAAGCCGGGTCAGGGGCAGAAACGGCGCCGGCGCGTGGATCGTCAGAGTTATGACGGAAAAGACTCAAACGCACGACGAACAGCTCTCTCTTCTCCGCGCGATGTGGCTGATTCGCGCTTTCGAGGAGAAAGTCTCGGCGCTCTACGCGGAGCGCAAGATCGTCGGCCTGGTCCATCTGGGCATCGGACAGGAGGCGGTCGCCGTCGGGACCTGCTCTCAGCTTCGACCGGACGACTATGTATTCGGCGGTCACCGCTCCCATGGCCACGCGATCGCGAAGGGCGCGGATGTGAACCGGCTGATGGCGGAGCTCGCCGGCCGCGCCGGCGGCTACTGCGGCGGCAAGGGCGGCTCCATGCATATCGTCGCCCTGGATGCTGGATTCATGACCGCTACCGGGGTCGTTGGCGGGACGATCCCGCTGGCCCTGGGCGCCGCCTTCGCCGCGAAGGAGCGCGGTCGAGGACAGGTTGCGGTCGTCTTCTTCGGCGACGGCGCCGGACAGACCGGCGCGTTTCACGAGTCGCTGAACATCGCGAGCCTCTGGCGGCTGCCGGTCGTCTTCGTATGCGAGAACAACGGCTACGCCGAGTTCACGCCGCTCTCGGCCCACACACCGGTCGAGCGCCTGGCAAATCACGCGAAGACCTACGGCATCCCCTGCGCGACTCTCGACGGCAACGATCTCATCGCGGTCCGAAAGGCCGCCGCCCGAGCCGTGGCGCGGGCGCGCGGCGGCAAAGGCCCGAGTTTCGTCGAATGCCTGACCTATCGGTTGCGCGGCCATTACGAAGGCGATCCGGCGAAGTACCGCGAGTTGTCGCAGCTCGGCGCGTGGAAAAAAAAAGATCCGATCGCGCGCTTCGCCCGCGCGCTCAAGCGAAAAAGCGCGGAGCTTGACGCGATCGAGCGCGAGGCGCGCGAGCGAGTCGAAGAAGCCGTCCGCTTCGCGCTTGCCTCTCCCTGGCCGGAGCCGGAGGAAGTCGCCGGCCAGGTGACCGCGTAGCCCGCCCATGGCCGAACAAACGTTTATCGAAGCGATCCGGACGGGCCTGCACGAGGAGATGCAGCGCGACCCGTCGGTCTATTTGCTCGGCGAAGACGTCGCTTTGGGCGGCCCCTTCGGCGCGACGCGCGGTCTGGTGGAAGCGTTCGGCCGGAGCCGTGTCGTCAACACGCCGATCAGCGAGGGCACGGTCATGGGACTTGCGATCGGCGCGGCGGCGGTGGGGCTAAGGCCGGTCGTCGAGGTCATGTTCATCGACTTCATCACGCTCGCGCTCGACCAGCTCGTCAACCACGGCGCAAAGCTCCATTACATGTCCGGCGGGCAGCTCAAGATCCCGCTGACCGTCCGCGTCCAGTGCGGCATCAGCGGCCATATGGGAGCGCACCATTCGCAGAGTCTCGAATCGTGGCTTGCGCACGTTCCGGGGCTGAAGGTCGTCATGCCTTCGACGCCCGCCGACGCCAAGGGGCTGCTCAAAGCCGCCATCCGCGACGACAATCCGGTCGTGTTCATCGAGCATCGCGGTCTGTATTGGACGCGGGGCGAGATTCCCGACGGCGACCGTGTTGTGCCGATGGGAGAGGCGCGCGTGGCGCGGGAGGGGAAAGACGTAACGATCGTTGCTCTCGCGCGGATGGTGGAATGCGCGCTCGAAGCCGCCGCCGAGCTTGCCGCCGAAGGAATCTCCGTCGAGGTGATCGACCCCCGGACGCTCTCGCCGCTCGACATCGAAAGCATGGCGGCTTCGGTCGAAAAAACCGGTCGCCTGGTCGTGGTCCACGAAGCGGTGGAGCAGGGAGGGTTCGGGGCCGAGATCGCGGCACGGCTTCAACAAGCGGCCTTTTATTCCCTCGAAAGCCCGATCCTCCGCGTCGCCGCGCCGTTCGCGCCGGTTCCGGCAAGCCCCGCGCTCGAACAGCGCTTCGCACCGGGCAAGGCGGAGATCGTGCGCGCGGTTAAGCGGGCTCTCGGCCGGTAAGGTCTCCACCGTTCAGTCGTGGAGCTAGACCTTGCCTTCTTAACAATCTCAGATTGGTGCTCCAAGGCCGGGCAGGAAAGCGGGTGTGACGAAGCCTTCGGGCCTCATGCCTACTTCCAGGCCCCCAGGCTCGATTTCGCCGATGAGGCGGCGGGCAAGTCCAATGCTATGGTTGCGAGGTCCAAGCTCGCCTCCTTCAGGCGACGGGCCCAGACAAGGGGCGAGTATTCTCCAAGCAGGAGCCGCTCCGTGTACGGAGCCAGCAACCCCGCTCCGCGGCGCAGGGAGTTTCACGTCCGCCGGTCAAGTCCAACAACCTCCCCTTCAGGACCCTCCTTAGGGGAATATTCGGAAGATATTCAAGTGAGGATTTACTTCGCTTCCGCCGCCATTTGACGATGAGATTCAGCCATATTCATGTTCTCCGCTGCGGCCTGCTCGTAGATGCGCACCAACCCTTGGCAATGGCTTATCAGACTTTGAGCCTGTTTGCCGTAAAGGCTTTTTCTCGCTTCGTATTGGGCGAGTAGTTTCTTGTGCTCTTCCGCCTTTCCCTGCATTTCTTTGCGTGCATCCTCATAATGCTTTACCAAGGCATCATGATCGCTACGGGTTTTGGCGCTCTGAACAGCTTCGGTCATGTCCATCGGGTGAGGGTTTATTGCGCAGGAAGCCAATAGACTGAAGACAGCTACAAGTGCGAAATATGTTCTTGTTTTCATGGTATACCTCCCTGGTTAAATTGAGACTTGTAACACACGATCCCTTTTTTCGTTAGCCACATTAGAGTTTTCTGCTTAGGTCCTATCTCTTCACGATTCCCATCCCCTTTAACTGTATTGGATCACGCTTGGACGAAAAAAGCAAAGTTTTCCCGTAATCGACAACTTGCGTGGGCTTCGCTGGGAGTAAATTTGTCATGCTTCCTTAGTCCGCGCGCCGTCACCGAGCCGCGGGAAGAAGGCCGGCGTCGAATTCATATAATGGCGGTATGCATCGCCAAATTCTCGCAGCACTTCTTGCTCCTCTTTGCGCGCGAGCCTCACGTACATGTAAACAAGGATAGGAAACATCACGAGGGTCGGTATCGTCGGCCACTGAAATAAAAATCCCAGCATGATGAGAATAAAACCGCCGTACTGCGGGTGCCGTACATAAGCGTAGGGGCCGGTGGTAGCCAGCTTATGGTCGCGCTGCGCCTCGTAGAGCGTCTTCCACGCCGCCGACAGCAGGATAAAACCGCCGAAAATAAAAACGTTGCTGAGGACATGAAGCGGATCGAAGTGCGGGTTCATCTTCCAGCCGATAAGCGTGTTCCACAGATGGCCGGCGTCATGCGACAAAAAATCCACGCCCGGATAGCGGCTGACCAGCCATCCTGAGATCAAGTAGATCGTAAGCGGAAAGCCGTACATCTCGACAAAGAGCGCGACGATGAAGGCCGAGAAAGCACTGAACGACCGCCAATCCCGGCGCGTGCGAGGTTTCGTGAAACTGAAGGCGAAGATGATGAAGACCAGCGAGTTGATCACGACCAGCGACCATAAACCGTAAGCAGGTGCGTCAGTCATTTTTTTCCTCCTTCATGATCAGGCCCTTGGTGGCCGCCGTGACCTCCATGCCCGCCGTGAAGCAGATGCAGCAAAGGGCAGAGAAGCAGCAACACGTAAGGCAAGGCACCCAACAGGTGCGCCCTATGTTCAGTCCAGAGGAAGAAGGCCGCAATAGCAACGAACCCTAGGAAAACAACGCCGCTGCGCGAGCGCAGCCAGCTATTGGAGCCTGAGTCTGGTTTTGTATCCATAACTTTTCCCCAACGCCAATCTGTCAGGAAGCGGGCGGTTCAAGCATACGGCCACTTCCAATCGCGCACTTCCGGCATGTCCTCTCCATATTTGTGGATGTACTCTTTGTGCTCGGTGCGCTTGTCGCGAACAAACTGCTTCACATAGCCTACGCTGGCGCCGAGCTTCGGGACGCGATCGACCACGTCCGCCACCAGGCCAAAGCGATCCAGATCGTTCATCACAACCATGTCGAACGGC
Source organism: Binatia bacterium (assembly GCA_041483675.1). Taxonomy (GTDB): domain Bacteria; phylum Desulfobacterota; class Binatia; order UBA9968; family UBA9968; genus 2-12-FULL-60-19. The sequence goes on from JBGPGE010000017.1 coordinate 8,557, forward strand.
GTCGTAGTCGTGCCCTCCTCTTTGTAGCCCCGCACGTGAAGATTCTTGTGGTTCGTCCGCCGATAGGTGAGCCGGTGAATCAGCCAGGGGTAGCCGTGGAAGGCGAAGATGATGGGTTTGTCGGTTGTGAATAGTGCATCGAATTCCTTGTCCGACAGGCCGTGCGGATGCTCGATTTGCGGCTGAAGCTTCATCAGATCGACTACGTTTAGCACCCGAACTTTTAGATCGGGAACATGGGAGCGAAGGAGATCGACCGCCGCCAGTGTCTCGAGCGTCGGAATGTCTCCGCAGCAGGCCATGACCACGTCCGGCTCTTTCCCCTTGTCGTTGCTCGCCCATTCCCAGATCCCGATCCCCGCGGTGCAATGCTTGATGGCCGCATCCATGTCCAGATACTGCAAGCCCGGCTGCTTCCCCGCGACGATGACGTTCACATAGTTGCGGCTTTTCAGGCAGTGGTCGGCCACGGAGAGGAGCGTGTTGGCATCCGGCGGCAGGTATACGCGTACCACCTGGGCCTTTTTGTTTACCACGTGATCGATGAAGCCGGGGTCCTGGTGGGAGAACCCGTTGTGATCTTGCCGCCATACGTGCGACGTGAGTAGATAGTTGAGCGAGGCGATGGGGCGCCGCCAGGGGATGTCCCGAGTCACCTTCAACCACTTGGCGTGCTGATTGAACATCGAGTCCACGATGTGAATAAACGCTTCGTAGCAGGAGAACAGACCGTGCCGACCTGTCAGGAGATAGCCTTCCAGCCAGCCCTGGCAGGTGTGCTCGCTCAGGATCTCCATGACGCGTCCGTTTGGTGCCAGATTTTCGTCTTCGGGAATAGTGTCTGCCATCCAGGCGCGATTCGTTACCTCAAAGAGCGCGCTCAATCGGTTCGACGCCGTCTCGTCCGGCCCGAACACGCGGAAGTTTCGCTGATCGTCGTTCAGCTTCATCACATCTCGCAGAAAGTGACCCAGCACTCGAGTCGCCTCCGCCGACACGACGCCCGGCTTAGGAACATCCACGGCATATCCCCGAAAATCCGGCATCCGGAGCTCTTTGAGCAAAACGCCGCCGTTCGTGTGGGGGTTGGCCCCCATACGGCGATTTCCCTTGGGCGCTAGCGCGGCCAGCTCCGGCTTGAATTTTCCGTCCTTGTCAAAAAGCTCGTCGGGCTTGTAGCTCTTCATCCAGTCTTCGAGCAGCTTGACGTGCTCTTTTTTCCCGGCCATGTCGGCGAGAGGCACCTGGTGCGAGCGCCAAGAGCCCTCCGTTTTTTTTCCGTCTACTTCTTTGGGACCGGTCCAACCTTTCGGCGTCTTGAGCACGATCATCGGCCAGGCCGGGCGCTTCGAGAATTGATTCAATGTAAACCCCGCCTCTTGAGGCGGGCGCAAAGCCGATGGGGTTTCCAAAGGGGAGAAGCGGTAGCTCTCCCCTTTGGTCGAACACGGGGATTCAAACCCCGTGTTCGATATAACTTGATTCGCTCGCGCCTCTTGCTGGATGGTTTTGATCTCCTGAATCACCGCATCGAAGGTCTCCGCCATCTGTCGATGCATTTTTTCTGGATCGGATCCCTCCACGAAATAGGGCCGGTAGCCGTAACCGACAAACAGGCTTTCAAGCTCGCCGCGGCTGATTCGAGCCAGCACTGTCGGGCTGGCAATCTTGTAACCGTTCAAATGAAGAATGGGTAATACGGCCCCGTCGTTTTTAGGGTTCAGGAACTTGTTCGAATGCCAGGCCGCCGCGAGCGGACCTGTCTCAGCCTCGCCGTCGCCAACAACACAAGCCACCACGAGGTCGGGGTTGTCGAACGCCGCGCCGTATGCATGCGCCAGGGAATAGCCGAGTTCGCCGCCTTCGTTGATGGAACCGGGAGTCTCCGGGGCCACGTGACTGGGGATACCGCCGGGGAAAGAGAACTGGGTGAACAATTGTTTCAGGCCCCGCTCGTCCCGGGAGATGTTCGGGTACAACTCACTGTACGTGCCCTCCAGGTAGGTGTTGGCCACCAGACCCGGTCCTCCGTGACCGGGGCCGGTAACATAGATCATGTTCAGGTCATACTGCTTGATGATCCGATTGAGATGAACATAGATGAAGTTCAACCCCGGCGTCGTGCCCCAGTGGCCAAGCAATCGCGGCTTGATATGCTCAAGCTTCAGGGGCTGCTTCAGCAACGGATTGTCGTAGAGATAGATCTGGCCGACCGACAGGTAGTTGGCGGCGCGCCAGTAGGCGTCCATCTTGCGAAGCAGTTCGTCGGAGAGCGGCTTATCCATAAGTCCGTTACCTAAAGTTTATATTTCCTTCTTCGTCGAAAACCCAAGCAGGCGGGAGACCGCCCTGGCAATCATCGCCTCTTCATCGGTGCGGATGACCCGGACGGTGACGGGACTTGCATCGGTTGAAATCACCGGCGCACCGGCTCTGTTTCTGGTCTCATCCAACTTGATGCCGAGAAAGCCGAGGCCGTCGCAAATGCGCTGCCGAACCACCGGCGCGTTTTCCCCGATGCCGCCGGCGAAGACGAGCGTGTCCAATCCACCCAGAGCGGCGGCGAAAGACCCGATCCACTTTTTCGCTTGATAGCAGAACAGCGCAACGGCTTCGGCAGCCCGAACGTCGTCGCCTTCACGCGCCAGCAGGTCGCGCATATCGGGGCTGATCTCCGAAACTCCGAGCAGCCCGGATTCGTGATTGACCATTTGGTGAAACTGCTCTGCGGTCATGCGCTCGCTGCGCGCCAGATACCAGACCAGCCCCGGGTCCAGATCGCCTGAGCGGGTGCTCATGGGCAATCCAGCGGTCGGCGTGAAGCCCATACTCGTGTCGATGCTTCTGCCGCCGCGCACCGCCGCGAGACTCGCGCCATTGCCGAGGTGGGCCAAAATCACGCGGCCCTGGGCCGCCTCTGTGCCGGCCACCCGCGCCAGCTCTTCCATGAGGTATCCATAAGACAAGCCGTGAAACCCGTAGCGCTGAACTCCCTGCGTCTCGAAGCGGCGTGGAATCGCCAGGATGCGCGCGACGCGCGGCATATCGCGATGAAACGCGGTGTCGAAGCAGGCCACCTGCGGCAAATCGGGATAGCGCTGACGGAACGCCTCCATCAATTGGATTTCCGACGGCAAATGCTCCGGATCATACGGGCTGAGGCGACGTAACTCCTGCAATAATTCAGCGGTGACTCGTTCGGGCTCGCGGTGCTTTTCGCCGCCATGAACAACGCGGTGGCCGACCGCCTTAATCGAAGCGAAGCCGGAATGCTGCTCAAGCCAATTCATCAGGAGAGTACCCGCCGCACCATGATCCCCGGCTTGAATGGATTGCATGTCCGGCTTCTTCTCGCTTTCGCCGACGGTGAAGACGGCATCCCGCAGGCCGATGCGCTCGATCCTGCCGGAGAGAAGACGCGCCGGCGATTCGGCCAGCGCATACAGCGCGAACTTGATGCTGGACGAGCCGCCATTGATGGCGAGGATGGATGCTTGAGCTGCTTCCATGGTCGATAGGCGTTACGCTCTCGCTTGCTTCATACCACAATACGTAACTAAAGAAGGTCCCTCTTCTTGGCCTCAAATTCCTCTTTGTTGATCTCTCCCCGCGCATATCGCTGGCGCAGGATTTCAAGCGCCGAGTCGGAACGCGATTCCTTGCTCTGGCTAAACAACCAGCGAACGCCCACAATCAGTCCTACAATCACCACCCCCCAGAACAGGAGCATGATCAGTATCATGCCGATACCCCATGCTCCCCACATCCACCACATCGGGTGCATCTCCCAACTCCATTCATAGTAGCGCTCCTGGGCCAAAGCTGTTCCCGGCGGCAGCCAGCCGGCGATCAAGACGATTAGCCACTGTTCGACTCGTTCCATTTGATCCCTCCTGTTGAGGCATTTCTCTAACTCGACGCCTTTTTCGTATCACTGTCGTTCGAAGATGTCGTGATTGCCGCAGGGGCACTTCGATATGACATTTGGATTGTTGATCTTGAATCCGGCCTCCGCAAGGGTTTCGATGTAGTCGATTTCCGCCCCTTTGAGGTATTTTGCGCTCGCCTCGGCCACGCACACTTTGATTCCATTGTGCTCCGAAACGTCATCGTCGTTGTTGGTCGTGGAGTCGTCGAGCACAAGTTTGTACGTGAAACCCCTCCCATCCATGCAGTGAGTTTGCACCACAGCCATCCTCAAACTGAATGCCTGCCTGTTCTCTCTGGCGGCGATGTCACGGAGTTTAGACGCCGCCTTATCCGTGATCGTGATCGGCTTTTCATCCACGCCCATAACCAGACCTCCGACCGTAGCAAATACCTCTGACTCTTGCTTAAGACTCGCTGAAACTATGCCGAGCCCTGGGCATGCTCATCACAGTTTTCGATACCGGACGGATTTGCCTCCTTCTCCCAGGGAACCTGGTATACGCGGTGAAGGCCGGAGAACCCCTTCAGCTTGCAGAACGCTACAAAGTGATCGGCGGAGCGGGAGTCCCAGAACTCCTGCGCTGCGTTCTCGTCTAAAAAAATACGGTTGCGTTCGGGGATCTGTTTCAGTTTTTCCCCTTCTCCAACGTGGACGAGGTTTTCCTTGGAAAGTCCCTCGATGCGAAAGGCTTTGTTGATGGCGGCCCCGTGGCGAACGCCTTTTCCATCCAGGAGAACCTCGCCGTAGCTGATGCCCACCCGCACTGCCAACGGCGGGCCGGGAGAGAGATCGGGAGGCCGATCGCGCAGATCCCTCAGCAAAGCGATGGCCGTATCGACGGCTCTTTTCACTGAAGAAAAGCTCATGAGGTAGCCATCTCCGGTGTTCAGCGCGTATTCGGGCTCATAACGCTGGGCAGCCGCCAGAACTCTATCGTTCATGCTATTTCGCGCTCGCATGGCCAAGCCATCGCCGTAATGTGCGGCGAGATGGGTAGAGCCGACAAGATCGACAACAAAAACGGCTTCGCTCACAAAGCCATGGGGATTAGGTTTCCGATGCCAGCGCAACCGGACAACACGGTAGGCGGCAAAGCCTGCCAGGACGATTACGATCCCAATCAACACGTGAAACGATCGCTCCTGATAAAAGGGGTGCCTGGTGATCGGATGCTCCACCGGCTCGCCAGCCATTCCCGGCATTTGCGCCGGCACGGATAGCGATAGTAGCCCCAGGAGCGCGATAAGGGCGAGTTTCATCCGGCGATGGTTTTTAGTCATTCTGCCAACAAACTTCCAGGAGCTTTTATTACTGCCCTTTCTTCATCCCCGCCTTCATCCGCTCCGACATCAGCTTCATCGTGCCGGACATGTCGCCCATCATCTTCATCATGTGCTCCGTCTCTTCCAGCGTCATCTTGCCGCCGCCCATCATGTTGCCCATCTCTCCCATCATGCCCGACATTTCGCCCATCGACTTGCCCATTCCCTTCATATCTTCGCCCTTCATCATCCCTTGTCCCTTCATCATGCCGCCCATGCCTTTCTTCATCTCTCCCATCCGCCCCTCCATCTCCATCATCTTGTGCATCATCCCGCCCTCCATCATCGTCCCTTCCTTCATTGGCATGCCTTCTTTCATGGGCGTCCCTTTTTTCTCCTGGCCAAAGACCGGCAGAGAGCCGATCGCCCCGGACAGAACCAGCGCCCAGACTGCTTTTTTCATAACGTTACCCTCCTGTGTTTTGGAAATTAATGACATCGAACCCCCGGCCTTTCTCATTTCAAGTCCCAGCGAAAAACCCGTTCTTTGCCTCCCGCAACATCTTTAATTACAAGCTCTACCACCCTGGCCTCTGGCGATATCTTCGGGAAAGTCAACGTCGCCTCTCGATGGTGGCCCGTGCCTTTTCTCTCAGCCTTCGTTGGCTGGTAGCTCTTGCCCGTATCGTCGCGGAGCGCGCTGATAGCTTTGAAGTCGTACTGATCGAGATTCACGGAGTGAGTGTCGAGAACCACGGAGAACCGAGGTTCCTCGGCGCCGGGTGGATTAAGATAGGTCGCCTTCACGGTCACACCGCCTCCAGCCTGACTTTGAGTCGTGCCTGAACCGGCTGCTCCGAAGGTCGTTCCGACGTTCAAGCACAGGAAACCGGCCAAGCCTGCTGCCACGAAAACGATCGAACGAAAGTACTGCATGTTAAGACCTCTCTTCCTTTTTTTCGTATTTTTCAATGGTGCGAAAATCTAAAATGAGTCCAACGATCCTTGATTTTGAGGCTTACCACTGTCGTGTCCCAATCGCTTAATCCTTTGACGGGCTCGCCGGTAAAGAGCGGCCCGTCTTTGGCATCTTTGGAAAGCTTCAAGTCTCGGGTGTGCTCAGCTCCGCCGTGCCCTTTAATCGTCAATCTGGCCTCAAGGTCGCTTCGCTCCAGCGGTTTCATGGCGCTATCGTAAAGGTACAGCTTGGGCTGGCCGCTCTTGTCGAGTAGAAACTCCGCGTGCATTCCCCCGGCCTCCTGAACCAACCCATCATGGGGAGTTTTATGACCGTGGCCCTTCGAGTCTTGATCGGCAAAAGCAAACGCGGCGAGAGTAATAGCAATCGGAAAAAACAGATATGTGAGAAACCTGGGTTTCATAGCATCACTCCTTTCTAATTTGATTGTAAATCGATTTGATTTTTTGGTTGGGCTAAGCCTCCCTTACTCCATAGATTCCACAACCCCGGAGTCACTATGACCGCAACTGACGTTCTCCGGCCACAACAGTTCCTTATGCGAATCAACTATTGTACGGACGGTAGTAACGACAATTATCGCGGCAATAAGAAGAGCCACAAGCGGGTCGAAAAGAGAATTTCCCGATAAAATGATCGCTACTCCGGCTGCGACGGGCCCTAGAGACACAAGGGTATCGCCGAGGTTATGAACGTAAGCCAGGCGAATCGCCGCGTCCTCCCTGCTTGACTCACGAAGCACTCTCGCTACTCCCCAATTACACGCGGCTCCTATTAAACCCGCAATGATGGGAACCACACCCAAGACTGCCACGGGGTTGAATACGCGCTCGACCACTCGCCAGATCAAAAATCCACTGATCGTAAGTAGACCAATGGAATTAAAAAAGTTTGCAGAGCGTAAAAGGTTCCCAGAAAGACCGGCACGAAGCGTGTAAGCTAAAAGGAGGAACACAAGAGCAATCTCATCAGAAAGATTGTGTACGCCGTCCATAATCAGACTGAAACTATTGGCCCCTATTCCACTAACAATTTCTACGATCAATACGGTTGTGTTTAGTGCTAGGGCACGCATGAGAGGGGGTCGACGGTGCGCCATATCGTAATCCTCCAAGTACGTTGATTAATCTCTCACCCTATTTTTTATTGCCGTAAGGTCCCTTCGAAGCCTTGCAATCCTCGGCTGTCGGCCCCTTCTTTATGTAGATCGTCTGCGTGTAGTGGGGAGGGCTCCCGTCATGAGAGGTGGGTTTACCCTCCGGCTGGTCATACCACGGCTTCCAGCCTTCTTTAGCCTCAAGTTCCAATACGAATCCGATGACCTCTCCATTGAAAACTCTGAGGTTCAGCTTGGAATAGGTCGAAGGATAATTCGGCGCCTCGGCGCTGGCGCTATAACCGCGATCCGGGGAACAGCTCTTGCCAAGTCTATAATGCGGCGGAATCTTGAGATCAGGCCCAAGAGTCACTTCAGCGGCGTGTAAGCCAAAGCCTAGCGCTAGAGGTGTAAGGACAGAACCAACAATCATAATTCCTTTCTTCATGTGTGCTCTCCTCCTTTGACTTTTATTCATGTCAGAGTCTTTTTAGTCCTCAAATGCATCACAGAACCAAGCTCGAAAACTGACAGAATTCCGTTCACTCTTCAGTTATGCCCAGGATCTCCCCGCGCTCGATGGCGAGCTGTTGGACGAAAACCTCATCCGTTTCCCAGCCGTATTTCATATAAAGCACCGGCACGACGATCATGTTCAAGAACGTGGAAGTGAAGAGTCCCCCCAGAATCACTTGAGCCATGGGCCGCTCCAACTCTTTACCCGCGATGTCACCGAATAGAAGAGGGACAAGCCCTAGGGCTGCTGCGGCGGCGGTCATGAGAACCGGAGCAAGCCGTTCTTTAGAACCCTCCACGACCACTTCTTCTTTTGATTTTCCCTCGGCCCGAAGCTGACGGTAGCGGCTGACCAGGATAATGCCGTTTCTGGCAGCAATGCCGAACACGCCTATGAAACCAATCATGGAAGGGACGCTCATGATCCTGTCTGTGAGAAAGATAGCGGCCACGCCTCCGATCAGGGCGAGGGGAAGATTCGCCATCACCAAGAGTGAGGCGCGAGCGGAATTGAAGGCCTTATAAAGTAGGACGAAAATCGCCACGACCGCGATCAATCCGTAGGTCAATAGAGTACGTGTCGCTTCCTGCTGGCTCTCAAACTGCCCGCCGTACTCTACGAAGTAGCCCGGCGGGAGATTAATCTGCTTGGCAATTTTCTCCTGCGCCTCGGCGATCACACTTCCGAGATCGCGGCCCGCGACGTTGGCCTGGACTGCAATTCGCCTTTGCACCCGCTCGCGGTTGATGAAATAGGGGCGGTTTTCAAGCCCGACCTCGGCCACCTGGCTCAGCGGCACTTTCACACCCTCACGGCCATCGATGAGCACGCCGCGCATCGCCTGCGTGTCACGGCGCGAAGCTTCATCGAACCAGACAAAGAGGTCGAAGCTCTTCTGTCCTTCGATGACCTGAGAAACGTGCTCTCCGTTAAATGCAATTTGGGCAGTCTCCAGGACATCTCCCGCATTGAGTCCAAGCCGGCCGGCCCGTTCCCGATTTACCTTGATGCGGACTTCAGGAACCCGGATCTGCTGTTCCAACTGCAGGTCGGTAACTCCCTGAATCCCCCCCATGATCTGCTCCACCTGCCGGCCCTTTTCCAAAAGCCGGTCGAGATCAGGGCCGTATATCTTAATAGCGATTTGGGCCCGAATGCCCGAGAGGACTTCATCTAGGCGGTGGGCGATGAATTGCCCCAGATTCGTTGCCACTCCGGGGATCTTCTCCAGATCCTCCCTGAGGGCGTGAATTAGCTCCTCGGGGTCTCGCTTCCCGTACCGCAGCAAGATATCGAACTCGATAAAATTAGGAGGCATGGCATCCTCATCCAACTCCGCCCGTCCGACCCGCTGCGAGACGGAGACAACCTCGGGATACTTTCTAAGCATTTCTGTAATTCGGTACCCCAGGCGCATCGATTCCGGGAGCGAGGTGCCGGGGAGGCTTGTTACGGCAAGAATAAAATTTCCCTCGTGGAACTCGGGCAAAAAGGAACGTCCAAGAAAAGGGAACGCGGCGATACTGGCGGCCAAAAGAATCAAAGAGACAAAAATGACCGATCCCGGTCGGGCCAAGGCGGGTCGAAGCAGGCGCTCATAGCTCGCTTTAAGGAAACGAACCGTGAAACTCTCCTGCTCATCCCCGTTTCTCCCCGGTGCTTTTGCTCTAACCAGAAAGAGAGAGCAGAGCACCGGTGTCAAAGTCACAGCGACAATGAGAGAGGCAAAGAGAGACGCGGTGAAAGCAAGCCCCAAGGGAGTGAAGATTCGTCCCTCGACCCCGGTGAGAAGAAAAATAGGGCCGAAGACCACGAGGATGATCCATGTGGCATAGACAACCGAATCCCGAATCTCGCGGGAGGCCTGAAACACCACCCGCAGAGACGGCAGGGGATTTTCTTTCTGCCGATTCTCCCTCAGTCGGCGGAAGATATTCTCCACGTAGATAATGGCGTCATCCACCACCGCTCCTATGGCGACCGCCAACCCGCCTAAAGTCATGGCGTTAATGCCCACGCCAAACGCTTTGAGGATAAGAACGCCCAAGAGCAGGCTCAACGGCATAGCGGTCAAGGTGATAAGAGAAGCTCGAACGTTGAAAAGAAAGAAGACGACGACAACGGTGACAACGACTGCGCCTTCCAGCAGGGCCCGCCGGAGATTCTGAATCGAAGATTCAATGAAGTTGGCCTGACGGAAAACTTGGGGCTGCATCTGGACGCCCTGCGGCAGGCTCTTCTGAATTTCTTCCAGCGCCTGTTCCACCTTTCGGGTAACAGTAAGAGTATCCGCGCCGAAAAGCTTAGAGATCGTGCCGATAATGGCTGGTTTTCCCATATAGGCGCTGTCGCCCCTTGGAAACTCCGGGCCAAACCGAACCTCAGCCACTTGCTCCAACGGGATAGGAACCCCCTCTCGTTGGGCGACGACGGTCTTTCTAAGATCTTCAAGGGAGGCAATCCTGCCCACCCCGGTGACTACGTATTCTTGCCCGGGAACGACGCTGAAGCCTCCCGGCACATTTTTATTTGTCTGCCGGAGCGCCTCGATGACGTCTTTCACGCTAACGCTGTACTGGAGAAGCTTCGGAGATGAGAGCAGCACCTGGTACTGTTTCGGTCCCGGCCCCATGCAGACGACGGAGGCCACGCCGGGAATGGATAGGAGGCGATTGCGGATGTCCCAGTCACAAAGGGTTCTGAGATCGAGGATCGGGACATTGTCGCTTTGAAGAGAAAACTTCACCAGCCAACTCACGGCTGAGGTGATCGGAAGCATAACCGGCGCTTCGGTCCCAGCAGGAAACTGCTCTTTGACCTCCTGAAGGCGCTCGTTCACAAGCTGCCTTGCAGTGTAAATGTCGGTTCCCCACTGGAAAACCACGATGATGGTGGAGAGCCCCGCCGAGGATTTGGAACGGACCACGTCCACTCCGGGGGTCCCGTTCACCGCGGCTTCGATGCGAAAGGTGATCAGCGTCTCCACGTCTTCGGGCGAGAGACCAGGCGCTTCGGTCTGAATCACTACCTGCGGCGGGGCGAACTCCGGCAGGACATCCAGGGTTATCTGCCACACTGCAAATATTCCCACCAGGAGAACGATCACGAAGGCTACTACTGTGAGCAAGCGGTTGCGCAGCGACCATTTGGTAATCCAGTCAAACATTTTCCGCTCCTTAATTAGTGCGCGTGTGCGCCCAACGCCGCCCCGCCTTGCCGCGCCATCAAGGACTTGGTGTAGACCTGCTGCTTGCCGTCGGTAACAACCTGGTCGCCGGGCAGGAGCCCTTTTTTGACCTCCACGAAACGGTCGTCTCTTGCTCCCAGAACAACGTCCGCGCGACGGAACGAACCTTTCTCCTCGACAAAAACAAAACTCTGCCCCTCGGTCGCAATCAACGCCTCCAGCGGGATCGACAGCGCTTCCTGCCCGCCGCCCACGACCACGTCCATCTCGGCAAACAGATTGGGCTTGAGCTTCCCTCTGTTGTTGGCGACCTCGGCCCAGAGTTGCACCGTGCGCCTTTGGGGATCGACGGCAGGACTGAAGCGAGATATCCTGCCGGTGAAAATCTCTCCGGGATAGGATGCGAGGCGTATCCTGACTGTCTGCCCGATCTTCAGTTGAGGCAGCGTTTCCTCAAAGGCATTGCCTTCGACAAAGACTGCCGACGGATCGAGAATCTTAAAAATGACTTTATTGGGCTCGACGGTTTCCCCAAGGACGACGCTCCGCTCGGCGACGACTCCGCTCAGCGGAGAAAAAACCGGAAAGGTTGAGACGGTCTTCTCTGCCCTGGCTCTTTGTACCGCCTCTTGCGGGAGGCCGAGGAGAACCAGTTGTTGCGCGATCCCTTCGATCTCGTTGAGGCCGGCTTGATGCTGGTTTTGCGCGGCGATTAATTCCTTTTGCGCGGCGATCTTGCTTTCAACCAGTCTTTGAATGCGATCGAGCTCGGCTTTATGCAGGATAAGCCTGTTTTCCGCCTGGACGAGGTCCACCTGGAGCTTCTGGATCTCGGCGCTCTGAATCTCTGCCAGCTTCTGGCCCTTTTGGACTGCATCGCCCACCTTGGCCAGTAGGCTCACGATCTTTCCCGAGACGCGGCTGCTTACCTGAGCCTCTCCATCCGGATGAGACTTGACGACCCCTGCCGTCCGGATGACGCTCTCGATGGACCGCAGATCGACGCCGACGGTTTTTAATCCGATGTTGCGCATCTCCTCGGCGGTCAGCTTCAGCCCCGCTGTCTCCTTGCCCTCCGCGTGCGCGCCCTCTTCGTGACCGTGAGAAGCCGTCTCAGTCCGTTGCGGGGCGGCTCCCTCGTGGGACCCTGCGCCCTTTTGCTTCTCCCCAACCGTAATTCTTCCCAACCAGAAGGAGAGAAAAAGCAAAAGACCAAAAACCAGGATGGTGACAATCTTCTTGCGATCAGCCATAGCGTCTCCTATTCGATTCCCGCTTGAAACTTTAACTCGGCCAACGCGAGGTTGTAGTTGGTCAAGGCATCGATGAATTTGAGGCGGGCCTCGATCGCCTGATTTTGAAACAGAATCGTATCCGCCAAGTCGACCGCGCGCTCCTGGTACGCCCTTTGGTAAAGGTCGAGACCCTCGTCGAATTTTTTAAGCGTCCCCTCCGGGTAGAGGCCGAGATCCTTTTCGGCGAGCTTGAATTTGTTGAACGCAGCCTGAATCTCTTTTTCCAGCGCCTGCCGTTTATGGAGGTAGACGAAGTTGGCGATGCTCTTTCGAGATAACGCTTCGCGAAGCTCCGCCTGCTTTCGGTCAAAGACCGGAATGGGGATCGAAATCCTGCCGCCGAAGACGTTGTCTTTATCGTCTTTGCCGTAGAAGAAACCGAATTTGACGTTGGGTATTCGTTCCGCTCGGGTCAGCAGCTCTTCCGCCTCGGCAACCTTTTTCTCCTGATCCAGAGCCGCAAGGTCCGGCCTCCGGTCCAGGGCGCTTTTGACAAGCTCGCTCAGGGAAGCCGCAAGAGGCGCGCGGGGCAGATCGCCTACCAGTTCGATTTTCTCCTCTTTTTCCAGGACGAGATCCGTTCTCAGCCGGGAGAGGATCTCTTCATATTCCCGCTCCAGAGAAATCGCCTCGCTCTTGACCCGGTTCAGTTCGAACTCGGTGACGATAAGTTGAACTTCGGGGATATCGCCCAGTGCCAGACGGGTCTTGGAGGCCTCGTAGAGTTGGCTCCTGAGATTGACGATCTGCTCGGCCTGTTCCAGTTTGGCTTTTATGTTCAAGAGTTTTAGAAAAAGCTCGGTGACGCGAAAGCGGACGGCCCGCTCGAAATCGCTTATCTCAAAGCTCACCTTGCGCAAACTTCGTTGCGCCGCCTCGCGCCGATATCCCGGCTGGCCGCCGATCTCAAATTCCTGCGAGAGAGAGACTCCGCCCTGGAGAAGATTCTTATTAAAACCTTCTTCGGGTTTTCTCAGGCGCTTGTTCGCCACATCGCCCTCGAGCTCCGGATTGTGTTGCAGGAAGAGATTCGATCGCAGGACTTTTCCTTCAACGATGCCCAGCTCCTCTCGCTTGGCCTTGAGTTCCAGATTTCTTTCCAAGCCGAGCCTGACGGCGGTCTCCAGATCGAGCTTGGTCGCTTCAGCTCCAAACGTTGTCGAGAGAAGGCAAAGAAAAACCGCCTGCAAGACCAAAAAAGCATTGACAAAGCGTAACGTGAACATAAAACAACCTCACTGAGAGCCGACTTACTGGCCCGCTCCACTCAAGGACGAACGTAAAACAAAAAATTATCTCGACGCCGAAAAAGCCGGCGTGAAATAGTAGAGAGGAAAGCTAGAGGGAAATCAGATTAGAAAAACGGAGAGAACGAGCTGAAGCGACGATCCGCTTGGGAACGAAAGAGAGGAGAATTTCCTAAAAGGGGCTCTCAACCAAAAATCTCCTGCCTGACTCGCGGTGGTGAATCCCGGAGAGAAGACTGCCTTTAACACGGCCTCGCGGCTGGACGACGCGCGGTACGCGGCTGACGATGGCTGCAGCGCGGGACCTATGGGATCATGGGAGTCGAGGCAGTGGAGGCTCGCGGCGGCGCGATCGGGAGAATCAAGTTTGTCGGCGGTTGAGTGAGCGCTGCGATGTGGATGGCCGGGTAGGGAAGCGGCGTGATCCGCATGGCCGTCCTGGTTCAAACAGGCTTCCAACGCCCACGCTACCCCGGAATAGAGAAGGATAGTGCACAAGAAAACCATTCCACTTAATTTTAGAAGATAACGGGTCATGGGTTTCTGCCTTGTATCAGAGGCATTCTCGTTTTTCAAACGCTATAAATTTTCCAAACCGGCATAGATCGTGCAGCCGCTCAAACCGGTCTTCTTTAGCTCACGCGCAATTAATTCCACCTTAGCCGACCGGACCGCCGCCCAGATCATTTTCATAGCGTCCTCCCGCGTTGCTGTTTTTCCAGAACTTCCGCCTCTCATTGACCAGGGGCGTCGCCGCTGCCAGCCGGCAAGCGTCCCATCTCCCACGTTCTCCACAGCGCGTAGATCGCCGGAATCACCGCAAGCGTCAGGATCGTCGAAGTCACCATGCCGCCGATCATCGGCGCGGCGATTCTCTTCATCACATCGGCGCCGCTGCCGTGCGACCACATGATCGGCAGCAGGCCGGCGATGATGGCCGTCACCGTCATCATCTTCGGCCGCACCCGCTGCGCGGCGCCTTCAATAATCGCCTGGTAGAGCTCTCCCGGAGTGGACATGGAACCTTCCCTGAGTCTTCTTTCGTAGACCTCATCGAGATAGACGATCATGACAACACCGGTTTCCGCCGCGACGCCGGCCAGGGCGATGATTCCCACCCAAACCGCGACGCTCAAGTTGTAGCCCAAAAGGTAGAGGAGCCAGACGGCCCCGACCAGGGAGAAGGGGACAGAGAGCAGGACGATGAGACTCTTCGCCACGGATTCGAAATTCATGTAGAGCAGGACAAAAATGATCAGGAGAGTAAGGGGGACAACGTAAATGAGACGCTCCTTCGCCCGCTGCATATACTCGTACTGCCCGCTCCAGAATAGGGTGTAGCCCGTCGGGACCTGGACCTGCTCGGCGACTTTCTTCTTCGCCTCCTCCACGTAGCTGCCGATATCCCTGCCCACCATGTCCACATAGACGTAGCCTGAGAGCTGAGCGTCTTCGTCGCGGATCATGGCGGGACCCGACGTAAGCCGAACCTCCGCCAGTTGGCCTAACGGAACCTGGGCGCCATTCATGGTTGGAATCAAGACCCGTTTTAGTCTGTCCACATCGTCCCGCAATTCCCTCGCGTAGCGCACGCTGACCGGATACCGTTCTCTGCCTTCAACAGTCGTAGTGATACTCTCTCCGCCAATGGCTGACTCGATGATCATCTGGACATCGTCAAGGACCAGGCCATAGCGGGCGATCTCCTCGCGCTTCAGCTCAAAGTCGAGGTAATAGCCGCCGGTTACCCGCTCTGCATAGACTGTGCGCGTTCCCGGGATCATTTGAAGGGTCGCCTCGAGGTTCTTACCGATCTCCTCGATTTTGCTCAGGTCGGGGCCGAAGATTTTGATGCCGATTGGCGTGCGAATTCCGGTGGAGAGCATGTCGATGCGGTTTTTGATCGGCATCGTCCAGGCATTCGCCACACCCGGAAGGCGCAGTTTTTTATCCATCTCGTCCACGAGTTTTTCCCAGGTCATACCGCGGCGCCACTCAGATTCAGGCTTGAGCACAACCGTGGTCTCCCCCATGCTGAATGGCGCCGGGTCGGTAGAGGTCTCCGCCCTTCCGGCCTTGCCGAAGACCCATTCGACCTCAGGGAAGCTCTTTAAGATCCTATCCTGAATCTGAAGGAGTCTTGCCGCCTGCGTGACCGAAATCCCCGGCAGCGTCGTCGGCATGTAGAAAATGATGCCTTCGTTCAGCGGCGGCATGAACTCAGAGCCCAGCCGGGTGAAGGCAGGTAAGGTAAGGATTAGCGCCACAATAGCGAGAAGGATGGTGCTCTTCTTAAAGCGCAACACCCACCGGACCACGGGAAGATAGAGAGCGATCAAGAACCGATTCACCGGATTTTTGGCCTCAGGTTGAATACGCCCCCGAATAAGCAAAACCATAAGTACAGGGGCCAGGGTTATTGACAGAAAAGACGCGAAGAACATGGCAAACGTCTTGGTGAAAGCGAGGGGTTTGAAGAGCCTTCCCTCCTGCGCCTCCAGTGTAAAGACCGGAAGGAAGGAGACCGTGATGATGAGCAGGGAGTAAAAAAGAGGCTTTCCTACCTCCTTGGCAGCTTCGATGATGATTTGGCTCCGGCTCCCTTTCGCTCCCTCAGCCTCCCAGCGTTCCAAGCGTTTGTGGGCGTTCTCCACCATCACGATTGCGGCATCGACCATGGCGCCGATGGCGATGGCAATCCCGCCCAGGGACATGATGTTGGAGGTAAGGTTAAGAAAGTACATGGCGATAAAAGAGAAGATGATGGCGATCGGGAGAGTGAGAATGGCCACCAGCGCGCTTCGGACATGGAAGAGAAAGATCAAACTTACGGCACTGACGATGAGGAACTCCTCAAGCAGTTTTTCCTTTAAAGTGGCGATCGATCTCAAGATGAGATCCGAACGGTCATAGGCGGTGACGATCTTTACGCCCGGTGGCAGAGAGGGTTCGATCTCTTTGATTTTCTGCTTGACACGTTCGATCAAGTTGAGCGCGTTCTCGCCGTAGCGCATAACCACGATGCCACTGACAACCTCCCCTTTGCCGTTTAGTTCGGCTATCCCGCGCCGCATATCCGACCCCAGAGCCACCCGGCCGATGTCTCGCACGAGGATGGGCGTGCCCCGGCCATCGCTCCCCACGGCGATCATTTCTATGTCTTTGATCGACTTGATGTAGCCACGGCCGCGCACCATGTACTCCGCTCCGCTCAGCTCGACGGAGCGGCCGCCGACATCATTGTTGCTCATGCGGATGGCATCCACGACACTCTTGACCGAGAGGCGATAGGCCGACAGACGGTTTGGGTCCAGATTGACCTGATACTGGCGCACAAAGCCGCCCAGGCTGGCTACCTCCGCCACTCCTTCCACGCTGCCGATCTGGTAGCGCAGATACCAATCCTGAAGGCTTCGCAGCTGCGCCAAATCATACTTGCCGGTTTCGTCGACGAGAGCGTACTGGAAAACCCAGCCGACGCCCGTCGCATCCGGTCCCAAGGTGGGGGTTACACCCTTAGGCAATCGACCGCTAACCTGATTCAGGTATTCCAGCACACGGCTTCTAGCCCAGTAGATGTCGGTCCCATCCTCGAAGATGATGTAGACATAGGAGAAGCCGAAGTCGGAGAAGCCACGCACAAACTTGACCCGTGGGGCGGAGATCATCGTTGTCACGATCGGGTACGTTACCTGATCTTCCATGATCGTAGGGTTTCGTCCCATCCAGGTGGTGTAAACGATGACCTGCACGTCAGAGAGGTCAGGAATTGCGTCAAGGGGAGTGCTCTTCAGCGCCCAGATTCCTGCGGCGCTGAGGAAAAGAACCATGAGAAAGACGAGAAATTTGTTTTTCGCGCTTCCTTCGATAATTTTCTCGATCATTTCGCTCTCTCTACTGTTGGGTTATCAGTTTAAATTTTTCCTGAGTCTCTTTCTGGCCGGGGCGACGGATTGTGACAGTGACTTCCCATTCTCCCGCCATTGCCAGATTTGCTTTGGCTTCGTAAAAGCCGTCCCCGGACAATTTCCCGTCTGCTTTGGAGGGCGCCATCCCGGCCATAGTCATCTGGAAGATGAAGGAGACCTGGGCATCTTTAACCGGCTTTCCTGCTTTATCGGTGATCTTTAGCCGGACGATATTTTCTCCCGCTTTGGGCTTCTCGGCCAGAGTAGATAGAGTCAGGGTCAGGTCCTGAACTTTCTTCTCTTGCGGACCGCCCTTCGCCGGAGCATCCATCTTCATCCCCTCCTTTCCTTGCGTCCCTTCCTTCTCCATCCCTGGCATTCCAGCCATAGCGCCCATCGCTTCCTTGAGCCGGCTCTCAGAATCCAAGAGAAAACCGGCGCTGCCGACGATCCGCTCGCCCGCGGAAACGCCCGAAAGCACCTCGTAGTAACCGTCGAATTTTCCGCCGAGCTTCACCTCGGCGGGCTGGAAGCGTCCTTCGCCCTTATCGATAAAGACCACCTTCCTCAGGCCGGAATCCAGCACCGCCTCGTCCGGAACGGTCAGCTTTTTGCCCGCATCCACATCGATCTCGACATTGGCGTACATCTCCGGCTTGAGCGCGAAGTCGCGATTGGAAAACTCCAGTCGCAGCTTCACCGTGCGGGTTTTCTCGTCGAGGACCGGAGCGATCCACGATACCCGTCCGGTAAAAGGCCGTTCGGGAAAATAGGATAGGGAAATCTTGGCTGCTTGCCCGACGCGAATGTGTGGCAGCTCGAACTCATAGATATCCGCATTCACCCAGACCGTCGATAGATCGGCGATGGTGTAAAGCTCTTTGTCGGGCATCACCTTCATGCCTTGGAATGCGTCCTTCTTGACGACAAAGCCGTTTGAGGGCGAAAAAATAGTAAGACTCTTTTTCGGTTGACCGGTCCGCTCGATCTCCTGGATCTCAGTATCGGCGATGTCCCAGAGCTGAAGTCTCCGCCGCGAAGCCTCCAAAAGAGAGGCGGAGCCGGATCGGATCTCTTTGACGGAGCTCTTGCCGAGCGAATCTTTCGCCTGCAGCGCCAGAAGATACTCCTCCTGCGTCGAAACCAGATCGGGGCTATAGAGCGTGAAGAGCGGCTGCCCCTTGCGGACGAGTTTCCCGGTGTAGTCGACAAAGAGCTTTTCGATCCAGCCGTCCACCTTGCTATAGACGGAGGCTACTTTGGTTTCGTCGTAGGCGACGATGCCGACGGTGCGGATTTTTTTCGCGACGGGACGCATCTCCACAACGGTAGTCCTGATGCCGACGAGCTGCTGTCGCTCCGGGCTCACGTTGATCGAGCCGTCCATTGCCGCTGAGCCCGTCGCTTCCATCCCCGCCATGGAAAGACCCGCAGGCGCGTTCGGCTGCACGGCGTGGTTGTCGCTTTGTCCCCACCAGTATCCCAGAGCGATCAAACCCAAGGCCAGCCCCAACGCGCCGACCGATCTCAAAGTTTTTCTCACTTCCATGTTTTCTCTCCTATCGCCCACTCAATGTCGCCCCGCTTTAGCCCAGTTCGATGCGTTGTGCTCCCGTCTCCCTCCCGTCATTCCCGCGGAAGCGGGAATCCAGGCGAATCTCCAACTGGACCCCCGATAAAAGCGTTCGGGGGTGACGATTGGGAAGAGCGCCCCCTCGGCTTCGCAGGGAAAGCTGCCGTCCGTTCGAGGAGCCTGCGCATCCGATACTGCCGGTGGGAATAAGCAGCGACCCATTGCGCAGACTCAGAGAGCGGGTGGCGGCTTTCCTCCTCACGGAAGCTCTTTTCCCGCGGCACGTTCGAGATCTGCCACGCTTTGCATGAGGCCCACCTGGGCGCGGTAGTGCCCCATGCGCGCCTCGCGGAGCGCGCGCTGCGCTTCGAGCAGGCCGACGAACTCCATCCGTCCCGTTTGATACGCGCTCATCGCCGCCCTGAAGGACAGCTCGGCCTGAGTCAGCAGCCCTTCGCGATAAAGC
The DNA here is from genome assembly GCA_041483675.1 of Binatia bacterium. Lineage (GTDB taxonomy): Bacteria > Desulfobacterota > Binatia > UBA9968 > UBA9968 > 2-12-FULL-60-19. The sequence continues at coordinate 28,018 of JBGPGE010000017.1, forward strand.
TCGACGGACTTCTGCGCCGCCCGGACCCTGGCGGCCGCCTCGCTGATCTCGCTCAGTGTCATAGCGCGCGCCGCATCCCGGCTCGCCTTGGCCGCGCGAATCTCCGCCAACGCTTCCTGTACCTCCTCGTTCCGCCGGCCGACGGTCCAAGGGGCAAACGGGATGGTTATGTTGATCATCGCCTGATAGCGGTTCTTGGTCATGTCCGTCGGCATCCGCGCGTAGTCCCAGCCGAGCATGAAGTCGGGGAACTTGCGATTTTTATCCGCCAGATCGTAGCTCCTCTCGGCCTTCTCGATTCCCCGCTCCGCTTCCTTCAGCTCCGGCCGGTTCGCCAGTCCGAGCCGTTCGAGATCGGCGACGTTCAACGATGGGTCGGGGAGTCGGAGTTCCGCCGGAACATCGACCGCGGTTTGCTGCGAGCGGTTGAGCAGCGCATTGAAACGCGCTGATGCGATTTTTGTCTCTTCCTCGGCTACGACGGCTTGAGTCATGAGATTGGTCTGCTCGAGGAGGGCCTTGAAGACATCCTGCTGCGTCACCTTGCCGACCCGGTAGCGCGCCTCGGTGGCCTGGATCATGAGGCGCGCGATCTCCAGTTGCTCGCGCAAAATCTCCACGGCCTTCTCAGCCATGAAAAGATCCGCATAGTTTGCCTTGACTTTCGAGACGATCTCCCGCTCTTTGGCGCGGAGTTGCTCCGCGACCATCCTGACCTCTTGCAGCGCGATCTGCTCCTTGAGACTGAGCTTGCCGAAGAAAGGAAATTTCTGGCGGATGCCGATAGTGTTGGTATCGGACTTTCCGAGATCGCCCGGGCCGCGCAGCGGAACGCCCATCGCCTGCAGCACAAGCTCGGGATCTTCCAGATAGGGGGCCTGGTTCGCTCTGGCCTGCATCGATCGAACGCGCTCGCGCAGCATAGCGATCTCCGGATTTTTTGCGAGCGCCTCCGTGACAGCGGCCGAGAGAGCGGGTGCCGTATTGGCCCCCGACTCTTCGGCCGCCGGCAGAGCGCCCGGAAGCCACAGCGAAAGGAAGATCAGTCCCGATAATGCAACGGGCTTTTTCATGGCGCCTCCTGGGAGAGGATGCGCTTTGTCACCGGCGTTTCTATGAGCGCCCGCGAAAGAGGCATCCTCTCCGACCGACATCCGCAACTTTCAGCTCGGGTGTTCCTGCATGACCGTGTCGATCACTTTAGAATCGACGGCCTGGCCTGCCCTGAGCTGATCGATGACTCGCGTCATCTTCGCATGATGGAGCAGCAGGACGCCTTTCGGCCCTCCTGTCCGATTTCTTACTTTCCACTCGCAATCGCCGGCCATCTGCTCCAGCCGGGTGACAAGATCGGGATTCGCGGCCTGCGGCTCGACCCGAAGCGGCAACGATGCTAACAGTCCGACGCTCAAAGCCAACAATAGTCGTTTCGATTTCATCGCTCTCCTCCTCGTGCGCAAACGCGCACGCGTAAGAACCACGTAGAAACAGTCAGCCTCTCCCGTAGCTCAGTCTGGGAGAGGTAGCAAGAAGGAAGAGAGACGTTTAAAGGCGCAGAACCAGGTAGGAAATGGGCAATTGGAGTTTGAAGACTGGGTGGAAAACCGATGTTGACGGCCGAAAGGTGCCGTAGAAAAGATCAGCTCCTGCGGAGACCTCCACGGGCGCCTGCTGAGCGTTTGTGAACGTAACTTGGGAAATGGCGGCTTGAGCTGCCGAAGGCTGGAGCGAAAGAATGCGGTCGCGCACCGACTGGCAAGGGTCGAGCTTCATGTCGGCGCACGGCTCTTCGCTCGCCATTCCGGCGTGCGCGGAAAAAATCTGAGGCGCCCCCCAGGCGAGATCCCGGCCGGAACAGGCGTAGGCGACAACGACGAATAGAAAACAAAAGACTACGCCGGCTACCGTCGCGAATTTGAAAAGCCTAGGCATATAAGAGCCTGTAACACCGATCATTGTTTCAAGTCAAACCCTTTCCGCTTCTGTACCGCAACACTCATGCCAGTTGAGCGCGGAGCGTGGGATGTCGATATTTCAGGGAGTTAAGCAGGCCTTCAACCCGTCGGCCCGGTCGCACAAGTGAGAAGCGAGAAGGGCAAAATTGCAAATCTTGGAAAATTGCCGGCAGGGAGAGCCTCTCCTCCAGGCTCCTCGACCTTGCTCCCCCCTGTCGATTTTTCGAGAGGCGCTACTTCGCCAGCGATCGCATGTGCTGGAGCACGTCCGTCTGCTCCTGCTTGCTTAGCGATTTGCCCGAGGCGGGCATCTTGCCCCGGCCGTCGACGATGACCTTGAGCATCTCGTCATCCTTTTTCGCCGCGGTCTCCTTGGAGACGATGTTCAGCGCCTTCTCACCGAACACCTTGGTCATCGCCGGGTTGCCTTTGCCGTCGGCGGCGTGGCAGGAGACGCAGAGCTTGTCGTAATTCGCCTTGCCGCCCGCCTCGGCGGCCCAGGACATGGGAGCATAGGCCATTACGCCCAACCCCAAAACAACCGCCCATCCTGATTTTTTTAACATAACTTCCTCCTCCTTTGTTAGATTAGACGAAAATCTTCGCCGCAATTCACTTGCCGTCCGCTATTTCGTCGGGCTCACGGTGTAACCGAGATAGGTCAGGACGACGATATAGATAATGATCCCTACGCCGACCCAGGCGAACAGCTGGCTCGGCTCGCCGCGCGCCGTGCGCCGGTCGAGGAACGGTACGACCAGCAGAAACAAGCCGCCCAGCCCGAAACCGAGAACGCCGAGAATCTCGCCCTCGATGCCAAGGATCTCCGCCGGCAGGTATTTAAGCGTCTGGAACATGAACATGAAATACCACTCCGGCTTGATGCCGATCGGCGCCGGTTGGAACAGGTCCGCTTTCTGGCCAAGCTCGACCGGGAAATAGGCCGCGAGCGCCGCCAGCGCGGCGACCGCGGAGAGCCAGCCCACGAGGTCGCGCAAAAAGAAATTGGGGAAAAACGGCATCACGCGCTTCTCGCCGCCCCGCCGCTCGACGCCCGGCGGCGTGCTCATCCCGTGCTTCTGGACCATGAACAGGTGAAGACCCAGCGCCAGCGCTGTGAGCGCGGGAAGGATCGCCACGTGAATCCCGTAAAAGCGCGTCAACGTAGCGCCAGTGACTTCATCGCCGCCGCGCAGCAAGCGGCGGAAAAAAGGGCCGACGAGAGGAATGACGCCGGGAATCTCGGTCCCTACTTTGGTTGCAAAAAACGCCAGCTCGTTCCACGGCAGGAGATAGCCGGTGAAGCCGAAGCCCAAAGCCAACCCAAGCAAGCCCATGCCGGAGAACCAGGTGATTTCGCGCGGCCGGCGGTAGGCCTTGAGCATCAGCACGCTGAAGAGGTGGACGAAGAGCGTGAAAATCATCAGGTTCGCCGACCAGGCATGGATCGAGCGAACGAGCCAGCCGAATTGAACCTCCGCCATCAAGAACTGCACCGACTCGTAGGCCTCTTCGGCGCTTGGCCGGTAGTAGAGCAGCAACAGGATGCCGCTCAGCACCTGGACCACGAAGAGGAACAACGTCATGCCGCCCAGGTAATACCACACCATGTGGCGGTGGACCGGGATCTGCTTCTTCTTGGCGAGCTTCTCCAAGTCGGCCAGCCCGACGCGCTCGTCAAGCCAAGTCCAGAGTTTGCCGCGTGGTTTTGTGGAATCCACCGCCATCACGCGCTCCTGCTCACCACGATCTGGTTGCTCCTGACGTTCACGACAAAGGCGTCGAGCGGCCGGGGCGGCGGCCCGGCGATGTTTTTGCCGTTCAGATCGAAGTGGCCGTTGTGGCAGGCGCACCAGATATGGCCGATATCGCCGCGGTACTGCACGGTGCAATTCAAATGCGTGCAGACGGCGGAAAAAGCGCGCAGCTCGCCGCCGGCGGTGCGGACGAGAATGGCCGGGCGGTTGGCGAACTTGAAGATCTGGCCGGTATTCGCCTTCACGTCGTCGGGCTTGAGCGCGAGCGTCACGCTTCCCGTGCTCGACTCGGCCATCTGCGGCGGGATCAGGTAGCGGCTCACGGGGTAAAACACCGCGAGCAAAAACGCTCCCGCGCTGGTGCTCAAAAACCAGTTGAGAAAATTCCTGCGGCTGGGCTCAGGGTTCACGATCTCTTCTGCCATCACGGTTCTCCTTGGAAACTATCCTTTCATTGCGACTGTTTCTTCCGTTCCATCTGACGGATCTTGAGCACGAGCCCCACGATTAGCGCCAGGAGGATTATCAGCGACACCGCCAGCCCTTTACGGCGAAACTCAAGCTCGTCGAGCACCCGCACCCCCCGCGCATAGGCTTTTTTTGCGATCTCAAGCCCGGGCAGCGTCTCCTTACTTATCGCCTCGGCGCTGAAAGTGTGGACCGCGGCGCGGCCCTTCACCAGAGCGTCCTTGGCGCCGTTCAACTCGAACTGGGCCTGGCTGACCTCCATGCCGGCCCGCTCGGCCTGCAGCAAAAGCGTGTGGGCCTTGTTGTATTCCCCGTTGAGCGAGTCGAGCGCCGCGCGCATCTGCAGCGCGATTTTTCCTCCGTTGTCCTGATCGGTATGGCACCCCACGCAGACGCCGGGCTGCTCAATGCCCACCATCGCGTCGCCGGTCTCTTTGATATCGTGATTGCTGTGGCAAGTCGCGCAGCCGGGCACGCCCATCTGCGCAAAGACCTTGGCGTGACGACTCTGCGCGAAGAACTCGGCCATCATCGTATGGCACTGGCCGCAGACGTTGCCGACCCATGACATCCCCGGCGGCGCGGCGCCGTGGTTGCCGTGACAGTCGTTGCAGGTCGGCGCCGAGAGATCGCCTTTGACCGACATCGTTCGCCAATGGATGCTCTCGCGATATTTCCCCAGTTGGTCGGTGGGGATTTTGTACGGTTCCATGTGCTTCGCGTCGGCGTGGCACTGGCCGCAGGTCTCCGCCACCTTGAGCGGGTGGATCGACGATCGCGGGTCGGAAGGCGGCTTGATCGAATGGGCCGGGTGGCAACTCGCGCAGACCGCGACATTCGTGTCTCCGTTGCGCTCGAGGCGCTGGCCGTGGACGGAGGTGTAGTATTCGACCACCTGATCGACGCGCAACGATGGATTATATTGCCTCATGAAGCGGGCGTCGGAGTGGCAGCGCCCGCAAAGCTGGGCCATCTCTTTGCGCGCGGGCTTGCCGATGTAGCCTTTGGCGCGGTCCATCGCTCCCATCCCAGGGTCGTTTGCATCGCCGCCGTGGCAGGCGACGCAGCCGAAGCCTTTGATCGCGTGGATGTCCTGGGCGAAATCCTTCACCGGCTTGCCGAGCCGATCGTCGCCGAAATTCCGGTGGCATGCCACGCAGCTGTTGGGCTGCTCCTGGGCCGCAACCTCCCAAAACGGGGCCGACAACGCAAGCACGATCAAGCAAGCCGCTGCGCACAAACGAGTCATGTTGATCTTTTCTCTTATCCGCCGGGAGAGCGACCCCCTCTTAGTCTCCCCCTTTGCAAGGGGGAGAAACAGAGGGGGTATGAACTCCGGCTCGCCCCGGCTGCCGTGGGAGTTGGCGCAATATACCACGCATCTTAACTCCCCCGGCATTGAATATTATTCCTCAAGGGCTCTTCGATACAAGCCCTCGAAGGATGGTACTATTTGGGAGCGGTCCGTGAACCGCCTCACCTCGAACCTCCGCCACGCCGGACCGCTCATGCGTGAGAGACAGCTCGCCGGCTTTCCGCCAGCCCGGCAAGCCGCTGAAGAACGTCGGCGCTCACTCCCGGCTCCGCCCCAGCGCCTGGATAAAGGACAGCAGGTCCGCCATCTCGCTCCCCTGGAGGACCGGCCATGCCAAGGACATCTCCGCCATCTTTTGTTCCATTGCGCCGGCGTGGTTCCACATAGCGGAAACGATTGTCGCCGGCTGATCCAGCCCCGCCGCTTTCTTGAAATCGGGGCCGATAGTTCCTCCTTTGCCGCTTATCGAATGACAGCCGAGACATCCCTTAGCCCTTGCGAGAGTCTCACCTCTACGGGAATCTCCCGACCCGGCAAAATACTGAACGGAGTAGAGGTAGGCTACGATATCCGCCAGATCGCTTGCTTGAAGCGGCGGGATCGGCGCGACCCGTCGCTTCATCTCGCGCGCCATCGCGGGGCCTTTGTTCCACATCGCCGCAGCAAAGTCGAACAGGCTCGAATAGAGTTTCCTGCCGGCAAGCGCCGGCCCCACCGGCCCGCCCATGCCCTTGATACCGTGGCAATCGACGCAGCCCCGAGCGGCAAAAAGCCTCTCGCCTTCTTCGGTTCGCCCAGGGAGCACCTGCACCGGTTGATCGCCGAGCGCGCGGGATACGGACTTGACGTAGGCGATGAAGTCTCTCAACTCGGTTCCGCTGAAAACCGGCCGCTTGATCCCTCTTGCCTGCATCGCCTCGGCCATCGCCGGACCGTGGTTCCACATGGCGGCGGCGAAAAAGATCGGGCCGAACTGCACGACGGAATCGAGGCTGGGTCCAAACACGCCGCCGACGCGCTCCATTTGATGGCAGATTACACATTGCTTGTCGGTGAAGATTTTCTTTCCGACTTTTGCATTGCCATCGGGGTCAAAGTAATTAACCGTGGCGAGGAACGCAATCAAATCGCCGGTCTCGCGCGGAGTCAGTTGAGGCGGCGGCTGGCCAAGCTTGTGCAACTTAGCTGCCATTTCCGGGACGTGATTCCACATCGCGCTGGCCAGATCGTAGAAAGTGCGCGGCTTGGGGATGCGGCCGAGATCGGGACCGATCTTGCCGCCGACGCCGTTGATGGCGTGGCACTTGGAACATCCTTTGGAGCCGAAGACCCGCGAGCCCGCGATGGGATCCTGGCTCGTGCCGGCAACCAGCTGACCCGAAACTTTCTCCAGCGGCCAATGAAATAAGAACACCGCCAGCAAAAACAATTTCAGAGCGCGGGTTATTTTCATGTTACCCTCTCTGAGGAAAGTCGCACTGCGACTTTCGCTTTTTCCGCCCCTTGGGCGAGGTTACTCTTATTTCTGCGCCGAGCCTTTCGCCACGGCCGGCTGGACCGATTCTTTCCGCAGTGAGAGGAGATAGGCAATCAGGTCAGCCATCTCCCCTCCTTTGAAGACCGGCCATTCCACCGACTGTTCGAGCATTTTTTGTTCCATTGTGCTGGCGTGGTTCCACATCTCGGCGACGACTTCGAGAGGAGTCTGGAGCTTTTCCACCTTGGCCAGATCCGCCCCCAATGCCCCACCCGTGCCCTGTAAGGCGTGGCACGCGCCGCATCGCTTCTCTCGGTATACGACCTGCCCCCTCGCGGTATTGCCCGGCGCATCGACAAATTGCAAGAAGTAGAGATAGCTCACGAGGTCTGACATCTCTTCCGTGGTGAGGGAAGGCACTTTGATCGCGCGCGCTGCCATGGCCGCCCACATTTTGGGCGCCTGGTTCCACAGGACCCCGGCGATTCGCAAAAGGCTCCCCTTTACGCTCACGCGCAGGTTAGGAGCCGCTCGTCCGCCGCGATCATCGACCGAGTGGCACTGGGCGCAGCTCTTTTCCGAGAACAGCTTCTCCCCGCGCCGCGGGTTTCCCGGCTGAACGTAGAGGCGCTCTATCGACCCCCCTGCGGTCCGGATGTAGGCCAAGAGATCGGCGATGTCGTTTCTCTCGAAAGTCGGGCGAGGAATTTCCAGCGCTTCCATGATACCCGCCATAGCTTTGGCATGATTCCACAGCGAAGCTGTCAGATAAATCGGGGAAGCATACCGGCTGTACTTGTCCAATTTAGGTCCGACGTCACCGCCTTTTCCCGCCAACGAATGGCATCCTTGGCAGCCTTTTTCGCGAAACAGACGGGCGCCTGTGGTTGCATCTCCCGGCGGGTCGAGCGATCCAACGTAGTAAAGGAAAGACAGGAGACTCGCCATCTCGGCGGGCTTGAACTCCGGGCGCGCGGTGCGCTGCTCCTGAATTACGTGCGCCATCCCGGGCGAGTGATTCCACATCACGCCGGCAATGTCGAGGAGAGACCGCTTCAGCATTCCCTGGCCGAAGTCGGGTCCCGCGACCCCTCCAACGCCATAGATCGCGTGACATCGAAGACAGCCCTTGCCGGTAAACAGCCGGCTTCCCTCGAGCGGATTGGCCGGGAGCAGGAGCGATAGTGTCTCATCGGCGGCGAAAGCCGGCGCAGGCCCAGGGGAAAAAGCAACGACCAGCGCCAGGGCAATGAACAGCACCTTGGTCGTCATCGCTCCCTCCCGTGGCCGGACACTCCCCAAAACACGTAGAAGACGACGCCCATAAAGACCACGAAGATCGGGATCGCCACGATGGAGATCCCGATCGAAGCCGAGGGAGTGTCGCCGAGGCTCCAGGCCGTGCGGATCAAGTGAAGGATCCAGGCGATGATCCCGCCGACCAAAAGAAAAGCGACTGCCAGCCATACCCATTGCAAGACTCGTATCAGGCGGTCTGAAGGTGAAGTCAACTGTTCCATCTCACTTCCTTGTCGGCTCCTGGCCCGGATTATTCACCGCCGGCCGCTAAACTATGTTTTCTCCTCAACCTCTCCCGGCAGATACGATATGAGCCGCTCCTCGACCTCTTTCACTCCTTCTCGACCTTCACGGATCTCCCAGATGGAGATGATCGGGAAGAATTTGGTGAAGAGTAGATAAAAGAGAGCGAAGATACCGAAACTCCCGGCGGTCTCCCCCCATTCCACCCAGGTCGGCGCATAAATTCCTTCGGCAAACGGCAAGCGGGGGAAGGAGAGCGTCGGGACGACGATGATGAACCGCTCCAACCACATTCCTACAACGACCGACAGCGAGGCGGCGAGCACCTTGCCGATGGTATGCCGGCTTAGACTCACTAAACAAAGCATCGGGATGATGAAATTGCACAGCGCCATTCCCCAGAAAAACGGCCAGAAGGGGCCCGTGAGCTTGGCCCAGAAGACTTTCATCTCCTCCGGCTCCGCCCCATAGTAGCCCGTAAGGTACTCGGCGAAAGTGAAGTAGAACCACAGGCACGCCATGATGAGCAGGAGCTGCCCCAGGTAACGGAAATGGATCGGCTTCAAATAGTCCTGAAGCCCGTACGCCTTACGGAAGAGAATCATGGCCACGATCAGCGCCGCGATGCCGGAGAAGATCGCTCCGACGACGAAATAGGGGCCGAAGATCGTCGAGTGCCACATCGGCTGAAGCGTCATGGAAAAAACGAATGAGACCACCGAATGGACCGAGATGGCGATCGGGATGACCAACACCGCCATGATGGCGATGGCGCGGTTGAGAATTCGTTGCTGGTGCTTCGTGCCGGTCCAGCCCAGAGCCAACACGCTGTAGAGAAGTTTTCGCTTGCCGAGCCGGTCCCTCAAGATGGCGATGTCCGGAATCATCGGAAGGTACAGGTAGGTGAGGCTCGCCGTCATATAGGCGCTGATGCTGGTCGCATCCCACAGCAAAGGCGACTGATAGCGGCCGTAACGGATTACGTTCATGAGCCGATCGGGCCGACCCAGGTCGATCAATATCTGGCCGGCGCCGATAAACAGCACCATCACCGTAATGACTTCCGCCATCCGGGTGATCGGACGGCGCCACTCGGCCTTGGAGAGGCGGAGGATAGCGGAGATAAGAGTTCCGGCGTGACTGATGCCGATAAAGAAGACGAAGTTGGTGACGTAAAAGCCCCAGCTCACCGGCTGATGAAGGCCGGTCACGCCGAGTCCTTCGGAGAATTGCACCGAATAGGCGAGCACTCCCCAGAGAATCAGGAGCGACAGCCCGGCCACGGCCCAATAAAAGCCGGCCCCCGTGTGCGCGATCGGCGCGAGAAGCGTCTGCTCGTGCGGGTCGTCGATCTCAGCCACGGCCTTCTCCTTCCGACAGATAGATCACCTTCGGCTTCGTCCCGAGCTCTTCCAGCAGCTTGAAGGCGCGCGGGCTCGCGGCCAGTTTCGACACCGCGCTGGCGGGATCGGAGAGATCGCCGAAAACTATGGCCTGGGCGGGGCAGGCTTGGGCGCAGGCTGTTACATAATCGTTGGGATCGAAATCCCGTTTTTCCGCCAGCGCGCGCTCGCGGGCTTTCTGCAGGCGGTGGTGGCAGAAGGTGCATTTCTCGACCACGCCTTTCGGTCGCACCGAGACATCCGGGTTCTGCCCCGGCTGTTCTTTCTGATAGGTATGCCAGTTGAAATATTTGGCGTTATACGGGCAGGCGGCCATGCAGAAGCGGCAGCCGATGCAGCGGGCGTAGATCTGGGCGACAATCCCGTCGGGGTTGCGGTAGGTGGCATAAACCGGACAAACTTTCGTGCACGGCGGATCGTCGCACTGAAGGCACGGCCGCGGGATGAAGCGGGTTTTTTCGCCGTGGTGTTCCTCGTCGGTTTCCGTCAGCACCTGCATCCAACTGATGACTCTTCCTTTCTTCGCCTCCTTGGCGCCGACCGCGGGAACGTTGTTTTCGGCTTTGCAGGCCATGACGCAGGCTTGACAGCCGGTGCAGCGGTCTAAATCGATCACCATACCCCACAGCGCCATGTTAGGCCCTCCTGATCCTGACGGGCGTCGTGTTGAGCAGACCGAAGCCCCGGAAAATATCGGTCTCGTTGCCGATCAGATCGTTAGGGTTCGGACCTTCGCCGCCGAAGAGCGGAACGTGGACGATATCGGGCAGTGTCCCCGAGTAGAGCTTGGCGGGAAGTTTTATTTTTCCTTTCGCCGACTCGACCCAGACCGAGTCATGCTCTTTAATCCCGGCGGCAGCCGCGGTCGCTGGATGAATTTCCACCCAGCCTTCCCACGAGGCCTGGACATGAACGGCCGGCTGCTCCAGCAGCCACGGCTGATTCCTGCCGCCGCCGGTGGGCCGGCTGAGCAGACGGTAGGTATTGAGACGGAGCGGGAACGCCTTCGCCTCGTTAGCGGGAGCAGCGGGAGCGATGGGCACGGCGGGCAGAAAGAGGAGGTCTTCCTCTTTCCCTGCGCCGCCCAGAGCGCTGAAGAAGGGGCCCGTCTTGCCTTCGCGCTTTACGGCCTTGTCGACCACCTCTTTGAGAGCGGTCGAATAGAACTCGAATTTTCCCGAAGCGGTTTTCAGCAGAGCCTTCCGGCTCACCGGGATGCCGGTCGGGTCCCACCAGGCGCCGCGCTGGAGCAGCGCCTTCCAGAAGCCGTCATAGTCCTTGAATTCCGGCACCCAGTATCCTTGCCGCTCGAAAACCTTTCTCAGCGATTCTTCCGCGTGGAGAGTTGTGACGTAGCCGCGTCCCGCATCGTAGAGACCCTTGACGCCTTCGCGCAGCAGATCCTCGTATTTCTCCCACGGCAAGCTCTCCGCGACGCTTCCGCCCAGCGCTTTGGCAATATTGAGCAGACTATCGGCCGCGTTGCGGGTCTGGCGCAGCGGTGAAGCAGCCGGCTGCGCCAGGCTGAAGCAGGTGAAGCCGGCCAGGTGCGTCACCTGGTCGTCCTGCCACCGTTCCAAATAGGTGTGGTCGGGCAGGATGAGATCCGCCATAGCGGTCGATTCGTCGAGGAACGGGGAAAAACTCACGATAAAAGGGATCTGCTTCATCGCCTCGGCGAAAGCTTCTTTGGCCGGATGATTGGCTAACGGATTGGTCGCGAACAGGAAGAGCGCGTTGACGGGATAAGGATTTTTTTTCAGTATTCGCTCCGGCAAGAGTTGGGGCGTATCCGAGGCCAGGAGATATTGTTCCTCGCCGGCGCCGTCGATTCTCGGTTGCGTGAGGCCCCGCTTTGCAACGTCATCCGCTTTAACCGCGGACAGTGCCGCCAGCGGCAGCTCTCCTTGAATCAGCAGGCCGCCGGGAACGCCGACGTTGCCGACGAGAGCGTTCAGGCTATGGATCGCCATCCGTGTGTGCAGGTCGTCGGGTCCGTACGCAGGTCCGCGCTCGCCGATCACCACCGCGGGCTTGATTGATGCGAGACTACGGGCGATTTCTAAAATGCTTCTCACCGGCACGCGGGTGGCTGCGGAGACGGCGAGGAGACCGTAATCCCTCAAGACAAGCTCTTTGAACCCGAGGTGGCGCTTGCCGGAGCCGTCCACCCAATCTTCAAAGCCGAAAGTCTGCTCTTCCACAAATTCCCGATCGTAGAGCCCCTCGCGGATGATGGCATTGGCGATGCCGAGCGCCAGGATTCCATCGGTTCCCGGAACGATCGGAATCCAGCGGTCCGCTTTGATCGCGGTGGGTGAGCGTCTCGGATCCACCTGGATAAACCAGCCGCGAGGACGCTCGCTGCTCCGTCGCAGGCGAGCGAACGCCTGCGCGTTATGGACCGGACCGAGCCAGGCTTCGAGCAGGCTCACGCCGAAGGAGAGGATCAGTTGCGCGCGCCCCAGATCGTAACCGATGGGCGCCGTTACTCCCTGCATGAAGTGGTGGGTGAGGGCGGGTTTTTCCGGGGCAAGACAACGGACTCGAATGTAATTGGGCGTGCCGTACGCTTCGGCGAATCGCTTCCAGAGCGTGTCCCGATAACCGCGGTACTGTCCCCCCATAACCGCGACCGTGTGGGAAAGTTCCTTCGCCCTGAGATCGGACAAACGCGCGGTCACAATTTTCAGCGCCTCGTCCCAGCCGATCGGACGGAAGCTCCCGCGCTCGCCGGCGCGCGCCATCGGCCCCTTCAAACGGTCGGGATCGTTGAGGAGTTGAAGGCCGCCGAATGCCTTGGGACAGAGCGTCCCGCGATTGATCGGATGAAGAGGATTCCCGGAGATTCCCGCGACTTCGCCGTCGAGCGTCCGGACGAGAAGCCCGCACCCTCCGGGACATTGCTGGCAAATGGAAGGAACTAAAATCTCCTCAGGCGTCGCCCACCGCTCCACGTCGTCCGCCGCCTGTCCGACCTGCGATGGCCGTCCTTTGAGCAGAGCGGCCGCTCCGGCGGTTGCGGTCAGCGCTTGAAGAAATCCTCTCCGGGTAAATTGCATCGTTCCCCCTAGCGATGGCAAGTGATGCAGTCGAGAGAGATTCGGCGCGCAGCCATTTTTGTCGCCTCCGCCGCCGCTTTCCCGCCGCCCTCCGGCGACTTCAATCTTTCGTGGCAAGCGATGCAGTCGTCCATAGCGAGCGTCTTGAGGGGGGCTTCAGGCGGACGGGTGAGCGTCTCCATCGGCCCGTGACAAGTCTGGCACTTTATCTCCGCGATCGTCACATGGACGCGATGCGGAAAGTAGACATGAGAAGGCAGACGCCAGACCCGCCGCCACGGAATCTCCCGGCCGTTCTCGCCGAATGCCCGGATCTTTTTGATTTCCTGGCTTTGGGTGTCGCCTCCCATATGGCAGCCGAGGCACAACGCGGTGGGCGGCCGACCGGCTACGGCTTCCTTCTCGGCTCTATAGTGGCAGGTCGTGCAGGCGAGCTTGAGATCCAGATGCGTCTTGTGAGGGAACTGGATCGGCTGCATGGTGCCGGACTCTACCCAGCCGGTCCAATAGCCCCAGGTCACGGCTACGCCGATAACGATGAGAATCAAGATAGTCCGTGCCAACGCGCCTCGTGTCAACTGTCACCCGTGGAGCTTTTTTGGGATGCTAATAGTGTCGGCACGACTTATCAGCAAACCTTATGCCAGCGTATGTTGCTATTTTTTCTAACGAAACAGAACGGAGCTTTCCTGAGTACAAGAAAGCCGGCGGTGATGATTGCAAAAATAGGAACGATGGACATGCTCGCTTGCGAGTGTAAGAGAAGGCGGAAAGAGTCGGCGAGGGCGGGAAACTTTCAGCGGGATTGCGATCGTATCCCGACGGGAGAAAGGGCGCACGCCTCCCTTTCTCCCGTCGAAGCTGTAGACACATATGCGAAGCTCAGGGAGCTATAGCGCGGATGCTTTGAGGGTCTATTTGCCCAGGGACCTTACGTGCCCGATTATCGCTTTCTGATCTTCTTTGCTCAGCGTTTTGGCCGCCGAGGCCGGCATCTTTCCACGGCCCTCCGTGATAGTCTTGATCAGCTCGTCGTCTTTTTTCGCCGCCGTCTCCTTGGTGGCGATATTCAACTCTTTTTCCCCGAACACTTTCGCCATCGCCGGGTTGCCTTTGCCGTCGGCGCCGTGGCAGGAGACGCAGATCTTCTCGTAATTCGCCTTGCCTCCGCCGTCGGCCGCCATCGCCGCCGGCGCCGCGACCATCAATAAACCACACAGCCACCACATTTTCGTTCGCATCTTTTCCCCTTTCTCCGCCTTTTTTCAAAACTTCAATTTTACCCCCACGAACCCAACATGGGCCGTGTACGACCCTTTGAACTGATCGCCCAGATAGATCGAGCGAATCTGGCCGGGACTCGTATCCATATCCCCCATCCAGAGCTTCATGATGTCAACGCCGTAGTCTTTGCTCTGATACCTATTGAAATAGTAACCGAGTTGCACGGCGACATTTTTATGCACCCGATATTCGAGCCGCGCAAGCAACTCCTGCCAGGTGCTGGTATTATTGGGCCACTTGGGGTCATCGACTCGGGCTCCGTCGAGCCGGTTGCCGATTTGGCTTAAACCCTGTGAAAATCCGTACTGGATACGAAAGCCCAGAACGTCCTTGATGAGATCCATTTCGCTGCCCACGCTAAACGTATGGACCCGATCTTCGCCGCGGTAATGGCGGTCGGTGTCATAATCCTGATTCCAGCTATACCAGTCGAAATCGTAGTCGGCGAACAATTTAAGCCATTCTAACGGCGTATAAAGAACACCGATGGAGGGGGAGTAGTTACGGGCGTTGTGCACGCCGATATCGGTGCTGGGAAAGTTATCGCTGATCAAATCGAATCCAGCGTGAAAACTCAGAGTCTGCCACGGACTGATGTCGGCGAAGAGACTCGCCTTATCCTGCTCACGCTGCGCCAGGAAGAACATTTTTCGATCGTCATCTGCATGGTACCCGGGAGCATCGCGCCAGGAATGTTGGTACGACGCCCTAAACAACAACCAGGAGAGAGGCTTGATGTCGAACGTCGGCCCGACTTTGATTTCGCTTGCGTTCATGGCGCCGTTAGGCCCCGCAATGTCCGGTATGGACCTGTGGGTTCTATCCAAACTAACGTTAAATTTTCCCGTAAGCCACTGAGTGAAATTATAGCTCGCGCTCGCACCGGCACTATTCTTCGAGTACTGGTAGGGATGAATCGTGGTCCAAAAGTGGTCGCCAGGACCCCCCTGATCATTTAGAACCGTGTCACTGGTCGAGACCGGCTTGGTGCGGTTATCCAACTCATAGAAACGATAGTAGGCCTTGAGGTTCAGTTTGTTGATGAAATTGTTGACCAGAGTCACGTTGACCATCGTCGGACGGATATCCCCGTTCAGGCTGTTCCGGCTCAACGTAGGCTGCGCAATGGCGCTGTTAATTGTGAAAGGTAAAAAGGAATCATCCTGGAGTCTCCACCCATAAGAGACGGTCCCCAAGAATTTAGTCATCAAGGGCAGGCTGGCGGTTCCTGTCAGCGTGACGGTGTGAGCCTGGTTACTGGGATAGAGATCTACTCGTCCGCGACAAGGCCCCTGGCCGAGGCCGTAGTTAATATCTACGGCATCGACACACCCAGGCCCTATAGCGGCCGGATTGTCAAAGACGAGGGTGCTGATGCTGTTATGGAAAAGGGAACCGTTGTACTTAAGTGCCAGCGACCAGCCCTGGCCGGCATACTCGCCGCCAAGCTCGATATTGTGAGTCTGGTAGTCGATGGGCTCGGCAAGCTCCGCGATGTGGCTGTTACCGGCCGCTCCAAATGGAAATGCGATAGCTCTTTTTCCTTCCGTATCTTGAGACCAGTACTTCGCGGTGAAGCTCCATCCCGGTGTCGGCGTGTAGCGGATCGAGACCTTGCCGACTTTGTTGAGCAGTTCGAGGTCGACCGCTCTTGTGTTGGCCGGGTTGTTAATCCAGCTTGAAAATGTGCCTGCGTCATCCGCAGTGGGTCTGCTCCGCAACGTGTAAGTGCCGCCGTTCATGACATAGGGGGTGCGGGCGTTGTCGATATTAAAGACGTGGGGAATCTGGTCCCACTCGAGCTCAACATCGAAGAGCCCATACCTGCCGAAGCGGAGGCGATAGTTCTGATCGTTGCGGCCCACGTTGCCGGCGTCAAAATTGAAGTAGGAATCTTGCTTCTTGCTTCCGATCAGCAACTGGAGCTGGGGCACGACAACGCTTTCAGGTATGACTCTATATTCCTCAAACTTCGACTTGTTACCTTGAAACCCCCTCGGCAGGCCATCGACTTCCGCCGAACCGCTGATCGTATAGTCGCCGGCATCGATTTCCGCCGATGTCCTGGAGGCTAAGAATAAAACGAGCGCAAGGCTTAGACTCGCAATAAAGACTCTAGTTGTCTGTTTCATCTCAGACCTCCCTACCTCTGAAAGAACATCCCGGCCGGATGGTTCGAGCCATGGATCTGGCTATGACAGTTGGTGCAGCTCCGGTTGAAGAAACCGACATTATTTGCCGGATCATTAGCTCTGTGAGGTGGTGAGTGACACTCGGTACAGAGCCTCGGCATACGTACTTTAAGCAAGCGGTCATTGACCGTACCGTGAGGTTCGTGGCAATTGGAGCAGTTCTCAGAAACCGAGGGATGCTCAAAAAGGAAGGGCCCTCGCCTCTCGGCATGGCAGGTGTAGCAGTTTTCGTTGACGCTCGCCTGCTTGAGTTGAGACGGGTTTGGAGAGCCGTGCGGGTTGTGGCAGTCGCTGCAGGTAATTTTTCCTTCTCTGAGCGGCATGTGGGAAGAGCGCATCAATTGCGCTTTTCTTTGCAGGTGGCATTGCCCGCAAACCTCCGTCTGGGCGCGCTTGTTAAAGAAAGGAGTTTTGTCATCGACCTTGGAGAGCTGGAAGCGGTCGCTGGTCTTCTCCATGACGGTGTGACAGTTGACGCACGCCATGCCCCGACCCGCGTGAGGACTCGCGTCCCAGTAGGTCTGGATACCGCGCTGATGACACTGGAGACATGCCTCGTTTTGAACTTTGGCCGCCTCGCCGGAATCTTTGCGGAACGTAATCAGACCGCCGACGCCCCTTCCCCCGCCGGCAGCGACGTGGTTGCTGCCTGGACCGTGGCAAGACTCGCAGGCCTGCTTTTCAAGCTGATTGCGGGCGTTGAACAGGAAAATCTTGCCCATCATCGTCTGAGAAAATTTCTCGACTTGAGGACCGTGGCAGGCCTTGCAAACTTCGTTGCCGACGTAGGCGGCTTCTTTGGGGGCGGGGGCTTCGACGGACCACACAGGGCCGCTCAGAGCGAGGAGAGTAGTGAAGAGTAGAGCCGCTACGAGTGTTTGTCGCATCTTGTTCCTCCGCTTTTTCGGAGATTAATTTGGATGGCGCACATTATGCAGGAACACTAATGCCGCGTCAACCATTTATTTCCACGCAAGACTAAGCAATGCATATGCCATGAGGTTTTTCTTGTTTTGCCGGAGTGTGAAGCGGGATCATGCAATCGAAATTACCAGGCCTGCGAAACTGACCCGCGAACTTCTCAAGGAAAAGAAAGATCCCGGACCGCCGAGACGGAAGTTTTGACAGTCCGGCCGCTTCCGCGAGAAGCAGACGGACTGTCTCGGAACTCCACCGTCAATACGAGCCGTCCTCGTATCGAGCCTTCCACAGTCGCTCGCACGAAGTAGAACCGGTATAGCCCCAGGTTGTCGAAAGTACCTATCGAGCCCTACTTGCCCAGTGACCTTACGTGTTCGATCACCTGCTTCTGCTCCTGCTTGCTGAGCGCCTTGCCCGAGGCCGGCATCTTGCCCTTGCCCTCGGCGATGACCTTGATCAGCTCGTCGTCCTTTTTCGCCGCGGTCTCTTTGGCGGCGATATTCAACTCTTTTTCCCCGAACACTTTCGTCATCGCCGGATTGCCTTTGCCGTCGGCGCCGTGGCAGGAGACGCAGAGCTTCTCGTAAGTCGCCTTGCCTCCCGCATCGGCCGCCATCGCCGCCGGCGCGGCGATTGCCGCGATGCAAAATCCCAGAAGCAACCCGGATAATTTATTTCCCATAGTTTTTCCCTTTCTCTTTTTACTTTCCGAATGCCAGTTTGTTAGGCGCAGTTGCAAACGCATGACGGACCTGAGCGTTGTCGAAGACGGCGACGCCGAACGCGTACTGCTTGCTCAGATCGTCGAACTGGACGTCATATTGGCCTGCCGTCTTCAATTTGCGCGAGAACTCGAGCGTCCAGACTCCATTCTCCCATGACGCCTGCGCGGCGATGTCCCCCCGGTCGCCGGTGAAGGCCGCGACAATGATCGATGCAACCTCGTCCCCCGTCTTGTACTTGCCGGCATCGAGCGCCTCTTTCTCCTGATCCAATATCCAATAGGGCGGCGCGGGCTTGTTCCCTTTGGCCGCGAACTTCGGGCCTTTCTTGTCATCGGAAAAATTGTCGACGTAGCCGCCGCCGGTCTTCGGGTCGCTCTTTCGTCCGGCGTCCGGCGACTTGTCTTTATCGTAGCGGGTGCTGTCGACGTACTGATCGTCGATCTGGCCTATCGGACCCGTGCGCACCGACTTCCAGTGCCAGAGGTCTCCCAGCTCTCCCGGGTTGTTCAAGTATTTATTGCCGTAAGGTTTCCCGCTCTCTCCCGCGTGGCAGGCGACCATGCAACCCGCAGCCTCGAACCCGGCAATGTTGATGTTCCACAGGATCGCCAACTTGTCCTCATAGTACATGTTGCTGTCGTTTCCCTTGTCGCCGGGGTCTACGAGTTTAACCCACGAGCCATCGGCCTGCTTTTTCCAGGGGAAACGCTGAAGGCTTTGCGTCTTGTCGCCCCACTGCGCGAGAAAAAAAACGTCCGTGTCCGTGTAAACGGCTTTAAGCGCGACCTCCGTGCCGCCGTTGGGAAGATTGGCGCCGCCCATCACGGGAATCTTTATCGCCTGGGCCTCTTTCCAAAGCGCGTCGATCTTGCCGTCCAGGACCGGCCCGGCGGCGACTTTCTTCGCTGTGAGGACGTTCGTCTCCTGCGCGGAGCGTACGTACTCTGAAAAAACGCCGATTGTGAAACCGGTTGCGAGTACGACGGACAAAATGATTTTTTTCATGGCAGCCTCCTTTTGAACGGTTCAAAAAACAGATATCAGTTCTCCACCGTCTCCGCCAGACGCTGCGTTTTGCCGCTCGTGGCAGGCTCGTACGCGCAGAGTGGGTCGGTCTCCAATGGGTCTCCGTATCGCGCGTAAGCCCGCGCGCGCGAACCGCCGCAAATCTCCTTGAACTCGCAGTAGCCGCACTTGCCTTTGAACGAGCGCGTCTGCCGGATCGACCTGAACAGGACGGACGAGCGGTAGATTTCCAGGATGTCACCGCGCCGGACGTTACCCCCGACGAGCGGTAAAAATCCCGACGGATAGACGTCGCCGGTGTGCGAGATAAAAAGGATGCCGTTGCCGTCGCGAATGCCGAAGCCCCGGCCGAGCGGCGTCGTGCGGATCGCGGCGACGGGTATGCCTTCGGCACGCATTCGGGTTAAAGCGACGCGCCGGTAATGCGGCGCCTCGGTGGTGGCGACGGGAAAGGGGGAGGTCTTGGAGAGATCGTAAAGCCAATGGTGCATGGCTTCGCACTCTTCAGGCGCCGGCTCGCTCAAATTTCGGCCTCTGCCGACGGCAATCAACGAGAAAAGTTTCCAGCGCATGAGCGGCAGCCTGCCGAGCAGCGTATAGATCGCCGGGATATCGGGCAGCGTCTCGGCGGTGGCCAGCGTGTTGATCTGGAGAGAAAGTCCGGCTTCAAGCGCGTTCCACGCGGCCTCGAGCGTGCGGTTAAAGCAGCCCGCGACACCGCGCAGCCCTTCGTGTTTTTCCGCCGTCGAGCCGTCGAGGCTGAGGGCGATGCTCTCGACGCCGGCGTCTTTAAAGCGTTTGAGGACGTCTGCGGTCAAAGCGTTGGTGCTGCTGGGGGCGATGGAAATAGTCAAGCCGAGCCTGCTTCCATATTCGATTAGCGAAAAGAGATCCGGCCGCTTGAGCGGATCGCCGCCGGTCATCACGAGGTGCGGCCCGCGTCCGCCGAAGGCGCGGATTCTTTCCAGCAACGCTTCGGCTTCGATGGTGCTCAGCTCGCGCCGGTCGCGCTCGGCGTTCGCCTCCGCGCGGCAGTGGCGGCAGACGAGATCGCAGGCCCTGGTCATCTCCCAGTAGACGAGAAAGGGCGCTTGAGAAAAAACAAAGCCGCTCGATTCCCGCCCGCTCCGGTTGTTGTTGGCTGGCGCTGGATGTTTCATGTTCGCACCGGTTGCTGTTTTGTCCGGGTTTCTACCTGCCGCGAACCTGTGCAAGGCTTATGCCACGGACGTTCCGATAAGCTCAGCTAATGGGCCGGCCGTTTCAGCTTATGCAGGCGCAGCGCATAGCCAGCGAGACACCAAGAAAGATGGGGTTTTATCCAACGGAGATTACCGCGCCGGAACTTCGCGCAGGCCGGGAAGGAAAAAAACTCGACGAAATCGCCGGCAACGCCTCTCAAATCCTGGAAAACCGATCGGTTTGTTTGCAGACTTAGGAATCCAGGCCGCGGCACAAACGCAGCAACTTAGGACGGTAAAGGGCGATACCCATTGGCCTCCATTTTGCTCCCTCCCAGAAAAGATGTGGACATCGAGAGCCTAAAACTATTCTGCGACGTGATTAAGCTGAGAGGCTTCACGCAGGCGGCGGCGGCCAATTCCATCACGCAGTCCGCCGTGAGCCAGCGGCTGAAGGCGTTGGAAAAGAGATTCGGCGCGCGGTTGTTGGAGCGGCATGGAAGCGAGATGCAGCTGACTCAAGCGGGGGAGGCGGTTTACCGCGGCGCGCGGCGGATTCTCGGCGAGCTGCGCGAGGTCGAAGAGCACCTTCAGGAGCTTAGCGGGCAAGACGGCGGCGCGGTGCGGGTGGCGACGATCTACAGCGTCGGGCTCTACGAGCTCGATCCCTTCGTCAAGATGTTTCTCAAGATTCATCCGAACGTCGAAGTGCAGGTGGAATACAGCCGGGTGAACAAGATTTATCAGGACGTGGTCAACGGCACCGTCGATCTAGGGATCGTCGCTTATCCGAGCACCAAACCGCACATCCGCTCGATCGCCTTTTCTCAGGATGAGATGGTGCTCATCTGCCCGCCCGACCATCCG
Organism: Binatia bacterium; assembly: GCA_041483675.1. GTDB lineage: Bacteria > Desulfobacterota > Binatia > UBA9968 > UBA9968 > 2-12-FULL-60-19. Next base: position 49,193 of record JBGPGE010000017.1, read on the forward strand.
TTCGCGCGCCAGGAGTCGATCAGTTTGAAACGGCTGGCCGGCCAGCCGTTGGTGACGTTTCACCGCGACATTCCGACACGCGGCGAGTTGGATGCGTTGCTCAGAAAAGAAGGGGTGACGCCGGTGGTAAAAGCCGAGTTCGACAATATCGAATTGATCAAACGCGCCGTAGAGATCGGCATGGGCGTTTCCATCGTGCCGGCCATCACGGTCAGGTCCGAGATCCAGGCCGGACTCTTGAAGGCGCTCTCGCTGGCGGAGGGGCCGTTCATGCGGCCGATCGCGATCGTTTACCGCCGCGGCAGATCGCTGCCGCCCGCGGCGAAGAAGTTTATCGCCGTGCTGACAGGCAACGGGCCGGGGATGTAAACCGGCTAAAGGGAGGATGTCATGCAGGAGCCTCTGGTCTTAATCGCTGCGATCGTCGCTTTGGCGATCTTCTATGTGTTCGTTCCATTGGCCGCGCACACCTACCGGCGTTATCGCAAGTGGCGGGGCGTTCGATGCCCGGAGTCGAAAGGCTTTGCCGAGATCCATATCGACGCGCGCCGCGCCGCGGTTTCGTCGGTGTTCGGCAAAGCGCAGCTCAGAATCAAGCGTTGTTCGCTCTGGCCGGCCAGAGGCGGCTGCGCCGAGCGGTGCCTGCCGTCGGAGTAGCCGCGGGCGCTGAGCGGTGAGAATCTTTCCGAAGTAAAGGCGGTTCGCAAACCGCGCCTACGGCTTCAACTGCGTCTTTTCATAGGCCAGGCCGGTGCCGTAGTTCGGCCAGCGCTCGACAAGGTTGTCGTGGCAGTGGTTGAGCCAGTGGTCGGCTAGGTCTATTCCTCGTGGAAACCAGACTCCCGGATGGCCTTTGGCATAGCGCAGAAACTCTCGCAGGACCATCGTTCTGAACGGCCTGCCGATCAAAAACGGATGAAGGCCCAGGCTCATGAAGCCGGGATTGGTTTCCCCCTCTTCGTAGATCCAATCGAAGTTGTCCTTCCAGATCTGCAGCATCTCCCTCGCCGTGCGCCCGCCGTCCGCCTGTCCGGTGCGATGGTCGGTCATCCAAATCCCGTAGGAGGCGAGCACCAACTCGCCGCCGTCCACTTTGAGAACGTAGGGCAGATCTTCGTGGAGAAAGCACATCCAATACTTGTAACCGAGATCCACCAGTATTTTGGGAGTATCATCCGTCGGCCGCTCGCCCGGCATGATGAAGCCCTGCGGCTTAAAACCGAGAACCTTCTGGAAAGTATCCGCGGTCCGTTTGATGTCTTGGCGCTGCTCTTCCGGCGTCATTTCAAAAACGTACTCGTGGCGCCAGTTCTCCGAGCACAGCTCGTGTCCCTCCGCCACGATCTGTTTCATCACCTGCGGAAAAGTCTCCACAGTGTGGCCGTTGACGAAGAAGCTCGCCTTGATCCCTTCGTCGCGCAAAACGTTCAGCACCCGGTAAACTCCGACTCTTTCGCCGTACTGCCGGTCGCTGATCGAGGCGATATCTCTTTTAAACTTGGCGTCCGCCGGAATCCCCTTGCGGAACTCGGATTGAAGGGACTTTGCGGTTCCCAGGTTGTCGGGCCAGCTTTCCATCACGACGCAGGTGGTGATGGCGACGCGGGCCTTCTCGGGCCACTGAATGGGCTTTCTCCTGAACATAGGACAGGCTCCTCTCTATGCTAATTTTTTGCGGCGCTTTGAAGTTAGGTTAAGAAGCTTTCGCAAGTTATGTGCCAGGGAAGCGGGGAAGCCGCACACTCTATCCTCGCTCGACAGAGGCCGCGAGCTCTTTTAGCCGCTCCATCATCTCCATCATCGCCGCAACCGGGCGCGGCTCAGGGATGTTGAGATCGAAGCAGATGTGCTGGACGCCGGCGTCTCTGTACCCATGCAGCGCGCGTCGCACATTCTCAAGTTGAGATTTGTCCGCCGGGTCGGGCAGCGCGTTCCAGCGCAGCGAGAGCGTGATCCGATCCGGATTGCGGCCGGCCTGCTCCGCCGCACGGCGCAAATATTTCACCTCGTCGGCAAAGGCCGCCGGAGCGAGACGGCTGGTCGGATGCCAACCGTCGCCCAGCTCCGCTGCGCGCCGGATAGCGCGCTTGCTGTTGCCGCCGATCCAGATCTGCGGATGAGGCTGCTGGACCGGACGCGGCAGGAAGATCGACGGTGGGAAGCGGTAATATCTCCCGCTGAAGGAGGGTTCCGTCGCCGTCCACAGCTCGCGCACCGCGCGGATAAATTCATCGGTTCGCGCGTCCCGCTCCTCGATCGACTGATTCGCCGCGGCGAATTCATCGGCGCTCCAGCCCGCGCCCAATCCCAGAATCAACCGGCCGCCGGAGAGCGCGTCCAACGTCGCGCCGATCTTCGCCGCGAGCACGGGACTGCGGTAGGCGGCGACGAGGACGCTCGTGCCGAGACGGATTCTCTTGGTGCGTGCTGCGACGAAGGCGAGCGAGGTCAACGGCTCATAGACCGTTTGCATGACGGCCGGAAGCTCGCCGCGCGGATTGCCCGGATATTTCGACGCCGGCCGTACCGGCCATAGCAACCGGTCGAGCGCCCAGAGCGAGTCGTATCCCAGCGCCTCCGCGCGCTCTGCGACCTCCATGATTGCCGCTGCGTTTGCGCCGGGACCGATATGGGGAAGCGCGACGCCGAACTCCATTTTCACCTCCAGAATCTTGGGTGCGGACAAGCCAGCAAAGCCGATGCCACAAGCTCTGCGCCGTGGTTGGGAGCTGCCACCGACACCACTCTATTATTCCCGAAGATAAGAAAAAAGGGCTCTATTTTCCTATCCGTGACTGAACCAAGCCGCTCTCGCCATAGGGAGAACCGATTCGCCGGCTGTTCAAATTGCGGCACAAAATTTGCTCGACTCATCAAACGGTTACGTGTGCCGGTCAGCATCAGAGCAGCAATGCGGCGACTCTTTGCCATAACAGCAATCGCGCTTCTCTTGGCGCCGGCGGCTGCCCCGGCAGAGTGGCCGGCCGAACTCGATCGCTGGTTTTTTAGCGCTGAGGAGATCGAAGTCGCTTACCGATATCAGGAGCGCTTCGGCGAGCGGCTCTACCGTCCGTTGAGGGCGCGCGATTGCCTGCTGGGAAAGAAGGAATTTACCGCTGGGTACAAAGGGATCGAATTTACAGCGCCGTGCCGGTTTATCAAGGAGACCATCCGCCACCTGAGGGAGATGCTCGAACAGGGAGCGGCGAGGTATCTTTTCCCGCTCGATGCCGATCACGCCCATCTGGCGATTCCTCTGGAGCTTTGGGAGAACAAGTACAGCAAGTTGCCGCGCGAGCAGATGCTCTCTTCTCTTTTGAGCGAGCCGGCGCTGGCGGCTTTGTATCATACCGCCGAGCACCTGACGGCGATCGATCCGCAAACGGGAAAATCGGATTCGCAAGTCCGCCTTTGGAAAGACAAGCGCAATGTGGTGGGCTACTACGACGGCCGCCCGACCGAGATCCTGCCGCCGGATCCGAGAGGCCTGGGCGTCAACATTCCCCAGCCTTACTATTCGCTCGGCGGCTTTAACTTTCTCGCCAGCTCCAAGGGTGAATTGTCTCTCTTTTTAAAGAGCCAGGCGATCACTTTCGATATCTCTTTCGATATCGGCGAGCCGCCGGATGACGCGCTGGCCGCGGAATCTCAGGCTCAAAAGGCCGGTCGTTAACTCTTCCCGCCGCTGCGAATAGTCCTCTACCTTTGCCATATCCTCCCTCCACACTCACGGCGCATTCACCGCCCCGCTTCCGCTGCGTAATGGCATAAAAGTTGCTTCATCGAATGTCCATACATCAACTAAATTTTCTAAATCCAGATTTGAGGTGAGCCATGAAGCTACTTTTTCTGAGTCCTCCTATGTCAAACTGGGCGCGGTGGGGAGCACGGCATGTCGCCTGTAATCCGCTTTACGCCCATCTGGCAGCCTACGTCCGCGAGCGGAAGGCTGCCGAGGTCGAGGTGCTCGACTGTCGCGCGCTGGGGCTGACCGAGGCCGAGATGGTGGAGCGGGTGAGGGAGATCGCGCCCGATGCCGTGTTCGTCGGCACGCGGCTGGTGACGGAAGGGGGTGCCGGTCCCGTTCTCCGCTACATCGAAGCGCTGAGCGTTCTCAAAGAAGCATTTCCACATTTGATTACGATCGCCGGCGGGCTGGCGATCTCCGCCATGCCCAAGGAGATCCTCAGCTTCGCGCCGCAGCTCGACTATATCCTCGTCGGCGAAGGGGAGCTGACGCTGGTCGAGCTCCTCAGTGCGCTTAAAGGCGAGAACGGCAAGCATCGCGACATCCTCGGGCTGGCTTACCGCAACGGCGCGAACGTTGCGCTGACGCCGCCGCGGCCGCTGCTCGGCGACCTCGACCGCCTGCCGATGCCGGCCTACGATCTCTTCCCGATGGACAAATACCTGGGCTTTTCCAGCATCGAAGGCTACAACGAAGCGGTGACCAGCCGCGGCTGCGAGGGCGCTTGCAGCTTTTGCTACGAATGGGGGCTGATCGATTACCGCCGGCGGCAGGACTTTTTCGTTCACCGGCCCCGAAGCGGGAAGCTGGTCGCGGATGAGATGGAGCTGCTGCACAAACGCTATGGGGTCAGGGCGCTGAACTTCCTGGACTACGATTTTAACTCCGACCGGCGGAAGATGATCGAGCTGCTCGACGAGCTGGAGCCGCGCAAGCTAGAGATGCAGTGGTTCTTCATGGGCCGGGCGCGGAACCTTATCCGGGACGCGGACTTGATTCCGCGCATGCGTCGCGCCGGCTGCTATCAAGTTCTGTTCGGCATCGAGGTCGGCAGCGATGAGGAGCTGGTCAACATTCACAAGAGCAAAGATCCCTACACGATCGCCGACCTGAAAGAGCTGGTGCAGGTGCTCCGGCGAAACGACATCTCTACCGTCGGGACTTACATGAGCGGGTTCTGGGAGGATGACGCGGAAAAAATCAACAACCGTTTCCGCGTGGTGGACGAGATCGATCCGGATATCGGCGTTCTCATGCTGCTCACCCCGATGCCCGGCTCTCCAATCTGGCGCCAGGCTTTAAAAGGGGATCGGCTTGAGGACGTGGATCTCAAAAACTGGGACGCGATTCACACGGTGATGCCGACCCGTTATCTGTCGCGCAAAGAGCTGGGGGAGATTTGCGTGCGGGCCAACCGCGACTTCTTCAGCAAGCCCCATCGGGTGGAACGGATACAACAGGGCTACACCTCGCCGTACGTGCGGGCCAAGTTTGAAACCTATAGCGCGAACGCGCATCTGATCGACCAGTGAGAGCCAGACCGTTGAAAAAGGCCCATGTTTAAGACTGGAGTACTGGAGTGCTGGACTGATGGAACAACACAGGTAGAACCTACTACTCCAATACTCGATTGCACGGGTGCGCCTCCACTATTCTCGTGCGAACTCGTGTTTTCGCAAACCTCGGAAGAACTGCGCGATCACTTCCCAAAAACGCCAAGCGGCCCGCGCGCCCCGAACCAAAAATGCTGGTCCGACGCGAGGAATCCCTGGCCTGCTCAGGGCATGGAACTTGCTCGTTCGTGACTATGGCTGGAGCGGCTGAGAGTCCAACAAGGAGCGGGACCATGGACGCGACAAAGATCAGACAATGCGAGGAGAAACTTTTGCGGCGCAAGGATCAGATCCGGGCGGTTCTCGGACGCATCGAAAAGGAAAACCGGGAACTTACCGAGGAACGCGCGCTGGACTGGCTGGATCAAGCGCGGGACGAGAGCGAAGTTCGGCTCCGCGACCAACTGAGCGAAGGCTATTTGGGCGAGCTGGAACATATTCAGATGGCTCTTAGCCGGATTCCAGCGGGCCGCTATGGGTTCTGCATCGCGTGCCATGAGCCGATCGAGGCGCAGCGGCTGGAGATGTTTCCGGCCACGGAGTTCTGCAGCGGCTGCCAGGCCACCCGAGAGGCTTTGGCGCAAGCGCGATAGGAGGTTGGTATGAATCCGACCAAGAAGATTCTGGCGCCGACGGATCTCTCCGATCTGTCCCAAGCCGGGGTGCGCGTGGCCCTGGAGATGGCGGCGGACCGGGGCGCAGAGGTCGTGGTTTATAACGTTCTGGGCTACGAAGAGACGACGATCGTCTCAGGGCTGGAAGACTGGACGCCTGTGGACCCCGCAGAGATTCCCCGCGTTGAGGAGATGATCGCGGAGCGCAGGGTCCAACTGGAGAAATATCTCGAAGAAAATTTCGCCGACTTGCTCTCCAAGGCCAAAGCGCGCTCGGAGGTCGGCGTCGGCGTGGCCTATCAGCGGATCATTGAGAAAGCGGCGGCGGAGGGAGTCGATCTGATCGTCATGTCGACGCACGGCAGGACCGGTTTCCTTCACGTCCTGATCGGCAGCGTGACGGAGAAAGTCGTGCGTATGGCCGCTTGCCCGGTGCTGTCGGTCCGCCCGGCCAAGGACTCGGCGCCGGCCAAAGCGGCGGCGTAAGCGAAGCCGTCGCGCGCTCTTGGTGATTCAGGACGGCGGGCGCACAAGATAGAGCCTGGCGCATTGCTCGCTGCAGAAATAATACCCGCTGCGGAAAAGCGCCGAGCCTTTAGGCAGATAACTCTGGCACTGCGGGTCGAGGACCATCTCTTCTCCCAGTTTGGTTTCCTCGCGACGGCGAAGGTCCCGCTGTTGCCGCCGCCATGAGAAAACACTCCTCAAGACGGAAAAGAAGAGATAGACGAGAGCGAAGAAGAGTAAGAACCTGAGCGCCAACGGCGATCCCTCCCGCTCTCCGCGGCGGAGAACGGCTACGGCCTGAAGAGACTCACCCTTTTATCGTCCTTAAGGGTTACGAGCAGCTCTGAGATTGTCGCCTGGAGCACCGGATGGACGACCTGGGGGGCGACCTCGCTCAGCGGCACCAGAACGAACTTGCGCGTGTGCAGCTCCGGGTGAGGAATCTTGAGATTTTTCTTGTTCACGACCGCCGTGTCGTAGAGCAGAATATCGAGGTCGATGATCCGCGCGCCCCAGCGCTTGCGCACTTTCTTGCGCCCCATCGCCCGCTCGATGTTCTTCAACTTTTTGAGCAGCATCTCCGGCCTGAACTCGGTCTCGATCTCGATGACGCCGTTGACGTACCACTCCTTGGAATCGCCGAGTGGCTCGCTCTCGTAGACCGAGGACTCTTTGATAATCCGGGTTTTGGGAAGCTTGGCGATGCGCACCAGGGCTTCGAGATAGTTCTCTTTCCTATCCCCCAGATTGGAGCCGATCGCTATGTAAACCTGATGAGGCATTTTCCTTCGAAGTCACGCTCACGGCGGAGCAATTTTGGATTTTAGATTTTCGATTTTAGATTAATCCAAAATCGGCAATCCAAAATCTAAAATGACAGAATTCGGCGTTCATCCATCATCGTTCACGCTAAATCTTTACACGCTGAATTCTGTCGGCAACCTCCTTCAAGCGTAGTTTGTCGACGCACAGCGTAAAACGAACGTAGCCCTCGCCGGGCGCGCCGAAGCCGTTGCCCGGCGTGATGACGACGCCGGCTTGCTCCAGCACGCGGGTGGCGAATTCCTCCGAGGTCAGCCCCTTGGGGACCGAAACCCAGACGTAAAACGTCGCGCGCGGTTTTTCGCATTCAAATCCCGCGGCTCGCAGGCCGTCCACCAAAATATCCCGCCGCTCCTGAAAGACCTTTCTTGACGGCTCGATAATCGCGTCGCCGAGACGCAGCGCCTCGATCGCCGCCTCCTGCACGCCTTGAAAGATGCCGGAGTCCACGTTCGACTTGACCTGCGCCAGCCCCGCCACCAATTCCTTATTGCCCACCGCCATGCCGACACGCCAGCCGGTCATGTTGAATGTTTTCGACAGCGAGTGAAATTCGATTCCCACTTCCCTCGCGCCGTCGACTTCCAGAAAGCTCATCGGCCGGAAGCCGTCGAAGCCCATCTCCGTGTAAGCCGCGTCGTGGCAGACAATGATATTGTGGCGCTCGGCGAACTCGACCACGCGCAGAAAAAAATCCTTGTCGGCGACGGCGGCGGTCGGATTGTTGGGATAGTTGATCCAGAGCATCTTCGCCTGGCGCGCCACCTCGGCCGGGATCGCATCGAGATCGGGCAAAAAGTGATTTTGTTTGGTGAGCGGGACAAAGTAGTTCTTGCCGCCGTTGAAAACCGTGCCGATATGGTAGACGGGGTAGCAAGGTGTCGAGACCAGTACCGTCTCTCCCGGATCGACGAATGCCACCGCCATGTTGGCGATGCCTTCCTTCGAGCCGATGAGCGAAACCACCTCGCTCGCCGCGTCGAGCTTGACGCCGAAGCGCCGGCCATACCAACCCGCAACCGCTTGACGAAACTCGATCATCCCCGCGCTGTTTGGGTAGCGGTGATTGACCGGCTTGCTCGCCCCTTCGATCAGCTTCTCGACGACCGGCGACGGCGTAGGAATGTCCGGATCGCCGACGCCGAGATCGATCAAATCGACGCCGCGGGCGATCGCCTCACGCTTCCTGCGGTCGATCTCGGTAAAGAGATAGGGCGGCAACTCGTTGATTCTTCTAGCTTTTTTAATCGTGATCGCCAATGGCAAAAACCTTTCCGTAAACCAAAATCGCATCTTTTTACCTGTTTTTCGAGCTTTTGACAACTGCTCAATGCGGCGGAGTGGGCACCGGATGATTTTTTGGTCATCCAGGGATTGACTCATTTGAGCGTCTCAGGCATTGATCTGTATCGCGGTGAGAAGAGCATGAAAATCGACAGGCTAAGCTGGCCGGCCGCCGATATCCTCGCGGTTGTGCAGCGCTACTGGGGCTTCTCCGGCCTGCGTCCGCTGCAAGAGCAAGCGATCCGGGCGGGTCTCGAGCGACGCGATTCGCTGGTCGTGATGCCGACCGGGGGCGGCAAGTCGCTGTGCTATCAAGTTCCCCCCGAGCTGGCGCAGCGGACCGACATCGTGGTCTCGCCGCTCATCTCGTTGATGAAGGATCAAGTCGACGGGCTGCGTGAATGCGGCTATCCGGCGGGCGCTTTATATAGCGGCATGTCGACCGCCGCCGTCCGCGAGACTGAGGCTGCGATTGCCGCCGGCCGCTACCGGCTGGTGTTCGTCGCGCCGGAGCGCTTGCTAACGCCACGTTTTCTGAATTTGATCGAGCGTCTCCAAATAAGCGCGTTCGCCATCGACGAGGCGCACTGCATCAGCCATTGGGGCCACGACTTCCGGCCCGAATACCGCCGGCTCGCCGAGATCAAGAGCCGCTTCCCGCAGGCCAGCGTGCATGCCTACACGGCGACGGCCACCGAGCGCGTGCGCGCCGACATCGCCGAACAACTGCGCCTTACGAACCCGGCGGTGCTCGTCGGCACGTTCGACCGTCCCAACCTGGTTTACCGCATCGTCCCCCGCGTCGATGCGCAGGCGCAGGTCCTGGAGGCGCTCAGGCGCCATCCCGGAGAAGCCGCGATCGTCTACTGCATCAGCCGGAAGGACACCGAAGCCGTGGCGGCGATGCTGCGAGCGAACAGGCTCAGCGCCGCCTTCTACCACGCCGGCATGGACGCGGACGAACGGCGCCGAACGCAAGACGCGTTCGCGTCGGAGGAGATCGATGTCGTGGTGGCCACGGTGGCGTTCGGCATGGGGATCGACCGCAGCGACGTGCGCTGCGTCATCCACGCCGCCATGCCCAAGTCGATCGAGCACTACCA
>JBGPGE010000018.1:0-54808 GCA_041483675.1 Binatia bacterium
CACAACTCGATGTTCGACCGCAAGGGCCGCGTCTGGCTCGCGGCGACGGGCCACAAGCCGGACAACCCCGACTTCTGCAAAAAAGGATCGAGCCATCCCTCTGCCGTCGAGTTTCCGCTCAACAGCACCAACCGCCGCGTGACGATGTACGATCCGAAGACCGGCAAGTACACCGCCTATCAGACCTGCTTCGGCTCGCATCATCTGCAGTTCGGCTACGACGCCAACGAGACGATCTGGGCCAGCACCGGCGGCGGCGGCGGCAATGTCGGCTGGATCAACACCAAGATGCTCGACGAGACCGGCGACATCGAGAAGTCGCAGGGCTGGACCGCGCTGGTGCTCGACACCAACGGCAACGGCGTGCGCGACGAGTACACCGAGCCGGGCAAACCGATGGATCCGGCCAAGGACATGCGCATCGGCGCGACCTTCTACGCGGTAATGCCGAGCCCGGTCGACGGTTCGGTGTGGGGCACGCTGCGCGGCAACCCGGGCGCCGTCGTGCGCATCGATCCGACCAAGAATCCGCACAAGTCGCTGGCCGAAATGTACAACGTCCCGCTGCCGGGCTTCGGCCCGCGCGGCGGCGACATCGACAAGCAGGGCCGCGTGTGGGTCTCGCTCGCCAGCGGCCACATGGGCGTGTTCGACCGCCGCCTCTGCAAAGGCCCGCTCAACGGCCCGAAGGCAACCGGCAACCACTGCCCCGAGGGCTGGGCGTTCCACCAGTATCCGGGCCCGGGCTTCAAGGGCATCGGCGAGAACAGCGCCGAGGCGAGCTACTACTCGTGGGTCGACCAGCACAACACGTTCGGCCTCGGCGAGGACGTGCCGATGTCCACAGCGAACTTGCACAACGGCCTGGTCGCGATGAAAGACGGCAAGATGATCCTTCTGACTGTGCCCTTTCCGATGGGCTTCTACGCCAAAGGCTTCGACGGGCGCATCGACGATCCGAACGCCGGCTGGAAGGGCCGCGGACTCTGGAGCTCGAGCGGCGACCGCGCGCCGTGGCTGATGGAGCGCGGCAAAGGCTCCAAGCCGCTCGCCGTGCACTTCCAGTTGCGGCCCAATCCGCTGGCGAAGTGAGGGGATCACGCGAGAGAGCAGAATGATTCGCCGCCTCGTAATTTCATGCGCGCTCCTGCTGGCGTTTTGTTCCGCGCCATCCGCGTCGGCTCAGGAAAAGAAGCTCGACAAGCTCCGCGTCGGCGGCGGCTCGGCATCGGCGACGCAGATGTCGCTCTGGCTCGCGAAAGAGGGCAACTATTACGAGAAGCACGGGCTCAGCGTCGAGGTTATCAGCATTCCGGGAAGCTCGCTGGCGATTCAGGCGATGTTGTCGGGCGAGCTGCCGATCATCCAGGCCGGCGGCGCCGGCCCGATCCAGGCCAATCTCTCGGGCACGGATACCGTCATCATCGCCACCATCGCGAAGAAATTTAACTGGTGGATCTTCAGCCAGCCCAACATCCAACGCATGGAAGATTTAAGGGGCAAGGTGTTCGGCACGACGCGCTTCGGCACTCAGTCGGACCTTGCGTCTCGAATCGCGCTCCGCCGCTACGGCATCGACCCTGACCGCGACATCACGATGGTCCAGACCGGCGGGCCGGCCGAGACGGTGAGCGCGATGGTGGCCGGCAAAGTCCACGCCGCGGCGATCACGCCGCCGGCGACGCTGCAAGCCAGGAAGGTGAAACTGAAAGAACTGCTCGACCTCTCGACGCTCGATGTCGAATATCACGTCAACGGAGTGGTGACGACCCGCAGGTTCATCAAGTCCAACGAAGATCTCGTCCGCCGTTTTCTCCGGGCCTACGTCGAAGGCGCGGCGCGCGGGCAGAGGGACAAACCGTTCGCCATGAAAACCATGGGAAAATATTTCCGGACCGACGACCAGGAGCTGCTCGAAGAGACCTACGAGCTGATCATCAAAAACGGTTTCACTATTCCACCCTATCCGGCGGGCATCGCCAGCCTGCTCCAGGACCTGGAAAAACAGAATCCAAAGGCCAAAGGAGCAACGCCCGACGACTTCGCCGACAGCCGCCTGATACGAGAACTGGATCAGAGCGGTTTCATCAAATCAGTGCTCGCGGGCCGGTGAGGAAAGCCGAAACATAAAGGCGCATCGACGATCCGCGAGCGGCGACAGCGCACCGTGGCCGAAGGAGGACGCGATGAGAACGAAATTCTCCACTCTGTTTGTCCTGCTGATCGCACTCGCCGCGAGACCCGCCCCGGCCGCTCAGGCCCCGACCAAAGTTACGGTGACAACCGGCTCGTTCAGCGAGCGGGAGGCCGTCATGTTCGTCGCTCAGGACCAGGGCTTCTTCCGACGCCATGGCCTGGACCTGACGTTCGTCCACGTCCGCAATGGGCCCATCGGCATGGCCGCGCTGGCGGCCGGCGAATCGCAGCTTCACGAAGGCTCCGTCACCGGCGCGGTGCTCGGCGCCGTCGCGGAAGGCACCGACCTGGTATTCGTCGCCGGGCTGATCAATAAACTCATCGGCAACATCATGGCGTCGCCGGCCATCAAAACTCCTTCGGACTTGAAGGGCAAAGTGATAGGGGTCAACAGCCTGAGCGGGGGCGGTTGGATTTTTACGATGTTGGCCCTCGACTACTGGGGCCTGGACCCGAAGCGTGACGGCATCACCTTTCGCGCTCTTGGCGATGAATCGATCCGCAGTCAGGCGATTCTCAGCGGCACCGTGGCGGCGTCGCATCTCGGCTATACGTTTGCCGCGCCCCTCAAAAGCCGGGGCTTTACCAACCTCGCCGACCTGGCCCAACTGCCCATCCCGTTCCAGAGCACGGGAATCATGACCAAACGCAGCTTCATTAATTCCTCGCCGGACGTTGTGGAAAAAGTTTTGCGCGGCGTCGTGGACTCGATGGCGTTCGTTGCTCAGCCGGAAAACAAGGCGGCGGTGCTCAAGAGCCTGGCCAAAGGCCTCCGTCTGCCGAACGTGGAACAAGCCGTGGAGGGTTACGAGAGCCTGCCCATGCTATACGACCGGCGGATCTATCCAACGGTCGAAGGCGTGCGCAACGTGATTCGGCTGCTCGGCTTGACTAACGAAAAGATCCGCCGGCTGAAAGCCGAAGACTTGGTCGACGATAGATTTGTGCGAAAGCTCGAGAAGGAAGGGCTGTTCTAAAGGTAGTAGTAACCTAAGCTGCGGCCACATCTCCAGAGCGGTGCGGACGGTTTTCGTCGTTCGTCTGAAACGATGGATTACGGCGAAGGTACTTGAAGAACTCAACCGATCCCCAGCTTCTGCTTGGCCTCGGCGCTCATCCTGCTCGGCTCCCAGGGCGGGTCCCAGACGAGGTCGACGGTGGCGTCTTCGACGCCGTCAAGTTCGAGGATTTTGTTGCGCGCCTGCCCGGAAATCATTCCTCCCATGCCGCAGCCCGGCGCGGTGAGAGTCATCTTGACCGCCACCTTTGCGCCGTCCACCTGAACGTCATAGATGAGGCCGAGATCGACGATATTGACGGGAATCTCCGGGTCGTAGCAGTCGTGAAGCGCTTCGTAAACTTCTTCTTTCGTTGCCATAAACGTTGCTCCTTTTGCGCTATGTGGAAATGATCTTCAGCCCCTGGCTTTTCTTCGCGGCCTCGGAGGCTACAGAGAGCTGGCCGGCCAGCTTCGCCGCGACCTCCATGAAAATTTTGCTGATCTCGGAATCCGGCTGCTGGACCAGAATCGGCACGCCCTTGTCTCCCCACTCACGCAACGCCGGGGTGATCGGGATCTCGCCCAAAAACGGAATGTTGAAACGCTTGGCCGCGCGCTCGGCGCCGCCGCGGGAAAAGATCTCGTGCCGCTTCTGACAGCCGTCGCAAATGAAATAACTCATGTTCTCCACCATGCCGACGATCGGAATCATCACTTTGTCGAACATCGACTTGGCGCGGATCACGTCGGCCAGCGCCACGTCCTGGGGAGTCGCCACCAGCAGCGCGCCGCTCACCTTGAGCTGCTGCGAGAAGGTGATCTGCACGTCTCCTGTGCCGGGCGGCATGTCGACGACGAGGTAATCGAGATCGCCCCAGTGAACGTCGGCCATCATCTGATGGAGCGCCTTGCCTAGCATCGGGCCGCGCCAGATCACCGCCTGGTCCGACTCGAGAAAAAAACCGATCGACATCACCGGCAAGCCGTGGGCGACCGGCGGCGCCAGCTTGACGCCGCCGTCCACGGGAATTTGCCGGGGCTGTTCTTTGATGCCCATGAGTATCGGCACCGAAGGGCCGTAGATATCGGCGTCGAGCAATCCCGTGGCTGCGCCGTGCGCCTTGAGCGCGACTGCGAGATTGACCGCGACGGTCGATTTTCCCACGCCGCCCTTCCCCGCGGCAACAAGGACCACGTTCTTGACGGTCGGCAATAGATCGGTCTGGCCGGGGCCGGTTTTGCTGCCGCGCACCTGCGCGCCGAAGGAAATTTCGAGATCTTTGATCCCTACGCTCGCCAGCGCTTTCTTGCAATCGGCGTCGATGCGTTCCCTCAACGGGCAAGCCGGGGTGGTCAGCTCGACGGTGAATTTTACCTTGCCGTCGGCCACCTGGAGGTTCTTGACCATGCCGAGGCTGACGATATCGCGATGGAGCTCGGGGTCGTTAACCGTTTTTAAAGCTTCAATTACGGCTTCTTGCGTGATGTCGCTCATGTGCGCCCTTTCTTCCGCGTAAAAATGACTATAGACTTATAAGGTCTACGATGTCAACACACAGAAACCCATTCGAACACGTCTAAGGAATAGGCAGGCAAGAGGCCTGCATGAAGAGAAACTTGAACAGCCTATTGCGCTTTGCTAGCATACGTCGCATCATGAAGTCTGTGCAGTCAAATAACCAAGGAGGCGTTATGAAATATGGATTGAGCGCCCTTGTGGCGATTTTTCTGGTGGCCGGAGTTCTTGGCTGCTCGGAGCCTCTGAGCACGCGAGAGAAAGGCGCCGGCATCGGCGCCCTTGGCGGAGCCGCGGCAGGGGGAATTATCGGCGCCGCAGTGGGACGCCCCGGGACCGGCGCGGCGATCGGCGCGGTTCTCGGCGCCGGAGCCGGCGCGTTGATCGGCGACCAACTCCAGGGCCAGGAGAAAAAGCAGCAGGAGCAGCAGAAACAGATCGACAAGAATGCCGACGAGCTCGAGCGCCAGAAACGCGAGCAGGAAAAGGATAAAAAAGAGCGCGAATATTAAGCCGCTGCCGCGACGGCTCGCCGTCGCGGGCTTAACGCGTGAATTTCGGCTCCACGCCCGCGCGCAGGCGCTCGATGTTGTCCCGGTGGCGCCAGATAACCATGAGCGCCATAGCGAGGCCCGTGCCGCTCGATGCCGGCGGATAACCGAAGAGCCATATCGCCGCCGGCGCAGCGGCCGCGGCGGCCATCGAAGCGAGCGAAACCGTTCGGCTCGCCGCCGCGACCAAAGAGAAAATCACCATCAGCGCAACAGCGGCTATCGGCGCGAGGGCTAAAAGAGCCCCGAGCGCGGTGGCCACGCCTTTTCCTCCCTGAAATCTCAGAAAGACCGGATAGAGATGGCCCAGGAACGCGGCCAGGGCCACCAGGCTTGCGGCCACTGCGCCGAGCCCCATATGCAACGCAACAAACACCGGGACAAGGCCCTTGGCGGTGTCGCCCAGCAATGTCAGTATCCCATGTTTTTTCCCCGCCACCCTCGCGACGTTGGTGGCCCCGACATTGCCGCTCCCGGCCTTGCGGACGTCAACGCCCGCCAATGAACCGAGCAGGAACCCGGTCGGCACGGAGCCGAGAAGGTAGGCGAATAGGATGATGAGAAGTGCCGTCATAACCAGAGGCCACGCTGCGCAGGGGTTAGAACCGTAGCTTTGTCCGCTTTACTCTATCGCGATAAAGATAGTAGTTGCCGCCGGCGATCCATCCGAGCGCGAAGAGGCAGATCGCCGCGCCGATCCACCAGTAAAGGTCGTTGCCGGGCGCTGCGCCGGCTCCAGCAGCGCGATCGGGCTCAGCCGGGCTCGCCGGCTTCTGCGTTTGCGTCTCGCCGAGCTTATTTTCATCTGAGGGCGGTGAATCCTGCTTGTCGCCCGACCGTTTGGGAGACTCGCCTAACAGGCGGACGAATCGCTTGTTAACGTAGCCTCGTCGTCCGTCCGCGGTCGAGACCGCGTACCAATTCGATTCCTCCCCTTCCACGAGAACTTCCGTCCCGGCTTTCAGCGTAGCCCGGCTCGGGTGTTTAGCATCGGGGCCGGCGCGGAGCTGCACGACATTCGCCCCCTGGATCTTGGCTTTCTGGCCGGCGACTTCCGCCGCGCCGCAGTCGGCGGATAGAACAAATGCCAGGAGGACAAGAAAGATAATACGGCCCTTCACAACTCACCTTTCCTCGCCCCTCTACCACACTACGCAGGAAATCCTCAACTCTAAGTGAAGGTCGGATATGAGACGGCGGCGCTCTTCATGCTGGCGACAGGCGGGAGCACAAGGCCATGAGACTGCGGGAGCGCGCAAGCGTCGATGATTGAAGCTTAGAAATCTAACTCTTTTTTTTGTAGAATTCCGGATTCATCCGCGAAGAGGTGCCCGACTTGGCCAGCTCTTCCTCGAACATTTTTCGGATGGCGGGGTCCTCGTCGAAATATTCGATCTGATTGCCGCCCGCTTTGACGTCCTTGTCGACTTTCGTCACATCACCGAACTGCTCGCCCAGGCTGTACTTGATCCCGCCCAAACGCGGGGGGAGATACCGCGCCGGGGTGGCGCCGGTGTTGAAATGCTGGTGAAACATCATCGGCGGCGGCGTAAAGACGCTGCCGTCCTGCCAGTCGTAGCGCTTGATCGGCTGTCCTTCTCTCCAGAAAACAGAGAAGCCCTGGCCTTTGATGATGATGACGTTGAAGCCCGGCCCGTGGCGGTGGGCTTTTTTATAGGTGCCTATCGGGAATTCCGAGATGTGAGCGGCCATCGAGCCGTTGGCCATCTCCAGCATGACGTTGGTGCCGCCGCCGCCCCGCTCTTTCCACTCCTCGAGTTTGAAGCTGCGCGCGTCGGCGATGAAGTTGGTGTCCCAGACGCGGCCGGGATGGGCCTTCCCCTTGCCGCTGAAGTATTCGGCCTCGCCGTTGAAGCGGTCGGTGAAATCGTAGGGAACGTTGAAGATGAACTCGTCATTGTGAAATAGGTTAAAGACGATCGGCATGCTGTTGACCGAGAAAAACCTGACCGGCTCGCTTCCTTGCCCGTTGAAGTGCTGGTGCCAGGCGTTGAGCGGCAAAGCAAACAGACTTCCGTCGTGCCATTCGAAGGTCTGCTTGGCCCCCTTGTCGTTCCGGATAGTGGTCGCGCCGCGGCCCTTCAGAACGTAGATCATCTCTTCGTAGATCTGCCTCTGCGGCTTAAGGCTCTTTCCCGGCGCAATCTCGCAGACATACGCGCCCGTGGCCCCCTCCGCGCCTTCCATGTTGATAAAAGCGCCCTCGCCGCCGGTTCGCTCCCAATGAGCCAGTTGAACCTGCTTTAGGTCCTGGACAAAAAACGTCTTGACGATGGGTATGCCTTCGCTCTGCTGCCATTTGTCGTAATAGGGGATGTTATCCATCACATTGTCCACTTGGGCTGCCGGCTTGGCCATCGTAACCTCCGAATAAGTTTGTTTTTTCATACAGGATCGACCTCGCAAAATCAAGGCGGAGGATTGCAATGGACGGAAAAGTCTACTATATGCCATGAAATGCCGTCAGTGTCTTGGCGCTGACGGCCGATAACCGGCAAAGGAGACAAACCGTGGCAACTTCCGTGATCGCGCCGATGGTAGGAAAAATCCTCAAAGTCGAGAAGAAGGCGGGCGAGCGGGTCGAAGAAGACGACACCGTGGTCGTGATGGAGGCGATGAAGATGGAGATTCCGGTGGTGGCCCCGACCGCGGGGACCATCAAGGAAATCAAAGTCTCGCCCGGCCAGGCCGTGGAAGCCGAACAAGAGCTCGCGGTTATCGAATAACTCCCCCTTCATTTATGGATACTTGGACGTTTGGTTGGACGCTGGCGCTGATCGGCATGGCCGGGACCATGCTGGTGTTGTGGATATTAAGTCTGCTCATCCTCCTAATTAAAAGAGTCTTTCCTTATCAGCCCGAAGAGCCGGCAGCCAGGAAAGGTTAGTTTATTCCCATGGCATCCGCGCTTTTTTCCGGCCTTCAAGGCCTCTTCCTGGGCATCGCGAATCTCGGCTTGGGCCAAGTGGTCATGATCCTGGTCGGGGCCGCGCTGCTCTACCTCGGCATAAAAAAAGGCTACGAGCCGCTGCTTCTCCTGCCCATTGGCTTCGGCGCGATCCTGGTCAATATTCCCCTGGCGGATATGATGGGAAAGGAAGGATTTCTGCGTTTCTTTTACGACGCCGGCGTGCTCACCGAAGTGTTCCCCCTGCTGATCTTCATCGGCATCGGCGCGATGACCGACTTCCAGCCGCTGTTGGAAAACCCGAAAATTATTTTGCTCGGCGCAGCGGGCCAGTTCGGGATATTTCTTACGCTGCTGCTCGCCCTGGCGCTCGGGTTCGACAAGCTCGATGCCGTTGCCGTCGCCATCATCGGCGCCTGCGACGGGCCGACGGCCATCTACGTGAGCTCGAAATTCGCGCCGCATATGCTCGGCGCGGTCTCCGTCGCGGCCTACTCCTACATGTCCCTGGTGCCGCTGATCCAGCCGCCGATCATGCGCCTGCTGACGACCGATAAGGAGCGTAAGATCGTCATGGGTATTTTGAAACAGCCGGTGTCGAAGACGACGAAGATTCTTTTTCCCATCGTCGTGACGATCTTCGCTTCCATTCTCGCTCCCAAGGGCGCGCCGCTGATCGGCACCATCATGCTGGGAAACCTGATGAAGGAAAGCGGCGTCGTCGACCGGTTAAAGAGCGCGTCCGAAAACGAGATCGCCAATATCGTCACGCTGCTCCTGGGGCTGTGCATCGGCGCGACGATGGAAGCCGACAAATTCCTGCGCGCTCAAACGCTTTTGATTTTGGGCCTCGGCTTTGTGGCCATCAGTCTGGACACCGCCGTCGGCGTGCTCTTCGGCAAGCTCATGTGCTTCCTCACCGGCGGCAAGATTAATCCACTGATCGGCGCGGCCGGCATCTCCGCCTTTCCCATGTCCGCGCGGGTCGTTCAAGTCGAAGGGCAAAAATACAACAAGAAGAACTATCTGCTCATGCACGCCATGAGCGCGAACGCGGCGGGCCAGATCGGCTCGGTCATCGCCGCTGCCGTCATGCTCTCCGTGCTCCAGGGCATGGGCATCATCGGCGGCTGATCGCGCTCCAGTATGGCGAAATCCAGAGAAGAGCTGCAGAAAAAACTCGCCGCCTTAGAGCGCAAGGCGCTCGACCCCGACCCGAAAGCCGCCGCCAAACAACACGCCGAGGGCAAGCTCACCGCCCGCGAGCGCATCGACAAGCTTCTGGACCCGGACAGCTTCGTCGAGGAATTCATGCTGGCCGAGACGCAGTGCGCGGAATTCGGCATGGCGGAGAAGAAGCTGCCGTCGGACGGGGTCGTCGCGGGCTTCGGCAAGGTGGAAGGGCGACCGGTCTATGTCTATTCCCAGGACCGCTCGGTCCTCGCCGGCTCCGTCGGCAGCGCCCATGCCGAGAAGATCGCCTACGTCATCCAGACCGCTCGCAAGCTTGGGGTGCCGGTTATCGGCCTCAACGATTCGGCGGGGGCGCGCATTCAAGAGGGGCTTTCCGTCACCGCGGCCATAGGCAAAATTTTCTTCGAGAACAGCCTCGCCTCCGGCTCGATCCCGCAGATCTCCGCGATCATGGGCCCCTGCATCGGCGTCGGCTCCTACTCTCCCGCGCTGACCGATTTTATCCTCATGGTCCAGAACACGAGTCAGATGTTCATCACCGGCCCGGCGGTGATTAAAGAAGTTCTTGGCGAGACCGTTACAATGGAAGAGCTTGGCGGAACGAAAATCCATTCCGAGGTTTCCGGCGTGGCGGATCTGGTCGCCAAGAACGACGAAGAATGCCTCCTCACAATCCGGCGGCTGCTGGGCTTTTTGCCGTCGAATTTCGAATCGGCCCCGCCGCGCAAAGACACCGACGACGATCCGGCGCGCCCCCTCGACGCGCTTGAAACGATCGTCCCCGACGACATGCGCCAGGCTTACAATGTCCTCCAGGTCATCAAAGCCGTCGTGGACGACGGCGATTTTTTCGAGCTGAAGGCGAAATTCGCGCGCAATCTCGTCATCGGCCTCGGTCGTCTCGACGGCTACCCCGTTGGGTTCGTGGCCAACCAGCCGATGTTTTTAGCCGGCAGCCTGGACGTCGATGCGTCGGATAAGGCGGCGCGCTTCATCCGATTCTGCGACGCCTTCAACATCCCCGTCGTGACGCTGATGGATGTGCCGGGCTTCTTCCCCGGCAAACAGCAGGAGGAAAAGGGAATCATCCGCCACGGCGCGAAGATGCTCTACGCCTACGCGGAGGCGACGGTGCCGAAGATCACCGTCGTGCTGCGTAAGGGCTACGGCGGCGCGAAACAGGCGATGTGCACGCGCGAGATGGGGGCGGACCAGCTGCTCGTCTGGCCGGGAGTCGAGCTGGCGGTGATGGGCGGCGGCGGCGCCGTCAACGTGCTCTATCGCCGCGAGATCGAACAGTCCGGCGATCCGGAGCAGACGCGTAAGGAGAAGCTGGCGGAGTATACTGAGAGATTCAGCGGGCCGTTTGAAGCGCTCGCCAAACAGTTCGCCCACGCCGTCGTCCGGCCGGCGGAGACCCGGAGGCGCCTGATACAGTCGCTGGAGGTCCTAAGAGGAAAGAAAGAAGAGAGGCCGAAGAAGAAACACGACGTGATGCCGGTCTAACCAAGCAGGCGGAAAGCTGCTCACTGTCTACTGCTTTCTGCCGTTTGGTCATAGGGCAGCATAAACGCAAAAGTCGAACCTTTCCCCTCCTCGCTCTCGACCCAGATCTTTCCGCCATGGGCCTCCACGATTGCCTTGCAGATCACCAACCCGAGACCCGTCCCTTTCTGGTTCGATATCTTACCGCTCGTAGTCTGACGATACTTCTCGAAGAGATTGCCGATCTCTTCCTGGGGGATGCCCACTCCTGAGTCCCTCACGTACACTCTGACCCCCACTCCTTTTTCCACTCCGGCGCCGACCTCGACCGTTCCCCCTTCGCCGGTGAATTTGAGGGCGTTACTGATAAGATTGCTTAAGACTTGATCCAGGCGCCGGGGATCGACCTTGACCTGCGGTAGACCGGCCTCCAGCCGTTCTCGGAGCGATATCTTTTTCTTCTGGGCCAGGAGCAGATAATTCTCCAGGCTCCCCTGGAGCAATCCCTTGAGGTCCACTTCCTCTTTGGTTAGATCGACGTGTCCCGCCTCGACTTTCGAGAGATCAAGGATGTTACTGACGAGATCCACGAGATTACGGCTGCTACCTTGAATCTTGGCAAGCCATTTCTTCTGTTCCTCATTGACCGGCCCGAACAGACCATCCTCAAGCATCGCGGCTCCCGAAATCACCGCCATCAAAGGGGCGCGCAGGTCATGAGCGATCATCGCGGCGAAGTCTGCCTGCGCCTTGTTCGCCTCCTCCAACTCAACTGCCTGTTTTTTTGTCTGTTCCAAAAGCCGGGCATTTTCCAAGGCGATGGCAGTTCCGTTGGCCAACTGCTGGAGGAGATCTACTTCCTCTTGGGTAAAGTCTCGTGGCTCATACGTTGAAGCCCTGAGCACACCTATCACTTCCCCTCCTCTTGAAAAGAGAGGGACCGCCAGATAGCCCCGGAGCCCAAGGGTCTTGACGGTCCTACCAGAGGGAAGATTCTCCTCTTGAGCGGCGTCCGGGATTACGAGAGGCCTTCGATTTTCAATAACCCACCGAAAACGGGCAGAGGCAGTTCCCCGGGGAGCAGGGAGAAGACTGAGATCGATCCCAGAGACGCCCCTGAGGAGCCACTTGCCTTCTTCAAATAGCCTGATGTCGGAGATATCGACTTTAAGCATCTCTCTTATCTTGGTCGTGAGTTTCTTGATCAGGCTATCGATGTCCAGAGAGGTGATATCTTGGCTAAGTTCCTTCAGAAGATTCTGGATCTCCTCCCGTTTCCGGGACTCTTCATAAAGCCTGGCGTTTTCAATGGCCATCGCGGCCTGATCCGCAAACGTTTGCACCAGCGCCACTTCGCTGTCGGAGTAGGTTCGCCCTGTCTGGTCAGCGAGCCCGAGTGCGCCGGTGATTTTCTCGTGCGCCCGGAGCGGCACGGCGATCATGGAGCGTTCCCCGGACCGGAGCTGGTAATCACGCATCTGGTCGGTGAGACGAATCCGTGGCTCGTTCAACACGTCCGCGGACCAGATCGGCCTCCCCTCGGCGACCGCTACGCTCGCGAGCCCTATGCCGGCGGGTAATGTGTCCCCCCCAGACATTTGAGAAAAACTCTCGCCGCTCGATGCAAGGGTGCGCAGCGATCCGTCGGGCTGGAGGAGCCTGAGCGTGGAGGCCTTGATGCCGAAGAGCTCTCGCACGCTCGTCACAATCCGCTCTCCGACGGCAATCATATCCAGGGTCTCTGTAAGGGATTGCGCCACTCGCGCCAGCTCCTCCGTTTCGCGCCTCCGGCGCTCGGTCTCTTCGTAGAGCCGGGAGTGGTGAATCGCGACGGCCGCCTGGCCCGCAAGCGTGGAGAGAAACTCGATCTCCTCGTGGGTAAACTCGTGCTCCTCTTTAGTGTAAAGCGAAAGGACTCCCAGGACCTTTTCCTTGACGATCAGCGGGACTCCCAGGTAGGAGATCAAGTTATGTTTGCGGTAAAATTCAAGGTCTCGCATCCGCAGGTCAGTCTCAACATTGCGGATTGTCTGAGGGGCCTTAGATTCGAATACAAGCGTTTGGATGCCACGTCCACCCCTCCACGGTCCCGCCCTCCATTCCTGCTCATCGATGTTCCTAGAGGCTAAGGGCTCGAGCAGTCTGCTCTCTTCGTCAAATAACCTGACGGTAGTGGCAGTCGCATAGGGCAAAAAGAGATCAATTTTTTCCAGCAGAAGGCCCAAGATATTGTGCAGATCCAAAGTCGAGGTGATGGCAGTGTTAATATCGCGCAAGGCAGTGATGCGCTGGGCGTGACGTTGAATCTCCCCCTCCGCTCGCTTAGCCTCGGCCTGCCGCGTTTGCAAAGCCTCGGCCATTTCATCAAAGGACTGTGCGAGTTGGCCCAGCTCTCCCTCTCTATGGGGGAGCCCGGTGCGCGCGCCGAGGTCGCCGGCGGTAAGCCGCCTAGTCGCACGAACCAGGGCATTCACGCGGCGCAGGACAAACAGGTCGGCTCCGAACCAAGCTGCCATAAGCGCCAGCACACTAACGATCCCGAGCGCTGCCAGGTTGCGGGTAAGAACGCGGTTAGCCGGGGCAAAGGCAACGTCTTTCGGGACACCGACACCCACATACGCGTCTCGGGCTTTTCCCAGCGGACTAAACCCGTAAAGCCGCGGGACGCCGTCCATGCCGACAGCCTCGGTAGTGCCCTCGCCTTGATTCAGAATAGTCCGGACGAGTGGCGTCTGCGGCATGGATTTTCCAACCCATTTTTCCGAATCGGGGGAGCGAACTAGAATCGTGCCCTTGCGATCAATTACGGTCAGGGTCGCGCCTCGCAGCAACTGCGTCTTGGTAACGAGTTTGTTAAGCCATGAAAGATCCAGCCCGGCAAGGACCACGGCCTGGACGGCCCCCTTGCTGTCGAGGACAGGATAGCCGAAATTGAGCGAGGCCTTGCCGCTGACCCGCCCGATCGTGTAATCGCCGACGGCAAAATCGCGATATTGAACGGCGCGCTGGAAATACGCGCGGTCGGCCGCACTGACCGATTTACTGATCGGGATGGCGCTGCAGAACGAATTCCCCCTGGCGTCAACCGCGCCCAGGCTGACATAGAGTGGAAATTGTTTCAGGAGACCGGCAAACAGCGCATTGCAGGCTTTGGAGTCTTGCTTGCGAACTTCGGGAAGTTGCGCCAGCGCGATGAGGAGCTGGCGTGCCCCCTCGAAAAAGTCATCTTGATTGTTGGCGGCGGACTGCGCCAGCCGCAACGCGTTTGCTTTAGCCTCCATAGAAGCCACGCTTCGCATTTCCACCGCTGTATAGAGAATCAGACCCAGCGCCGGGAGGATGGCGAGGAGCACGAACAGCAACAGGCGAATGCGAAGGCTCGAAAAAGACAATCGTGTCATGGAAGGCTTTTCTTCTACGTGGAGAGTATTAGCCCGTTTGCCTCTTCTTTTCCAGCCTGTTGATGATGGGTCGCCACGGGTATCGTTACCGTGAAGGTTGAGCCTTTTCCGGGCTCGCTCTCCAGCTCCACGGCGCCCCCCCCAGAAGCTCGGTAAATGTTTTACGATTAAAGACCGATACCGACGCCGCCGGACGGCCGGCGGAGACGCGGAAACGGCTGATGCAGGCTTTGGAAATTCTTAGAGCCAGAAAAGAAGATCGGCCGAGAAAACAACACGACGTGATGCGGTTTAAATCAGCAGGCAGTCGGCAGATAAGACAAATGATATCAGCTGTTGACTGCCGCCTGCCTGCCGCTTACTGCGCTCTGGTCCGCGCACGGGAGCGTCACCGTAAAGGTCGATCCCCTGCCTGGTTCGCTCTCGACCTCAACCTTGCCGCCGAGCAGTTCCGAGAAATGTTTCACGATGTAGAGGCCGATGCCGATTCCAGCGTACCTTCTCGTTTCCGAGCTGTCGACCTGGCGAAATTTTTCAAAGATAACGGACAGCGATTCTTGAGGAATTCCGACCCCGGTATCCGCCACGGTGAACTCCACCCACGGGGTCGAGGCAGGAGGCACGAGGCAACAGGCAAGAACCAGTTCGGTCTTCCCTTCCCCACTCCCGCCTTCTGCCTTCTGCCTTGTGCCTTCAACCACGCGCGCGGAGACCGTGACGCCGCCGTCTGCCGTGAATTTGATTGCGTTGTTGATAAGATTGCTGAGAATCTGCCTAAGCTTTTTGCGGTCCGTCGTGATCGCCGGCAGTTCGGAAGGATATTGCCAAACGAGGCCGGTCCTTTTGTTCGCTCGCAGCGCGCCGTAATCCGACTTCAGCTCGTCGAGAAATTCTCCCAGTTTCACCTCGTCTTGCTCGACCGAGAGCTTGTGCGCCTCGATTTGCGTGACTTGCAGGATGCCGTCGATCATGCTCAACTGCTCCCGGCCTCGCGCCATAAGCTTCGCCAGGGCCTCGTTCTGTTC
Source organism: Binatia bacterium (assembly GCA_041483675.1). Classification (GTDB taxonomy): domain Bacteria; phylum Desulfobacterota; class Binatia; order UBA9968; family UBA9968; genus 2-12-FULL-60-19. The sequence continues at coordinate 15,298 of JBGPGE010000018.1, forward strand.
GGCGCTTACCTGGCCTACCAACCCGTCCTTGATCATCGCCGCATAGCCCATCACGACGTTGATCGGCGTGCGCAGCTCGTGCGACATCACGCTCAAGAATTCGTCCTTCACCTTGTTGGCGCGCTGCAGCTCCTCGGTTTTTTGCTGCAGCTCTTGCAGCCGTTGTCTGACTTCCGCATACAGTCCGGCATTTTCGATGGCCACGGCGACCTGATCCGCGATCGCCTCCAGGAGTTGAGTCTCGCCCGAGCTCAACGTCCGGGGATCGACTCCGGTGCAAGCCAGGGTGCCCAAAGTCTTCTGCTTCCCCTTGATGGGAAACACGGCGAAGAAGTGATAGCCGAACCGGCTCGAGGTTTTGGTGCGGCTGAGCTGCCGGTAGAGAGGATCGGTTAATACGTCTTCGAAGATCAGCGGTTTCCCGGACTCCGCCACTTTGCCGACGATGCCTTGCCCCCTGCGAAAGGCTTGCACGGAAACGAACCGGTGGGGCTGCGTCTCAAAGTAGGCATTCAAATGCATTTCGTCCTTGCGCTCGTCGTAAATATGGATTTGCGTGGCATCGAAGCCGAATATCTCCGTGATCTTCCCGATCGCCGAGTTGAGCACTCGATCCGTGTCCAGCGATTGACTCGCGGCCGCCGTAACGGCATGGAGGGCCGAGAGCCGGAGATTGGTTTCCTGCAACTGCGATTCCCTAATCTGCGTTTCTTTGTAGAGCCGCGCGTTCTCCAGAGCCAGCGCCGCCTCATCCGCGAGCGTTTGCAGCAGCGCCACTTCGCTGTCGGTGTAGACCCGTCCCGTCCGATCCAGGCATCCCAGCGAGCCGATGATCGTTTCGTGCGCGCGCAGGGGCACGGCGATCATGGCGCTGTTCCCCGACCGGATCTGATACTCACGCATCTGGTCGGTCAGACGGATCTCGGGATCGTTCAACACGTCCGGCGACCAGATCGCCCTCTCCTCGGCGATGGCCCGGCTCACGATTCCCGTGCCGACGGGCAAGAGGTCCACGCCGGAGTCTTGGAGAAAGCCCTCGCCGCTCGATGCCAGGGCGCGGAGCGACCCGTCGGGTTGGAGCAACCTGAGCATCGACGCCCTGACGCCGAAGAGTTCTCGCACGCTGGTGACGATCCGTTCCCCAACGGCCGACATATCGAGAGTCTCCGTAAGCGACCGGGCCACTCGCGCCAGCTCCTCCGCTTCGCGCCGCCGCCGCTCGGTCTCTTCATGAAGCCCGGCATTGTGGATCGCTATGGCCGCTCGGCCCGCCAGCGTCATGAGAAACTCAACTTCTTCGCCGGTAAAGTCGTGCTCCGCTTTGGTGTAGAAGCCGAGGACTCCCAGGATCTCGTCTTTCACGATCAACGGAACTCCCACGTAGGAAGTCAGCTGGTGTTTGCGGTAAAACGCGCGATCCAGCACCCGCGCATCGGCCCGGGCGTTTTGGATGATCAAAGGCGCCCTGGTTTCAAACACGACATTGGCGAGCCCCCTTCCCGCTCTCCATTCCGTAGCCTTCCAGTCTCGTTCGTCGAGATTCCGACAGACGACCGGCTCCAGCAAGCCGCGCTCCTTATCGAACAGCCGGACGGTGACGGCGGAATACGGGAGAACGAGATCGATCTTTTCCATCAGCACGTCCAACACCGTGCGCAGATCCAAGCTCGAAGTGATGGCCTGATCGATCTCCCGCAGCGCCTTGACCTGAGCCAGGCTTCGCTGCGTTTCGCCGAACAGGCGGGCATTTTCGAGCGCCACGCCGATGACGTTCCCGATGGCTTTCAGCAACTCGACCTCGCGAGGCTGAAAGGCGATCGAGCGGGTCGCCAAGACGTTCATGATCCCCACCACCGTCCCCCGCACCTTCAACGGGAACCAGCCGATGGCGCGGGTTCCTTCGCGACGGGTCTGTTCTTTGAGAACGGAGCTGTCCGGATCGTTGATCACCAGCGGCTCTCCGGATGCGAAAACCTGATCGCTTTTCCCTCCGGGCGTCCGCTCGTGCAGCAGCGTCTGGACGAACTGCTCCGAGATGCCGCGGTGGGCAGCGAGGGTCAGGTCCCCGGTGATCGGGTCCTTCAATCGGATATATCCTTGCTCCCGGCCCGTCGCTTCCAGCACTTTTTCCAAAGCGATCTGCAACAGCTCGCCCAGGTGAAGGGACTGGCTGGTCGTCATCGCAATGGCGTTCAACACCGCCTGCTCGTGCGCCCGCCGCTCCGTCTCCTCGAACAGCCGGGCGTTGGCGAGAGCAATGGCCGTCCCGTTGACCAGCTGCTGCAGGAGATCGAGTTCGGACTCGCTGAACTCTCGCGGCTCGTAGGTGAGCGCCCGCAGAATGCCGATGACCTCGCCGCTCTTTGAAAAGAACGGGACGGCGAGATAGCCCCGAATGCCGAGCTCGCGGACCGTGTCGCCTCTTGGGATGGCAGACTCCTTCGTCATATCGGGGATAATCAGGGGCCGGCGATTTTGCGCGATCCATCGCGAACGCCCCGTGCTTGCTCCTCGCTTATAAAGACGGTCCGGGGCCATCCCCGATGATCCCACGAGCGCTGGGATGTCGCCCTCCGTTAGGAGTCGAATGTCGGCGATATCGACCTTAAAAAACTCTTGGACCTTGTCCGCGACCTTTTGAAACAAGGCGCTGATGTCGAGGGAGGTGATGTCCTGGCTCAACTCCTTGAGGAGCCGTTGAATCTTCTCCTGCCGTTGGGATTCTTCGAAGAGCCAGGCATTTTCGACCGCGATGCCGACGACATGACCGATGGCCGCTAGAAAATCCAGCTCGCGCCGCGAAAAGCGAAAGGACTCGACCGCCGAGATCCCCATCACGCCAACGACGTGTTCCCGCGCTTGAATCGGTATCCACGCTACCGAGCCGCTGTTGAGCAACAAAGCCTGCCGGTCGGTCTCCACCGCAGCTTCGTCGATCACCGCCGGCTGCCTGGTCGCGAGGACCTGCTCGATCCACCGATGCGACGGCCGCTTGCGAAGATCTTCGACCTCCCCATCCGAGAAACCCCGGTGGGCGGACAACGCGAGACGGCCCGACAGCGGATCCTTGAGCCGCAGACTCATGCGATCGCGCCCGGTCACCTCAAGCACCTTGTCCAACGCGATCTCAAACAATTCCTCGAGCCGAAGCGACTGGGTCACGGCCTTGGCGACCGTGTTCAACGCCTCTTGCTCCTTCGCCCTGCGCTCCGTGTCCTCCAGCAACTCTCTGTTCTCTATGGCGATCGCCATCTGATTGGCCATCGTCATCAGGTGGTCTTGCTGCTCCGCGCGAAAATGGCCGATCTGCCGGCTGGCAAGATGAATGATTCCACGGATCTCGCCGGAGACTTTTAAGGGCAACAAGGCGCACGAGCGGAAGCCGACCTGGAGTTGAATTTTTCCTTTGAAACGCGGGTCGGAGGCGATATCCGAACAAACGATGGGGGCGCCGATCTTGAATACGCTTTCGACGGCCGAGCCGGGCTTGATGGAGGCGGTCATCGCCAGATAATGATCCGGGAAGCCTCTTTGAGCGGCGATGAGAAAACTATCGGTCGCTCTATCGCGCAAACGAACCAACGCGGCCTCGGCCCCGGTCGCATGCATCAGTCTTTCGATGACCCGCTCAAGCATAGCCTCGGCGGAATCGGCCGGCGTAAGGGGCGCCAGGGCCGCATAAAGCGACGAGATCTCTTGGGTTCGCTCTGCGACTTTATCCTCGAGACTCTGATAAGATGCCCGCAGCGCGCCCGCCATCCGGTTGAATTCACGCGCCAGCGACTCGATTTCGTCGCCGGTCCGGATATCCAGCCGGTGAGCGAGATCGCCCGAGGCGATTCGCTTGGCGCCCTCCTCCAGCCCGCGTACGGGTCGGGCGATGCGCTCGCTGACCAAAGCGCTGAGACCCATGGCTCCCACCAAAGTCAGCAGCAAGATGAAGAGGGCCGCTCGCTCCACTTTGGAGACTTCCGCGAGCGCCGTGTCGGCCGGCTCCTCGACGATGACGCCCCACTGAGGCCTAGGCACCGCCGCGTACGCGGTAATAACCCTTCTCCCATCGACGCCCTGGTGGATCTCGCCGAAGTCGTCGTCGCTGATCGAGTGGTCGATCGCTTTTTTGACCTCGGCGACTTGCGACAGATCCGTTCCCAACGGGATCTTCGAGTAGTCCGGATGAGCGATCAGCTTCCCCCGGTCATCGACCACAAAGACGTTGCCGGATCTACCGATCTCGACGTAGGAGACCGAACTCCAAAGAGTCTTGAGACTGATCTCCGCCACCACGGCGCCGCGGATTTTAGCCTCGGTAAACCCGACGGGCACGGCCACGGTAACGAAAGGCTCGGCCGGCGCGCCTTGATAGACCGGCCCGACGTAAACCTCTCCCTGCATCGCCTGGCGGAACTTTTCCCGCGGCGCGAAGCCGGCCGGCTCTTTTTCCGTGTAGACTCGCAAGCGCGAGAGGCGGGCCGTTTCGCGGCCGGTGCGGTCCACGACAGAGACTTCCCAAATTTGCGGGTCGATCTTCATCAGATGCTCGAGCGCTCGCTCCCGATCCTCGACCCCTGTCTCCCAGAACCGGGCAAGCTCGGCGACCGCGAGGAGCCCCTTGATCCTGTCTTCCAGGAAATCCCCTATCTGATCGGCGGCCCTTTGAGCGACCTCCTTCTGTTGCCGGGCCACGCCGATCCGCAGGGCGGGCTCGATGCTCAGGCGCCAGACGGCGACAAAAATCGCCGCGACACTGCCGACGGCGAGAAGCAGGGTCGCCAGAATCCGGCTGCGGATGTTTGTGGATCGAAGAAAGCTCATGCGCGGATCTCGGCTATCTTTCCCAATTAATTTCTCTCCAAAGGCGCGAGCACGCTTTCCTTATCTTCCGCCCACCTCTTCAACTGGCTCTCGCGGATCCGCCACTGCCCGCCCACTTTCAAAGCCGGCACGGCCCCTTTTTGGATCATTCTGAGAATCGTGCGCTTGGAGATTTGCAGAACCGTCGCGGCTTCCGCCAGGGTCATAAATCTCAGCTCGGGTTGCTCGATGTTCATGTCGGTCACCTCCAGTAGGTGCTGGATTTGAGCAAGTGACGTGCCAGATCAGGTCAGAACTTGCCAACTGGCTGTTTTTCAAAGGGTCGCTCTCAAGCAGCCAGGGGACAGGTTGGGCAAAACGATGACAGAACTCGGCATTTAAAGCATTTGAGTGACACTTGCCGGCAAAAACTTGACAGGGCGGGAAGGAGGGCCGGCGTCCGGGCCATCGACGATTCGAGTATCCGGGACCGCGGGTGCGCCTTCAAAGGAAAACACGGCATGCGCTTGCCGACGGAGAAACTCAGTGTTACCATCGGTCACTTTGTTAAACTGCAACGACGGAAGGAGCAGGGAACACGATGAAAAGGATTAGAGCGTTGATTGGCGCGATGGCGCTGTTTGCGGGGCTGGTTTCAACTCAGGCCACGGCGCAAACCGTAGTCACGCTGGGCTACAGCGGCGCCGGCATCAGCACGGACCTGCGCAAGGTCATCCAGAAAACCAATCTGTGGTCCAAGCGCGGCCTGGATGTGAAACCCATCTACTTCAACAGCGGGGCGACGTTGACGCAGGCGATGCTGGCCGGCAACGTCGTGATCTCGGACTCAGACGTGCCGGCGCAACTCAATCTGAAAGCGTCGGGCATATTGGACGTGACCACCGTCGCCGTCACCATCAACCGTCTGGAGCATTTCTTTGTCGTGCGCTCGACGATCAAAACAGCGGAAGATCTCAAGGGCAAGAAGGTCGCCATCAGCCGCTTCGGCTCGGCCTCCGATGTCACCACGCGCCTGGTCGTGCGCTTCTGGAAACTCGACTCCGACAAGGATCTTGTGCTCATCCAATCGGGCAACACGCCGACGCGGATCGCCGCGCTTGTGGCCGGCCACGTGGATGCGGCCCTGGTGAGCCCGGACTACCTGCACAAGATTCTCGCCTCGGGATGCTGCCGGATCTTCGCCGATCTATCGGAAATTCCGCTGGACTACGCGCGCTTTGGCGTCGTGGTTCCGACGGCCTACCTCAAGGCGCAGCGCGAGACCGTGCGCAAATTGCTGGAGGGATATGTCGAGGGAATCCACGCCTTCAAGACCCGTCCGGCACTGGTCTCCGAGATCCTAAAAGAAGATGGCATCACCGATCCCCAGGTCGCCAAGTTCATCTTCGAGAGGATCTCAAAAAGCCTGCGGGACGTCCCATCCGTTGATCCAAAGGGGATACAAACCGCGCTCGACTCCCTCGGCACGCCCAAAGCCAAGACCGCTCAGGCCAAGGACTTCATCGACAACAGCTTGATCGAGGAGATTCAGAAGAGCGGGCTCGTCAGCCGCCTCTACGGAAAATAACAGGCGGCAGAAAAATTCTCATCTACCGTCAGCCCACACCGGTGCCCGACTATCCTGGTAGAGTGTTGCAACGTTCTATTCCCCAGGCCGGTCAAAAAGGTCCCAGATTCAAGGCGCGCGAAAATCAATGTCCGAGCGCAGGCGTACTCTTTGCAGTACGTCGAGCGAGGCAGATCAAGAGCAACGCCGTAGATGGGCCTTTTTCACCGGCCTGTTACCGGCCTGGATCGAGGATGACCTTGATCGAGTCCTGCGCGCTCGCGACAAGCCGAAACCCCACTCCGGCTTCCGCCAAAGCGAGGCGATGTGTGATCATCTCGCGCACGCGGATTTTCCGCGAGCGGATCCATTCGATGGCTTCCGTGATGTCCCGGGGACTGGCGGCATACGAAGTCGCGATTGTAATCTCGTCGCGCCAGAAATCGTACAGGGGAATGGGAACCTCGACACCCGCCGCGGTCGGAGCAAAAAAGAGCAGCGTCCCGCCACGCTCCACCGAGCGTAGCGCCTGCTGAATCGCCGGTTGCGCGCCCGCACAGACGATCACCAGGTCGGCCAGGCGGCCGTCGTTCAATGCCTTCAAGCGAGTGGGCACGTCCTCCTCGGAGCCGTGGATCACCGCATCGGCACCCAACTCTTTGGCCGCATTCAGGCGGTAGCCGTTGATATCCGTCGCGATCACTCGCGCCGCGCCTTGCGCCCGCGCGAGTTGAATGTGGAGCAGGCCGGAAATCCCGCTGCCGATCACAAGTACGCTCTGTCCCGCTTGAAGCCGCGCGAACCTCTGTGCTCTGACGATGCAGCCGACCGGCTCGATGAAGGAGCCTTCTTCGAAGGACATTTCGGCGGGCAGAAGAGACGTTCCCAGCTCGACATTGATCCTGGGCGCGCGGATATATTCGGCGAAGCCGCCGGGGTCGAAATGCGTCTGACGGAGCGTGTCGCACACCGAATGATGGCCGCTCAAGCAATAGCGACACTCCATGCAAGGCACATGGTGAGAGACAAACACGCGGTCGCCGGCATGGAACCGACTCACCCCCTCCCCCGCCTCAACCACTTCGCCGGCAATCTCGTGCCCGAGAACCAGCGGCGCTTTTTTGACGCGATACCACTCCATCACGTCCGTGCCGCAGATGCCGCTCGCCCGGACACGCACGAGCAGCTCTCCGGGGCCGATCGACGGGACCGGCATCTCCTCAAGCCGCACATCCCGATTGTTGTAATACATCGCGACTTTCATAGCCATGAATACCCCGCAGCAAGCTGCGGGGCATCAAAACAAATTTAATTTATCCCAAGGTCGTCACCCCCGAATGTTTCTATCGGGGGTCCAGTCCTGACTTCGCCTGGATTCCCGCTAAAAGCATGCGGGAATGACGGACTTCGGGAAGGTGCAATTTCTGCGCAGCAGGCTGCGGGGAATTAACCCGCAGCGATTAAAACTCGACACTCAAAATTCCGTCAGCCGGCGGCTCTCTTCGCTTTAACACCTTTGGAAGACTCGTAGATCTTGTAGGCGTCGGTGACGGAAGCCTTCTCGTGCACGATCGCGCGCACCGCGCGGATCATGCCCACCGGGCTGTCGGATTGAAAGATATTGCGCCCCATGTCCACGCCGATCGCGCCCGTCCTGACCGCGTTGAACGCCAGCTCCAGGGCTTCGATCTCCGACGTCTTCTTTCCGCCGGCGATGATGACGGGAATCGGACAGCTCTCGATTACCTCCTCGAAACCGTCGCAATAGTAAGTCTTGACGATATGGGCGCCCATCTCGGCCGCGATGCGGCAGGAGAGGCCGAGATAGCGCGCGTCACGCGCCATGTCTTTTCCTACGGCGGTGACGGCCAGGACGGGGATACCGTGCTTCTCGCCCTCATCGACCAGCTTGGCAAGGCTCACCAAAGTCTGCTTTTCAAACTCGGAGCCGATGAAAATGGACAGCGCCATCGCAGAGACATTGAGGCGAATGGCATCGTCGATCGACACGGTGATGTCCTCGTTGGAGAGCTCTTTCAGGATGCTCGTTCCGCCGGAAACTCTGAGAACCACCGGCACGTTCGCGCCGGGATCGACGGATGTCCTGAGCACCCCGCGCGTGAGCATGATCGAATCCGCGTACGGAATCAGCGGCTCGATGGTCTTGCGCGGCTGCTCCAGTCCGCTCGTCGGCCCCAGAAAATAGCCGTGATCCACCGCCAACATCACCGCCCGCCCGTCCTCCGGTTTGATGATCCTTGCCAGCCGGTTTTTCATTCCCCAGTCCATAGTTATTTCGTCCTCCTTCGACAATTGAAAAAGTTGCTAAACCGTAGCACAGAATCCGCAGCGGGGCAAAAAGGAATTGACAGAGCTAAGCGACGCTGGTAACTTCTCGCTCGCAAAGGGAGGAAACTGTTATGCCCATCGAAATCATCGACACCGTGAAACTGGCGCACGAGCTTAAAAAGAGAAAAGTCGTCATCAATACGCCGCGATTTCACGCCTGGGTCCATTACTATCCCAACCCCGGCGATAAAGACGACATGCACTGCCACAACGCCGATCAGACTTTTTATGTGATCGAAGGGAAGTGCACGATGCGCTTTCCCGACGGCGGCAAGGCGGTGATGACGCCCGGCATGGCCGCGCTCATTACCGGCGGATCGTTCTATCAGCTGGAAAACAGCGGCGACGGGCCGATGGTGATGATGGGCAATCGCTCCGGCCCGAGCGAAGCGATCCAGCATATCAACTACGAGCTGCGCAAAGACATCAAGCAGCTAGCGCCGGAAGAGACCGAGCGCATCCGCCACGGCGGTGCCGTGCGTTGAGGGTTTTGAGTTGTGAGTCTTTAGTTCAACTGAAAAGCGGAAACTAATAACTCTTGCCGCGTAGGGTCCACACGTAGCGGCCCGCCAGGCTGAGCAAGATAATCCCGCCGCCAACGAGCGTCGCTGCCGACGGCACCTCGCCCGACACCAGGCCGACCCAGATGGGATTCAGCACCGGCTCGATCAACACGATCAGCGATGCCTCCTGGAGAGAAATCGTCTCCAGCCCCTTCGAGAAGAAAAAGTACGGCAACCCCAGTTGCACTACACCCATAACCGCAAGGGCAACGGCCTGTTCCGAAGTGAGAGCGAACGAAGGCGCGAGCGGCAGGAGCGCGAGCCAGCAGGCCAAATTATTGACCCAGGTGAGATAGCCGGGATGAACGCCGGTTAAAAAGCGCAGGTTGGTCATGAAGACAGCAAACAGCAGGCCGCTCACGAGCGCCGCTACGACGCCCGGAGCGTCCGGCTCTCCCGCGCTTCCGATAAAAATCACCACCACACCCGCCATGCCGGCGAGCAGCGTCGCCAGGTTCGCCTTCAGGATCGGCTCTTTAAACAGCAGCCGAACGAAAAGATAGACGAAGATCGGCGCGGTGTATTGCAGGATGATCGCGTTGGCCGCAGTGGTGAGCTTGTTGGCCGAGACAAAGAAGCTGATGGCCACCGTGTAGCTCGCCACGGAGACGAGCAGTGAAGGGCTGAAGGCCCAACGCGCGGGACGCGCGAAGACGGCAAAGAAGAACGAGGCGAACAGGCTGCGGTAAAAAACGATGGTCAACGGATGCAGCTCAAGCGATTTGATGAAGACGCCGGCCAGGCTCCACAGCACGCCGGCGAGTAAAATCATCCATCTCCCTTTAACCTCTTCTCTCATTGACCTTCCGCCGGCTCCAGCTTAAGAGTAATCAGCTAACATGCCCGGCGAAAAAGAAAAAGAACTGTCCCCGCAAACGGCCTTCATCCCTGAAGGTTATTTTCTGATGGGAGACGAGCGCGGCCAGGACAACGAGAAACCGGTTCGCCGCGTATGGGTGGACGGTTTCCTGATCGGCAGGTTCCCGGTGATGAATAGAGATTACGGGATATTCGTCAAGGAGAGTGGCGCGCCCGAGCCGCCCTTTTGGCGCGAGGAGATGTTTTCACATCCGGACAAGCCCGTCGTCGGCGTGAGTTGGCACGATGCGGTCGCATACTGCGGATGGGTACGCGAGGAGATCAACCGATCGTTTCGTCTTCCGACCGAAGCGGAGTGGGAGCGCGCCGCGCGCGGAGGCTTGGAAGGGAAGCTCTATCCCTGGGGCAATCAAGCCCCCCACGAGCGACGCTATTCCGGTTACGACGTCGAGTCGGGCGGCCCGGAGCGCGTGGGGCTGAACGAGCCAAACGGCTTCGGTCTTTACGACATGAGCGAGGGAGTGCACGAATGGTGCAGCGATTTTTACGATCCGAACTATTATCAAATATCGCCGGAGAGAAATCCCCAAGGCCCGCCCACCGGACAAAGAAGAGCCTCGCGCGGCGGCTCCTGGCGCCACCACGTTAAATTCAGCCGCTGCGCGGCGAGAAGCTCACTGAACCCTTTCTTCCAGTATGCGGATTACGGCTTCCGTGTAGCGCTGAGCGTTTGACAATCCAGTGTAGCGTCTCGGAAATTCGTCATCTAATTCTGACCGTCATTCCGGCCAACCCTACCCCCTCTCTGTCTCCCCCTTAGCAAGGGGGAGATGTAAGAGGGGGTCGCCCCTTAGCAAGGGGGAGATTTAGTGGGGGTTCTGCCCGCTTTCGCCGGCATGACGAATGGGGGGGCGGGATTGCTTCTGCAAGCCTCTGAGACGGCCGGCTAACCTTAGAACGGCCAGATGAAGGGCGCCAGCCCCACTACCAGAACAAGAAACAACAGGTCGAGCGGGATACCGATGCGGAGATAGTCGGAGAAGTGATAGCCGCCCGGACCGAACACCATCAGGTGCGTCTGGTAGCCGAGCGGCGTGGCAAAGCCGCACGAGGCGGCGATCATGACCACCATGATGAACGGCATCGGGCTGACGCCGAGGTTCGCCGCCGTCGCCATCGCGATCGGAAAAGCCAACACGGCGGCTGTGTTGTTGGTGAGCAGCTCCGTTAAGAGAAGCGTCATGGCATAGATGATGAGCAGGGAGAACCACGGACCGTCGCCAGCCAGCCGGGTGAAGTGGTTGGCCATCAACTCGGCAAGCCCGGTCACTTCGATGGCCCGGCCGATGCCGAACGAGGCGGCGATGGTCAGCAAAACCTCCCAATTGATATTGCGCCGGGCCGTCTGCCAGCTGACGCAGCGCGTGGCGACGACCAGGCCGGCGGCCAGCATCGCGCCTTTGAGCATGCTCACCCACTCCAGCATGACAACCACGACCAGCGCGAACAGAATGGCGACCGACAACCAGGCCCGCTCGAAGCGCGGCGGCGTCGAATTTTCCACCGCGCTCACCAAAAAGAAGTCGCGGGAGTTGCGCTGCTGGTCGACGAAGGAGGGCAGCGCTTCCAGCAGCAGCGTGTCGCCGGCCTGGAGTTCGATGTCGCCGACTTTTTTCCGCACCCGCTCGCCGTTGCGTGCGACGGCGATGACCACGGCGTTGTAGTTGGTGCGAAAGTGGCTCTCTTTGACCGTGCTGCCGAGAGAAGGAAAAGAGTTGGAGACCACCGCCTCGACAAGACAGCGCGTGGCGCGGGGCGCGTCGAGCTTGAACACCTGGTTGGTCGCCGGCTTGAGTCCCCTGATTTTCTGGAGGTCCACCACGGACTCGACGACGCCGACGAAGACCAGCCGGTCGTCGGCTTCGAGCCGCTCGGTATGCTCTACGGCGACGATGACTTTTCCCGCCCGGTCGATCTCCATCAGATACATGCCTGGGAGATGGCGCAATCCCGCCGCCTCGATCGTCTGCCCGACCAGAGGACTGCCCGGCTCTACGAGCATTTCCACGGTGTACTCCCGGGGATCGCTCAACTGATCCATCGGCGGCTTGCGCTCCTTAAGAAGATAGCGGTGCGAGAGCACGACGAATAATATCCCCGCTGCCGCTGCCGGCAAACCGATCTTGGTGATCTCGAACATGGCGATCCCGCGGGTAAATTCCGCCAGGCCGCGCTCTCTGGCGTAGGACAACAGCAGGCCGTTTACGACGAGGTTGGTGCTGGTGCCGATCAGGGTGCAGATGCCGCCGAAAATGGCCGCGTAGCTTAAGGGGATCATGAGCTTCGAGGGAGAGAGGCGAAGCTTCTTCGCCCAGTCCGAGACGGCCGGCAAAAGCATGGCCACGACCGCCGTGTTGTTGAGAAAGGCGCTGACGGACGCCGCGGCCGACATCATCCGCAACTGCGCTCCTCCGAGAGTCTTGGGCCTGCCGAACAGGTAGGGCGCGAAGAGGCCGAGCCCGCCGGATTCCTGGAGCCCGGCGACGACGACGTAAAGCACGGCCACGGTGATCATGCCTTCATTGGAAAAGCCCGACAGGGCATCCTGGATGCCGACCACGCCGGAGACAAACAGCAGCGTGAGCGCGCTTAAAATCAGCAGATCGGTGGGAGCGCGGCTGAACGCAAGGGCCGCGAAGAGAGCGGTAAGTACCGTCACGGTGACCCAGGCATCGAAGCTCATTCAGGCCACCGGGTCCCTGTTTTCTTTAATTCGCCTGTGGAACTACAGAAAGCTTCACGTTGGCGGTCACGTCGGCCGTCAGCCGGACCGCAACCTCGTAGTCTCCCAGCGCTTTGATCGGCTCCGCGAGGTGGATCTTGCGGCGCTCGACTTCGAATCCCTTCGCTTTGAGCGCCTTCTCGATGTCGATGTTGGTGACCGAACCGAACAGCTTGCCTTCTTCGCCGGCCTTGACGGGAAAAACCAGCAACAGCGCGGCCAGCTTCTCCGCCAGGGTCTCAGCCTGCTTTACGACCCGCCCCCGCTGGTCGGCGACGACGCGCTTCTGATGCTCGAAGCTCTTTAAGTTCTTCTTATTGGCGATGAGGACCAGTTTGCGCGGCAGCAGGTAGTTGCGCGCGTATCCGTCCCGCACGCGCACCACCTCGCCCATCTTGCCCAGGTTCGCGACATCTTCTCTTAAGATAACTTCCATGTTCTTCCTCCATCGTTAGACCCGCTTGAACGACCTGAACGGCTTGATCCGCTAGGCCGCCTGGCTCGGCGTCAAATCCTTCTTCTTTAAGCCGCGAAAATCGCCCCACAGATCGAACAGCCCCAATCCCACGACCAGCAGCGTAAAAACCTGCTCGAAGACGATCAACAGATAGGCCAGGCTGCGCAGGAAAAAGGGCACATGCTTGCGGTGAAAATAGTACGCAATGATCGACAACCCCTGAAAAAAATAAAACACCGCGACGATCAGAAACACGTTCAAGGCCAAAACTTTCGCCGCCACCCATCCCGGCAAAAACAGACCGAACCCGGCCGCGATGAAACACCAGACCAGCAGCTCCGGCGCCCTCCACTCCCGCAAGTCGTTCGTGGCCGTCCAATACGAGCGGCGCTCGGGAAAGCGGCGCAACAAAAAAAACAGGTTGATCAAAACCAGCGCCACGACCGCGCCGAACGTCAGCGCCGGCATCACCCGGAAAACCATATCGACGATCCCCGGCGCCCGCTCCCTTAAAACCTCCACGCCCTGCGAGGAAAGACCGATCTTTTCGTACAGCTCAAGCGCGGCGGCGAGATTCTCGTTGAGAGTCATCCGCATCGCTTCGTGAGCCGCTGAGATCGAGCCGAAAGCCAGGTAAAGCGCCCCCGCGAGGATCGCGAGCATACCCGCGGCCGTGCCGGCGACCACCCATTCAACCGGCCAGCCGCGCCCCGAGAGGAGTAACAAAAGGACCGCCGTCAATGCCAGTTGCGCGTAGCCCAGCCCCAACTCCCGTCCGCCCAAAATAAAGACCAACGCCGCCGCCACCACACAGAGCGCCAGGCTCGCCGTTTTTCCTTGCCTCACCGCCAGCGCCAGCACGGGCTGCGGGACCAGAGGAAGGAGCAAAAAGCCGGCGACCGGGATCGCCGCGCCAAACAGGAAAAACAGCACCGTCGACGCCAACGCCAGCGCAAAACCCTTTACGACATCCAGCCAAGTAGTCACAAGGGAACCTCGGGGCCGCGACGCAAGTCAGTTTTTGACCGTCGTGAACGGAAGGAAGGCGAGCGTGCGCGCCCGCTTGACGGCGATCGTGAGCAGTCGTTGATGGCGCGCGCAGGTGCCGGTGATCCGGCTTGGGGTAATCTTGCCTCTCTCAGTAACGAACTGAGTCAGGGTCTTGACGTCCTTGTAGTCGATCTTCGCCTGTTTGTCGGCGCAAAACCGACAGACCTTGCGACGCATCATCGGCCGCCGGCGGCCGGGCCCCTTATCCTCATCCGACCGTTCGCGATTTGGCCGGCCATAGGGAGATGTCTGAACCATTTTTAAATCTCACCTCGCTCCGTTAGATTGGAAGGTTTTCCTCATGGCCTGTGCCAGGAGCGCCTCCGCCATCGATAAACTGGACCGTTCCGGCAACCACTTCATACTTGCTTCGCTTCTGTCCCTCGGGCGTTTCCCACCGCCGTTGGGTCAACCGGCCGTCCACCAGCACCCGCGATCCTTTGTGAAGCCGCTCCTTGCTCCGCTCCGCCACCCGGCCAAAAACCACCACATCGACGTAACAGACCTCTTCTCTGGTTTCCTCGCCGGTGCGAATCCGATGGGGCACGGCGAGAGAAAACTCGCAGACCGCCTGTCCTGTGGGAGTGTAGCGAAGGTCGGGTTCTCGAGTCAGGTTCCCTAACAGGATAACCTTATTGTACTCCGCCATCAGAGGCTTGGTGCTGAGCGGTTACGAGGGGTCGGCGGCGCTCTTGGTCGCTTCCTCCTCGTTCCTGGTAACCTTGGCTAAGGCCTGCTTCTGCCTGAGTTGAAACATCGCCTCCGCCTTTTCATCGACGCGCACCGTGAGATAGCGCAGGATGCCGTCGCTCAGTTTCAAGTTGCGCTCGAGTTCCTCCACCGCGCGCGGCTCCGAGCGGTAGCGCAGGAACACATAGTACCCCCGCGCCTGCTTCTGAATGCGATAGGCGAGGTCTTTCAGCCCCCACTCCTCCGCCTGGGAGATCGTTCCACCCTGTTCCTCGACGATCTTCTTAAAACGTTCGGTGTAATCCTTGACCGTGCCACCCTTGTCTGGGTGAGCGATAAAAATCGTTTCGTAGAGCGTTCCCGGCACTTGAATCTCCTTACAATTAGTCTTTGACGTTTACCACAAGAAACATCGGTTTACAATTGAGCTAAATTTCGCCCGCCCACCTCAAACATCGCTTAGTCGGCGCGATTGAATCGCTCCATCGCCCGCTGCGGCCCCTCTTCCAACACCGACTCAACCGCGTCCGCAGCCTTGGCCAGGATCGTCTCCAGGACGGACTGCTCGTCCGGAAGAAACGGCTGCAGGACAAAATCGGCCGGCTCCACGCCCGCAGGCGGGCGGCCGATCCCTATCCGAACGCGAAGAAACGCTTCGTCCTCCAGGCCTTGCAGGATCGAAAGCATCCCGCGATGGCCGGCGGCCCCGCCGCGCTGACGGATGCGGATCCGGCCGAAGGGCAGGTCAAGATCGTCAAAAACGACGGTCACGTCGTGGCTTCGAACGGGAAGGTAGCGCAGCAAGCTCTTGACCGCCTCCCCGCTCCGGTTCATGTAGGTCTGAGGCTTGACGAGAAGCACCTCTTCGCCGTCCCTCAGCCAGGAGCCGACGAGCGCATCGTGTTTTTTCTTCGTGACCGCGACGCCATGCTTCTCGGCCAGCCGGCCCACGACCATAAAACCGAGATTGTGCCTGGTGTGCTGGTATTTTCTTCCCGGGTTGCCCAGCCCAACGACCAGCTTCACGTAAGATGTCCCGCAAGCAGCCACAAAACCGACTAAGACGCCGAGGGCTCTTCCTTTTTCTTCTCTTCCCCAACGGCGGCCGGAGCAGCCTCAGCCCCCTCGACCACGGCCACGGGCGCCTCAACGGTCGGAGCCTCTTCAATGCTCGGCGGCACCACGGTCACCAGCGTCAGTCCGGCTTCCGAGATCGCGACCACTCCTTCGGGCATGGCCAGGTTGGTGACGTGCAGAGAATCGCCGATATCGAGCTCCGAGACCTCGACTGTCAGATACTCGGGAATGGCCATAGGCAAGCACTCGACCTCGACCTCGCGAACGATCGGCTGCAGAATGCCGCCGCGCACCACGCCGACCGCCTTGCCGACAAAATGGAGCGGGACGTTGACCTGAATCTTCGCGTTGAGATCGACCTCGTAGAGATCGGCATGCAGGACTTCCCCGGTGACCGGATGAAGCTGCGTCTCCTTGACCAGCGCCACTTTTTCGGCGAGCAGCGGAGAAGCCGATTTGATGCGGATCAGGTGCGACCCTTCCAGATCGGCCACCCGGGTCGAAAACTGCTTGCGGTCCACCGCCAATAGAACCGGCGGCGTCGTGGGACCGTAAAACACACCCGGCACTTTTCCATCGCGCCGCAACCGCTTCACGGCGCCTTTGGTTCCCGCGTCACGCGGCTCTACCTGTATTTCAATCGTTTCCAAGAGAGTCTACCTCCTACTTTCTGTCTAATTGCGTTTCATCTCAGTCGAACAGCGAGCTGATCGACTGTTCCTCATGCGTGCGCCGGATCGCCTCTCCGATCAGCGGCGCGACCGACAGGGCTTTGATCTTCTTGCACGCTTCGGCTTTCGGGCTCAGGGGAACGGAATTGGTCACAATCAACTCCTCCAGCGGAGATGCCGTGATCTTCTGAATCGCCGGCCCCGACAGGACCGGGTGGGTGCAACAGGCGAGAATCTTCTTCGCCCCCTCTTTTCTGAGCGCCTCGGCGGCCATCGTCAGAGTGCCGGCCGTGTCCACCATGTCATCCAACAGGATCACCGTCTGGCCCTTCACTTCGCCGATGATGTTCATCTCGGCCACCACGTTGGGGCCGGACCGCCGCTTGTCGATAATCGCCAGCGAGGCGTTGAGCCGCGTCGCAAAATCGCGCGCCCGCTCCACGCCACCGGCGTCGGGCGAGACGATCGTGACCTGATGGCGGTTAAGCCGCCGCTTGATATATTGAATCAGCACGGGCGTCGCATAGAGATTGTCCACCGGAATATTGAAAAAGCCCTGGATCTGCCCCGAGTGGAGATCCATCGTCAAAATCCGCGATGCCCCCGCCGTCGTAATCAGGTCCGCCACGAGCTTGGCGCTGATCGGCACTCGCGGCGCCACTTTGCGGTCCTGACGCGCGTAGCCGTAATACGGGATCACCGCGGTGATCCGCTCCGCCGAGGCGCGCTTGAAGGCGTCCAGCATCAGCAGCAGCTCCATCAGATTGTTGTTCCCCGGCGCGCTGGTCGATTGGATGACGAAGATGTCGCCGCCGCGGACGTTCTCCTTCACCTCGACCTTGCTCTCGCCGTCGCTGAAGGTATCCACCGTAGCCTGCCCCAGCGGCACTTTCAGGTAGCCGCAGATCTCGCGGGCCAGGGCCGGATTCGAATTCCCGGCGAATATCTTCAGCTCGTCCGGGCGCTGATGGATGCGCATGATGGACCTTTCAAAAAAAATAGCCCGATGGGCTATGCCGACCGCAACGTCTCACGGAGCGTACAAAAAACTGGCTGGGCGGGAAGGATTCGAACCTTCGATACCGGATCCAAAGCCCGGTGCCTTACCACTTGGCGACCGCCCACCCCTCTGCCTGTGCACGGGCAGACAGGCGAACTTACGTCGAGCCAAAAACGTCCAAGCTGTCGTGAGCCGAATTCATTCCCCGCCTAGCGCCCGCCGCCCCCCGCCTTCAGCTTCCACCCTATGGTATTCCGCGATGATCTTGTCTTCCAGGAGCCTGCGGGTTTCGTTGTTGATGGGATGGGCGATGTCTCGATACGTCCCATCTTTGCGCTTTTTGCTGGGCATCGAGACAAACAGGCCGGTCGTACCCTGTATGATTTTTAAGTCTCGAATGACGAAACAATGGTCGAGGGTGATTGTAACGTAAGCCCTCAGCTTCTCTTCGTTGACAGGAAAGACCCTAACCTCTGTGATCTCCATAGGGACCTCCATCGCAGCGGGTCTGCCTCTACGGCGGAGTAAACCGCCTGTCGGGCTTTTGTGTCACTTCAACGAGCGGACAAGATACCCCTGAACCCCAACCTCCTTGCGCAGGCGGCGTAATGCTTTTGCCGCCTGTCGCCGCGAAAAAAAAATTCCAAAGACCGATGAGCCGCTCCCGGACATGAGAGCGCCCGTTGCGCCTTCCTGGATCAGCCGCTCTTTCAGCTGCGCCACACGCGAGTAGCGCTGAAAGACAACTTTCTCCAAGTCGTTAACCAGCAGTGCTGCCGACACCGGGCGACCCCTCGAGGAAAAATTAATGCTAGTCTTTTCAATATGTTTTGTCAACTTACGCGGCAGCCGCCCATAGGCCCAGCGGGTCGAGACGGGAAAGCCGGGATAGAGGATAACAAGCCACAGGCGGCGGATCGGTCCGATCTCAGCCAGTTTGTCCCCGATGCCGCGCCCCCGCGCCGGCTTGCCTGAAATAAAAAATGGCACGTCCGCGCCGAGGGAGCCTGCCAACGGGAGCAATCGCTTTCGTCCCCAGCCAAGACGCAACAAACGATCGAGTCCAACCAGAGTCGCCGCGGCGTCGCTGCTGCCGCCGCCGAGGCCGGCGCCGACCGGGATTCGCTTGCGGATACGAATGCGAATGGGCGCTTGGACGCCCGCTTTCTTGAGCAGCAGCGCCGCCGCCCGATAGGCCAGATTTCTCTTCCCCGACGGCGCCAACGGATGATCGCAGGTGACAGTGAGAGCCTGCCGCGCTTTCTTAAGCCGCGTGATCTCAATCTCGTCGTACAGGCTCACGGGAATCAAAACAGTGTCCAGCAGATGGTAGCCGTCGCGCCGCCGCCCGACGACGCGGAGCGACAGATTTATTTTCGCCGGCGCTCGTATCCGCATGGTTGTTTAGGTAACATAGGGACCCAGGCTTTGCCAGGAATGAAACTCGTGCCGGAATCGACGGAAAACTTTCTTACAATCGCGTCGCAAGCGGCCAGAAGCGCGGGCGGTCTCATCCGCGATAACTGGCGGCAGGCTAAACAGGTCCACTACAAGTCGGCGATCAATCTCGTAACCACGATCGATCGGCAAGCCGAAGAGATCATCGTCGGCCGGCTGCTGAAAAACTTTCCCGGCCATTCCATCCTCGCCGAGGAGGAGACTGCGAACAAAGGGTCTCAAAGCAACTATCGCTGGATCATCGATCCGCTGGACGGCACGACGAACTTCGTCCACGCTTATCCCCAGTTCGGCGTGTCGATCGGTCTGGAGCAGGAGGGCGAGATCGTCGTCGGCGTCGTGTACGATCCGCTCAGAGACGAAGAGTTTACCGCCGTCAAAGGCCAGGGCGCGCGCCTCAACGGCCAACCGATCCACACCACGGAAGCGGCCGAGCTGGGCAAGGCGCTGCTCGCCACCGGCTTTCCGTACGACCACAGGGAAAATCCGGACTTTTACCTGCGTTACTTCAGGGCGTTCATGGTCCGCGCCCAGGGCATCCGGCGGGCCGGCGCGGCGGCGCTCGATCTCTGCTATCTGGCCTGCGGCAGGATTGACGGCTTCTGGGAGCTGAAACTCCATCCATGGGACACCGCGGCGGGAAGTTTGATCGTTCAGGAAGCCGGCGGCACGATCACGGACTTCTCCGGCAAGCCGTTTTCAATCTACGGCGAAGAAACCCTGGCGTCCAACGGCCCGATTCATAGAGAGATGCTTGACGCCTTAAAGCTGATGGGTGGTTGAACTTACATTGACTGGGCGCAAGCCCGGTGTTAGAAAAGATGCGCGCGCCCGTAGTGAAACGGATATCACGAAGGCCTCCGAAGCCTTAAGTCCGAGTTCGACTCTCGGCGGGCGCACCAGCTGATGCAAAACTCGGCGCATCGAGCGCCCAAACCCCGTTAAACTTCAAGTAGTAGCACTCCACTTCAATCGTCGGGATGTTGCACTGCAAAAATTCCGCCGCGCGGCGCAGTTCGGCTTCGTGATTGACCGCCTCGCGCTCTTCGCTTCCGTCGAACGCCTGCAAGCCGCCGTAGGCGACGCAATCGCTGTGGATCATCAGGAGCACGCGGTTTGTATTATGGAGGCGCATCGAGATCTGCACCTGTCCTAGCGCGAAGGTGCGCTCGGACTCTTCCGCCGGAGAGGCGAAGATTTTCGCCCCTCCGGCAATCTTCGACGGGTCGGCCCACCAGACGTCGAGCTTCTTGGTAAACTTTCGGGTTACGAGCTCGAAGCGGGCGTCGAAGCACGAGACGACGCAGGCGTCCGCGCGGTAGAGATCGGCCTGCGAGTCGAAATGGGAAACTTTCTTCACGGCGTCAGCCGGCGCGGCGCGCTTTGAGTTCGTTCAAGAGCTTTTCGATCTCGTCTTCTTTCCCCAACGCCGCCAGGCGGTCCTCGATGTTATCGTTGGCCATCTCCGACTTCGCCTGGCTCACCGCCGAGGCGTGCCTGACTTTGGTCTTCATGCGATCGAAGGTGGCGATCTTGGATTTGGCGCCCATCGCGATCTGCGCGTCGCTCGCTTTGCCCAGCGCTCGCGCGCGCCGGTGCTGCGCGATCAAGACATCGCATTTCGATTCCGCCTCGGCCAGCTTCTGCTCCAGCTTGCGCAGCGCCGATTTTAAATTTTCAACCTCGTTTTTTTGATCCGCCGCCAGCGTCACGAAGCTCTGGGCCATCTGCTTGTAACTCATGGCGCGCTCCAGCGCCGCGCGCGCGAGGTCGTCTTGCTTCTTGTCCACGGCGAGCTCGGCCTTGCGCATCCAGTCGGTCTCTTTCTCGGCATTCTCCCTTTGTTTTTTCTCCAGCACGTGCTGATCGGCGATCGCGATGGCGACCTGGGTCTTCACCTGCATGAGCTGGTTCTGCATGTCCAGGATCACCTGCTTGATCATTTTCTCGGGATCCTCGGCCTTGTCGATCAGGTCGTTCAAGTTGGCCCGGACCAAAGTGGAAACTCTTTCCAATAACGACATAAAAACCTCCTACTTTTTAGTTACTGCCTTCTCCTCGGACTTCGGCGTCTTGTCTCCGATCAATTTGACCTTGGAAAGCA
Source organism: Binatia bacterium (assembly GCA_041483675.1). Classification (GTDB taxonomy): domain Bacteria; phylum Desulfobacterota; class Binatia; order UBA9968; family UBA9968; genus 2-12-FULL-60-19. Next base: position 36,679 of record JBGPGE010000018.1, read on the forward strand.
GATCAGAGAACTTCATCCCGGAAAGCGTCTCGAATAGCGCGGGGATCTGCGCCGCCATGGCCGTCACATCTCCCGTGATCTTGTTGAGCCCGGCGGTATCGCCGTTGCCGGTCGATACGATCGTGATCTTGTCCACGTTGGCCAGCGGCGAAGCGAGCGCCTTGACGATCTCGGGCATGTTGCTGATTAGCTTGTCGATGACCGCCGCCTGGTTGTACTCCTGGAAGGCCTCGGCTTTGACGTTCATCGCCTTCGCTTCGGCCTCGCCCTTCTTGAAAATGATCTCGGCTTCCGCTTCACCCGTCGCGCGGGTAGAAGCAGCCTGGCCCTCGGCCTCGGCGATCAACTTCTGCTTCTGCGCCGCCGCCAGCATCTCGATCCGCTTGCGCTCGATCTCGGCTTGCTTGAGCACCGTGGCGATCAGCTCGCGCTCGCGGCGTTGGATTTCCGCCTCCTGCACGGCGATTTGCGCAGTTTTCTGCACCTGCTCGATCTTCACCTGCTCGGCCATCACCTGCTGCTGCATGACGTTGGCCTGAATCTCATAGGCCTTGTCGGCGGACGCTTTTTGTTTCTGCACCGCTTCTAAATAGTTCGCCTGCTTGATCTGGAGATCGCGCTGCGCCTCGGACTGCGCCGCCTGCGAGAGCGTTTCCGCGAGCACACGCTCCTTATCGGCCTGCGCCCTGGCGACGGCGGCCGCGCGCATCGCCTCCGCGCGTTTGATCGCCGTGTCGCGCTCGGCTTCGGCGGCGGCCACGTCGGCGTCGCGCTTGATTCTCGCGACGTCCGGCCGGCCCATATTGCTGATGTATTCGTTCTTGTCGCGAACCTCTTTTATGGTGAAAGAGATGACTTCCAAACCCATCTTAGTCATATCGTCGGCGCAGGTGGAGCGCATGCGGTCGCCGACCATTTCGGGCTGCTTGACGATTTCCTCGACCGTGAGCTGTCCGATGATACCGCGCAGATGGCCTTCCATCACGAGTCGAATCAGCCCCTCGCGCTCTCCCGGTGTTTTGGTGAGAAACTGCTCGGCTGCGGTCTGAATCGATTCGGGATCCGATTTGACCTTGATCTGCGCGACAGCTTCGACCGTGACCGCGACACCCTGTTTGGTGTAGAGGTCCTGCTGCGGCGCCACATCGAACGACATTAATTCCAGCGAGAGCAGCCGCCAATTCTCGACCATCGGGAAAATCACCGAGCCGCGCCCTTTGATGATGCGCGTGCCGCGGAAGCCGTACACCACCAGCGCCTCGTGCGGCCCGGCCTTGCGGTAGAGCCGCGCGAACATGGCGAGCAGGAAAATGATGGTCAACGCCATCAATCCCGCGATGACGAAAACAAGTTCGATACTCATAAGAGTCCTCCTTCTTTGTTGGACGTTGTGCCATTCGTGAGTTCTTCCCAGGGACGAACGAAAGCGATGCCGCGCTCGTAGCGGGTGACGACGACTTCGGTGCCCTTGCCGATGGCGACTCCGTCTTCGCTGCGCGCCGGCGCGCCGCGCCGGACACCGGCCTGCGAGAAGATGATCTCGCCGATGCCGGACGGGCGGATGTTGCTGCTGATCGTCCCGAGCACGCCGATCATGTTGTAGTCGGCGGGATCGAGACCCTCGTCGTGGCGGATGAGCACCTTGGCAAGGAAATAAAACACGATCGCCGCCCCGGCAAGCCCGCTGGCCGAGGCGATGCCGAGCGCGACCAGCGACCAGAAAGTAGAAAACCGGGCGAGCAGATAACCCGTGCCGCCGAACCAGGCGAGAAACGCAGCGACGGTGCCGATGTTTACATGCGCGACCTCGCTCGTGTGGCCTCCGCCCGCTTGAGGCATATGCGCGTGATGGCCGCCGAAGTCGATGTGAAAATGGGGTATGTGCACATGCAAGCTCCCCAGCAGCGAAAGCAGGCTGAGGACGAACCCCAGGATAAAGCAGATCAGATAGAAATCACCCCAAGTCATTGGAACGACTCCTTTCCGCCGGTTTGAGCACCTGAAGCAGGCGCTCGGCCAGGCCCGGATTGTCGAGAATGGCGCCCAGCAGGACCAGGCACATGCGCGAATCTTCATGGCGCGCGATTCTAACCAAAGCGTCGTGCACGTCGAGGTCGCGGCGGAAACGCTCGGCCCCGTTGATGAGCCAGAGATCCATCTTGTCTTCCGTCGCGCCGACGTCCGAAACAAGCTCGGTCGAATAACCTTCGGGATCGTCGACGAGATATCCGGGATGCACTTTGAAAAACCGCGCCAGCAACATGCGGGTCGAATTGGTCATATGAGGCCGCGCCCCGCTCTCGATCTGCGAGAGATACGACTGGCTGATCGATTTTCCCAGTTCTTTTTTAATGGAGCGAACGATCTCCTGCTGTGTCATCGCCCGTCCGAGTCCACGCAGCGTGCCTTCGACTTCGCGCAGATATTTGAGTTTGGCTCCAAGTTTCATATTGCTATTTGCAATGTCTCTATCACAAATTGCAATTTAATGTCAAGGGGGTACCAGGGCTAAAATCTAGCTGCTAATTCTGTGCGGAACCGGAGGCGACGCTAACTTCGGTAAAGGATCTCGCCCGCGCCGCGCGGGCCGTAACCGCCGAGCGCGGTCACGGCCTGTTTGAAGGCGTCGGAGCGGATCGCTTGCATGAGCCTCTCGCCTTTCTCAGACTCGAAGAAAGAGCGCATGAAGAGCAGATCGTACTGTTCGTTGCCGATCGGGATGAAGTCGAGGCCGAGGGCGTTGGCCGCCGAGCGCACGCCCAGCGCGACATCGGCTAAGCCGCTCGCGACGGCGACACCGACGGACATGTGGGTAAATTCCTCCCTCTCGTAGCCGCGAATTTGCATTGGATCGATGCCGAGCCGCTGTAACTCGTAGTCGAGCAGCACGCGAGTGCCGGAGCCAAGCTGGCGGTTGACGAAGGTCACGTCCTTCCTCGGCAGATCCGTCAACGCGGCGATCCGTTTCGGATTCCCGGGCGGAACCATCAGTCCCTGCTCGCGCTGCGTGAGATGGACGAGAACGACCGGGACATTAGGAATCACGCGCTTGATGTCGGGAATATTGTAAGCGCCGGTGGCCGGGTCGAGGAGATGCGTGCCGGCGATGTGCGTCTCGCCGCGCTGGTGCGCGAGCAGGCCGCCCAGGCTGCCGACGTTGGTCGCGGCAATTTTCAGTTCGGGATGGCGGAGCTTGAGTTGATCTTCGAGCACGCCGATCGCGAGATCGTGGCTGCCGGTGCAGAGAATCGTATTTTCGATGTCGTCGCTAGGACGCAGCAACTCCACTTCGGCTTCTTCCCCGGCGTTGAGTCCCTCGACCAAACTGGGAATCCTGAGGAAGCCGTCGGCATGGACCATCGTCGTGATGGCGCCGGCGCCGCGCGCCAAAGGGACGGCGATGAGCTTGTCGCCGACCCGCCCCAGCGTGACGCGGATGAATTCCTCCAACCCGAGATGAGAGGGAATTTTTTTAGGCACCAGCGCGCGGGCCGTAACCGTCGACTCCGATTTCGAGCCTAGCAGAGTTTCCAACGCCGGGCGGAGGATCTCGCGCGCGATCACGATCGCCGACACCGGATATCCGGGGACGCCGATCACCGGTTTTCCCGCGACGACGCCCAGCACGGCCGGCTTGCCCGGCATGACGTCGATCCCGTGGGCCAACAGCTCGCCTTCCGCCGCGATCGCCTCGGCGGTAAAATCGTGCTCGCCCGCCGACGAGCCGGCGATGATGGTCACGATGTGATTTTTTTCCGCCGCTTGCCTGAGCGCCGCGCGCAGCAGCGCCGGATCGTCCTTCACCCTGGAAGATTTAACCGGCTCTCCGCCCCATTCCCGGACAAACGCGCCGAGGACGCTTGAATTGAAGTCGATCACCGCGCCCGGAACGGGCTTGGCTCCCGGCTCGATCAGCTCATCGCCGGTGGGAAGGATCGCGACTCTAGGCCGCTCTTTGACTTGAACCGTAGTGTGGCCCGAGGCGAGCAGCGCTCCGAGGTCGTAAGGCCGCAGCCGATGAAACCGGGGCAGCAGCAGCTCCGTCGCCACTACATCTTCGCCCACCAGCCGCACATGGTGCCACGGCGACGACGACTCGAAGATCTCCACCGTCTCGTCGTCGAGCTGTCTCACCTTTTCGATCATCACCACGGCGTTCGCCCACTGGGGAAGCGCGTTGCCCGTGTCCACGTAAGAGAAGCGGCTTTCAGCGGCGGCGGGCGAAGAAAGCCGCGTCAGCTTTTTAGGCGCGAACTCCGTCGCCCCATAAGTGTCCTCCGCGCGGACGCAGATCCCGTCCATCGCGGCGGCGTGGTAGTGTGGCGAGGAGATCCGCGCGAACACCGGCTCGGCGGTGATGCGGTGGAGCGCTTGATCCACCTCCACCGTCTCGCTCGCCAGCGTCGAGCCGTCGATCCGCCCGACAAACAGCTCGCGTGCTTCCTTGAGCGGCGTTTTCTTGAGATATCTCTTCCGTGCCATTCTTTAAATAATGTTGAATTATGAACTACCCCACAGCAAGCTGCGGGGCATCAAAAACATTCAATTTATCCCAAGGTCGTCACCCCCGAATGTTTTTATCGGGGGTCCAGTCCGAACATCCCCTGGATTCCCGCTAAAAGCATGCGGGAATGACGGACTTCGGGAAGGTGCCACTTCTACGCAGCAAGCCGCAGGGAATTAACCCGCAGCAATTAAAACAGTATGACTTCCACCTCTTCGCCTTTTTCGATTCCTTCCTGATTCAGATCGATCCGGACCATGCCGTCCGCCTTCACGAGTGTAAAGATCGCTCCGGACTTGCTCGGCAGCGGCTGGGCGTAGAGCTTGCCGGCGACGCTCTCAAGAGTGACCCGCACGTAGTCCTCGCGGCCGATTTGCGAAGCGACGTTGGTTTTAAGCACCGCCCGCGTGGTGTTGTGAAACCGGCACGCCGTCGCAGCATCTTCGCCGCCAAGTTTGCGAATCAGCGGCGCGGCGAACAGCTCGAAAATCACCAGCGCGGAAACCGGATAGCCCGGCAGGCCGAGGATCGGCTTGCCCGCGGCCTGGGCGAAAATGGTCGGTTTGCCGGGACTGACGGAGATGCCGTGAAAAATCATCTCAGCCTCGGGAAAAGAGAGAATGGCATCGAGCGCGATATCTTTGGCTCCCATCGAGCTGCCGCCGGAGAGCAGCACGAGATCGGCCCAGCCGAGCGCGTGATCGAGCGCCCCGGAAAGCGCCGCGCGGTCGTCCCGCACGACGCCGAGATCTTTCAACTCCCCGCCGCACTCTTCGATCAGACCCACGAGCGAGTGCTGGTTGATGTTGCGAATCTGCCCGGGCCTTGGCTCCTCGTCGGCTTCGACGATCTCATCGCCGGTGGAAATGAGCGCGACGCGCGGTTTTTTAAAGACCGGGAGCGTCGAGAGGCCGATGCCGGTGAGCGCGCCGAGATCGTGCGCCCGAAGCCGCCGACCGCGCGGAAACACCGGCGCGCCCTTCTGGATATCGTCGCCGATCTGTGCGACGTTCTGCCACGGCGACACCCCGCGATGAATCTCGATCGTCCCGTCGCTCAACTCCTCGGTGTATTCGACCATCACGACACCATCGCTCTCGGGCGGAAGCATCCCGCCGGTCGAGATCCGCATCGTCTCGCCTTTGGCGAGCGGGCGGATCGCCTCCTTGCCCATCTCGATCACGCCGGCGAGCTTGAGATAGGCGGGCTGGCTGGCGCCCGCGCCGAAGGTGTCTCTCGCCCGCACGGCGTAGCCGTCCATCGCTGCGCGATGAAAATGGGGCAGATCGACCTGCGAATAGAGATTCTCCGCCAAAACCCGGCTGCGCGCGCGGACTGTCTCGATAGTTTCGCTTCCGACCGGAGGCTGCTTGAGCAGAATCTCCCGCGCCTCCTGCGGCGTCACCACTTTGAAAAATGACTTGACCATCCCGCTTTGCTCCGACGGCTGAGTATATTCAAAAGCCGCGCGCGGAAGCAAACCTCCCACCTTGCCCTTGACGCAATCCCTCGGTTCTCCTATGTTCCACACCAAGCGGGGTTGAGATTACGATGAATTCAAATCTGTTTCCCGTGTCGCGCAAAACCACCCTGCCGGGCGGCTACATGGGCAAGATCTTGCGCGTCGATTTGACCTCCGGCTCGCTTAGCGACGAGAATCTCCCTGAAACCGATCTGCTCCAAAAATTGATCGGTGGCCAGGCGCTCGCCAGCTACATCCTGCTCAACGAATTGCCCTTGAACGCAAAGCCGTTCGGCCCGGAGAACCGGGTCGTCATCATGACCGGCCCGCTTACCGGAAACGGCTTCACGCCCGGCGGCACCAAAATGACCTCAGTTTACCTTAGTCCCCTCACCGAACGCACGCTGGGGCGCGGCGCGACGAGCGGCTTTTGGGGGACCTATCTGAAAGCCGCGGCCTACGACGGCCTCATCCTCAGCGGCGCGGCAGAGAAACCATGCTACCTTTATATTCACGAGGGCAGAGCCGAGCTGCGGGACGCCGGGAGAGTTTGGGGATTGGGAACGCGGCAGACCGAAGACCGGCTGCGCGAAGAGGTCGGGATTAAAGACGCGAGAGTCCTCTGCATCGGTCCCGCGGGCGAGAATCTCAACCGCGCGGCCATGCTGGCCAACGACTACAACCACTTTGCCGCGCACAGCGGCGGCGCGGTCTTCGGCTCCAAAAAGCTCAAGGCGATCGTCGTCAGCGGCACGGCGCGCCCGTCAGCTCGCGACAAGGCGAAGTTGATCGAGGCCGGCGCGCGATGGCGCGCGATTCTCCAGGTGCACGATGTCAAGAAAAAGCAGACGAAGTACGGCCACGGCGAGTCGTGGGGCGCGCTTAACAATTTGAACTGGCGCAGCACCGATTTAAATCCGGCGCACATTGCCGGTTTCGACAAGAACGACGTAACGTTGCGCCCCTGCTTTCAGTGCCAGAGGCTATGCCCGTGGGACGCGACGCTTGGCGAGGGGCCTTACAAGGGAACGAACGTGCGCTTCAACGCCGGCGGTGAGTGGCTCGATGCTTTTTTCAATTTGGGCGTCAAGGGAAATGCCGCGCTCTATCTCGCAGAGCGCATCAACGATCTCGGCATCGAATGCAGCCATTTTTCGTGCGGCGCGGGCGTGGCGTTCGAAGCCTGGGAAAAAGGGCTGCTCGGCCCGGATAGGACCGACGGCTTGAAGCTCGAATGGGGAAACGTCGAGGCGGTGGAAAAGCTGTTAGGGATGGCGGCGCGGCGCGAAGGCTGGCTCGGAAATTTGCTCGCCGACGGGCCGAAACAACTGGCGGAAGCGCTCGGCGGCGAAGCGCCCAAATGGGCCGTTCACACGAAGGGCGGCACGCCGGCGATGCACGAGTGGCGACCCAAGCTCGGAGAGATGTTGCGCGAGCTGGTCGCCAGCGGCGGGATGAAACCTCAAGGCGGCGGCTCGGCGAAGCCGCCGCCCGATCTCCGCTACCGGGAAAAGTGGGGGCCGCTCGACGACAACAGCCCCGACGGCTGGGCGTGGTCGCACATTCTCTCCGAGCAACACCGCCAGTTTACCGGCATCTTCGGCGGCTGCTGGTTTGCGCAGATGCAACATAAGCCGGACGGCTTGAACAGCATCGTCGATGCCCTGAACGCCATCACCGGCTGGAATTTCACTCTCGATCGGGCGCTGGAGGCGGGCCATCGCAGCATGATTTTGCAGAGCCTGTTTGCGACGCAGCGTGGCTGGATCGCGGAGCACGACTGGAAAGACGTCGGCCCGCGCTTCCTCGAACCGATCCCCGATGGAAAATACCAGGGCTTTACGATCGCCAAGTGGCTGCCCGATATGATTTACGAATACTATCGCCTGTCCGGCCGGCACGAGCGGAGCGGCCGGCCTTTCCGGGATACATTGACAAGACTTGGCCTGGAAGAATTTATGGACTGGAGCCAGCCGGGAGAATAGGCATCCCATCCGTCATTCCCGCGAAAGCGGGAATCTAGTGTATCCTGGATTCCGGCTCGCGTCAGCATTAAGCTGACTTGGCCGGAATGACGACATGAAAATTATAAGGAGACAAGCGTTATGAAAGTCAAAAGCTTGTATCACGTGGGGATTCCGGTGGACGACCTCGACCGCGCGCAGAAATTCTACACCGAGGTCCTGGGCATGCAGCTCATGGATCGCGTCGGCGGCAACCCGAACAACCCCGACGCGCTGGAGATTCACGGCAAGGTGCAGCGGCTCGACCGGCTGCGCTGCGGCAACGACGATGTCGTCTTATTCGAGCGCCCGCGGCCGATCCGGCGAGACGCGCTGGACCAGGACGGCATCGCGCACCAGGCGTTCGACATGGACTGGAACGATTACGACGAAGCGCTCAAGAAGGCCAAAGAGCTGGGAACGTTCCACCGCATCGTCGAGCGCAGCAGCGGCAAGACCATCTACATGTTCGACACCGAGGGGAATTATCTGGAGCTGCACTTTCCACCGCCGCGAAAAACGGCCTAAGGATGGCGAGACGGTGACTATCTCTCCGCAACGCAAGAAACTTCCGCGCCTTGCGCTGTGCGCTCTGCTGCTGGCTTTTCCCCTGCTGGGTGTGCCCACGCGCGCCGTGGCGCTCGATCGAGTCCGTGTCGCCCTCTCGACCAGAGACTTCGGCTATCTGCCGCTTTTCATCGGCATGCGGGCGGGCCTGTTCAAAGAAGAGGGGTTGGAGATTCAGTGGATCCAGGTGAACACCAGCGTCGTCATCACGGCGCTGATCGGCGGAGAGTTGGATGTCGCGGCTTCCGCCGGCTCGGCCATGAGGGCGGCGACGCGCGGCGCGGCGCTGAAAGCGATTTTCTTCCCGCACTATAAATCCACCTTCGTCCTGATCGGCGCGCCGGAAATAAAAAAGGTCCAGGATCTGAAGGGCAAAGTCATCGGCATAACCTCTCCGGGCAGCAGCACGGAGCTGGCGGCGGCGATGGTTCTCGAAGCTCACGGCTTGAATCCCAAGAAGGACGTGACCTATTTCTCCGTCGGCGGCGCCGAGACCTCGGTGCTGGCCATGCAGCAGGGAACGATCCAGGCGCGAGCTTTCAACCCCGACGCCGCCTTTCTCCTGAAAAAGAAGGGTTTCACCGAACTGGCCTCACTCGCCGATCTGGGGGCCTGGCCGTGGGCCGGTTATGCGACGACCGACGCGAAGCTCGTGAACGAGCGCGATAAGATCAAACGCTGGCTGCGGGCGATGGTGAAGAGTCTCCTCTTCATGGTCAACAAGCGGGAGGAGACGCTGCGCATCGCGATGGAAGAGTTCGGCCATCCACGGGACGTCACCGAAGGCGCCGCGGACGTGTCGATCAAGGCCATCGACCGCCGCAACCTGGGCGGCGCCGACGAGGAATCGCTACGGAAAAATATCGAGCTGACCATCACCCAGCCTCTCAAGCTCAAAGAGTCCCCTTCGATCGCGAAGCTGGTCGATTTCTCGCTCCTGAAAGAGGCGCAGAAAGAACTGGGTGTGGGGAGATGAAGAAGCCCTCGTCAATCATCCAAGAGAGTTTCGCGAAGTTAGACACTTTTATTAAACCAGTGTAAACTTAGGTAATGAAGACCATTCGGATCTATGTCGATACTTCAGTCCTGGGAGGATGTTTCGACGCCGAATTCGAACCTTGGTCGAAAGGCTTGCTGGAGGATTTCCGAATTGGCCACTTTCTGCCCGTGCTCTCCGAGGTTACGGCAGCGGAAGTCATCCGCGCGCCCGAGCAGGTTCGCGATGTCTACGCCGAGTTGCTCAACATGGGCGGCGAAGTACTAACGTTGAATCCGGAAGTCTTGAATCTGCGGACAAGCTATCTTGAAAAAGCGGTTCTTGGAAAACGATTTGAAAATGACCTGCTCCATATCGCATTGGCCACCGTCGCAGAGGTGGATGTCCTCGTCAGTTGGAACTTCCGCCATATTGTGCGACTTGACAAGATTCGGCTTTTTAATGCGATCAACCTTGAGCTGGGATACAAAGCGCTGACGATCTATTCACCAAGAGAGGTGACGATTCATGGAAGAGACCAAGACGATCCGGGCAGTTGAAATGGTACGTCGTATCCGCGACGAACAGGCCGCTGCTTTGTCGGGAAAGTCCGACGAGGAAGTGATTGCGTTCTTTCGTCTCGCGGCTGAGCAAGCGCGAGAAGACGCGCGGAGGCGTATCCGCGAGCGAGCACAGGTCGGAAAAGCGTCTGACCCGTCGTAAGGGCGGAATCTGAGTACTTAGGCAGCGACAATGTTTAAGATTACAACGTGTCCTTCCTGCGGAAGCGGCAGGATCGAAGAGGTTCGCCGTAACTGGACTGGAAGCTTCAAGGCTAAGAGATACACGGTTCCTAACTTGCAATACTACGAGTGTCCAGACTGCCGTGAGAAGATCTACGATCACGACGCAATGCGCGAGATCGAGACGCATTCTCCGGCTTTCGAACGCGCGCATCCGAAGCGTAAGTCAGCCTGACGGGCCGCGCCAATGACAAATCGCTGCGCAAGCATATCGATGAGACGATCGTGGCTCCCCTGCAGCTCAAGGAATCGCCGCCCATCGCCGAGCTGGTGGACTTCTCGGTGTTGAGAGAAGCGCAATAGGAAGCGGGGGGAGATGAAGAATATTTTGGATGCGATGATTTATTCCATTCCGGCTGCAATCGTCCTGTTCGGGATAGTCCTTGTCACCCTTAGTTTCAACCAGCCAAGATATAGGGATCCTGACTGGCAAAAAGAATTTGTTGGCGTCAACGCTTTACTAGACAGCTCCGGGGAACTGTCACGAAAATTCTATGAGGTGCAAGCAAAAACTTTGACTCCGGCGGCTCGGCGTTGGGATCAAGGGATAGTCATAACGAGTCTTGGCCTTTCTGTTGCCGCTCTTCTCTTGATTTTGCGAATTCAAAACTTACGCGATCTTCGCGAATTGAAGACACTTCCAACGCCACGAGCCATGCGATGGCTGGCAATCACCGCCTGGTGGGGTTGGGTTCCAGCACAGTGGGCTTGGTTCTCATATACATATCATCGAGGCGATTATCCCTGGTGGGCTGATAGCATTGCGATACCGATTGGAGGGGCGGTGTTTTTTTGTTTGCTCGGTTTCCCACTCGTGCTGTGGGGCGCATACGTTTCTACACGCGGCATCAGTTTACCGGTTGACATTATGCACGCTCCCAAGACCGTGAGGGGGTTAATTGCTACTGCGGTTTCAACCGTGCCTCTGGCCTGGTTTGCCTTCGTGGGCGTACGCGCGTTTATGGAAGGCGACATCTTCACGCCACCTGTTTCAGTCGGCGGAGTCTACGCGACGATGGCGTTATGGGCAGCTGCGTGCGCGCCTCGCTCGCTCTAACTTGGTGAATCGGTGATTCTTCGCATGGTTCAGATCGCTGCTTTTGTTATCTTGCTTTGCCTCTCTATTTCGCAGCACGAAGTCGCCGCCGCAGATCGCGTCAAGCTTGCTCTCCCCTCCAAGTCGATGGGATATCTGCCGCTTTTCATCGCGATCAACCGCGGGGTTTTCAAAGAGGAGGGCATCGATCTCGAAGTCGTGATGATGCTGCCGGAAATCGCGCACACCGCGCTGTTCCGGGAAGGGACGCGGTGGCCGCCATGATGATACGCCTATGGGTAATTCTCGTCGTCAACCTGCTCGCCGCCAGCGCTTGGGCCGAGAAAGTCCGGACCGCGATTCCGCGGGCCACGCTCAACTATCTTTCAATCCAGGTCGCGGAGGAGAAGGGGTTCTTCCGCAGCGAGGGGCTGGAAAACGAGACCGTGGTCGTCTCAGGCTCCACGGCGATCGCAGCGCTGATCAGCGGCGACGTGGATTACAGCGGCGCGGGAGGGAGCGGGATGCGCGCGGCGGTGAACGGCGCGCCGATCAAAGCGATCATGTTCCAGACTGAAAAAGTGAGCTGGTACCTGGTCACGGCGCCGGAGATTGCCAAAGTCTCGGACTTGAAGGGCAAGAAGGTCGCCGTCGGAACCATCGGCGACACCCAGGACACGCTGATTACGATGCTGGTCGAGAAAGATGGACTGTCCGCCCGCGACATCACGCGCGTGGCGATGCCCGGCAGAAACACAATGATGACGCTGCTGGGGCTTAAGACGGGGGCGATCCACGCCGCCACGACCAACGGCGACGAGGCGCTGCTGGCCGAGAGAGAAGGCTTTCGCACGCTCGCCTTCGTCGGCGATTTGTTCCCCTACCCTTTCCAGGGCTTTCTGGCGACGGACAAAAAGATCGCCGAAAAACCCGGTGAGATCAAAAGGTGGCTTCGGGCGATGATCCGCGCTCTCGTTTTCATTCGTGAACGGCCCGAAGAGGCGGCGGACATCGCCGTCAAGAAACTTTCCTTACGCAACATGAGCCGCCCGATGCTGGTCGAAGGCGTTCGCCGCTTCGTTCGCGCCCTGCCGGACGGCCTGCCCGGACTCCCATCTCAACAAGGCATCAAGAACGTCCTCGACTTTGACGTCAAAGTCCCGCTTAAGATGAAGGATGACGTTCTGGCGGAGAAAGTTCTAAGTCTCCGACTTGTGAGCGAGGTCAAGGACGAGCTTGAAGCGAAGCGTTGAGCATTGGCGCTGGAAGGCGGACGACGAGAATAATCAGCGGCAGCCGGGCTGATTTTCTCTTAAGCGTCACCCCCGAACGTTATTATCGGGGGTCCAGTCGGAACTGGATTCCCGCTTAAAGCATGCGGGAATGACGGACGTTGAGACTAGTTTGTTCGAACGGCCCAACAGTTGGCGAACGGAGGTGTTTGATGAGTTCAGGCTGGGAGTCGATCAAAGTTGCCGAAGGAACGATGAGGCTTCACGTGAGCCGCCCCGACGGGTCGGGGCCCTTCCCCGCCGTCGTGGTGATTCAGGGCCAGAAGGGCGTCGATCGTTTCATTGAGGAGACGACGCAGAGGCTCGCGAGCGCCGGCTACGTCGCCGCGGCGCCCGAGCTTTATCACCGCGACCCGCCTGATTGTAACGACGACGCGCCGACCCGGCGCGAGCGATTGCGCGACGCGACAGTCATCACCGACGTCAATGCAACGGTCGAATTTCTCAGGCGGCAGCGCTCCGTCGACAGCCGGCGGCTGGCGATCATCGGCTTCTGCATGGGGGGCCGCGTATCCTATCTGATGGCCGCCGCCAATCCCGCGTTCAAGGCCGCGGCGGATTATTACGGCGGCAATGCCTTCTCGCCGTGGGGCGACGGACCGTCGCCCTTTCAGCGCACGCGCGAGATCGCCTGCCCGATCCAGGGCCATTTCGGCGCGGAAGATACCAACCCATCGCCCGAAAACATCCGCAAGCTTGACGCCGAGTTGACCCGGCTCGGCAAGGCGCATGAATTCTATTCCTACGCCGCCACCGGCCACGCCTTCATGGACCCCCATAGCAACAACTACCGGCCGCAGTCCGCCGAGGCGGCGTGGGCGCGGATGATGGAATTTTTCTCGAAACATCTGGCGCCGGTAAACGCGCGAGCGGCGGCCCTATGAACCCGACAGCCGATCTCACTATCGCCACGACTTCGCGCCGGGCCGACATCGCCGCTCAAGTCGCGATGTCGTTCTATCGCACGGCCGCTCTCTCCACGACCTCACAAATCAGCCTCGCCATGGGCTACCGCGATTCGAAATTGGGTGGGACTACCGTGCCTACGCTGGTCGATCAGCGGAAAGTCGCCTTCGGCTTCGCCAATCCCGCGGGCCTGGCGCGCATGGCGCTGCTCGGTGTCGGGCCATATAAAAGGAAGCTCGCGCTTCGCGCCATCGGCGTATTTCCGTCCTGGGACCGTCTCGTCTTTGCCGTGCGAAAAGACAGCGGCATCCGCTCGCTCGACGAGATCAAAGAGAAAAAAATTCCGATTGTCGTCTCCACCCGCAGCGGGACCCGGTTTCACACCACGCTCTATGTCATCGACCAGGTACTACGAGCCTACGGCTTCAGCTTCGCCGACGTCGAAAAATGGGGCGGAAAAATTCTCCGCGCGAATAGCCCGAGCGATCCGGCGCGCGCCGATCACATCCGCTCGGGAAAGGCGATTGCCGTGTTCGACGAAGGAATCAAGAGCTGGGGAGATGTGGCGTTGGAATCGGGGATGAAGTTCCTGCCGGTGCGCGACGACGTGCGCCGGCGAATCCAGCGGCTGGGTTTTGTCGGCGCGCCGCTGACGAAAGCGGCGTTTCCGAGCCTGGAGGAAGAAATCCCTACGGTGGATTTCAGCGGGTGGACATTTTTCTGCCACCGGGACTTTTCGCCGGCGCTCGCCTATCAGATGGCGATGGCGATCGACCGCTGCCATGAGCGGATCGAGGCCGACCATCTGGGCCGGACGACCATGACCATGCAGGAATTTTGCCGCGGCGGCGAAGGCGGCGCGCTGACCATCCCGCTTCACCCCGGCGCAAAGAAGTACTATCGCGAGAAAGGCTATCTCTAATTCTCCACGATCGGAGGGCTTATGGCTCAACGGCTCGCCCTGTTGATCCTTCTTTTCCTTGCCGACCTGCCGCATGTCTATGCGCAGGCGACCGAGTCCAAGCTCGCCTGGCTCGAATCTCTGCCCGCGCCGGAGCGCCAGGCGCGCCTTGCGGAAGCGGCGAGAAGCGAAGGCGAGGTCGTCGCCTACGGCAATCTGGACCTCGCCGCCGCCAAGGCGCTCGACGACGGCTTCATGGGGAAATATCCGTTTGTGAAGGCGCACACCGTGCGTTTCTCCGGGGCGGCGATCATCAACCGCGTTGAATCGGAAACCAGAGCAGGGAAGGTTGTCTCCGACGTGATCGACAGCGGCCAACTCGGCATGCTCGCCTTAATGGATCGGAAAATGGCGGCGCGCTACGTCTCGCCGCAGCGGCAGTTCTATCGCGAGGGTTTCAAGGACAAGGACGGCTACTGGACCGTTTATATGACCAACGTCATGGTCAGCGCCTACAACACGAGGCTGGTGAAGAAAGAGGAGGCCCCGCGCGCCGTCGAAGATCTGCTGAAGCCGCGCTGGAAAGGCAAGCTCGCGATGGACAGCCAGTCGTACGTGTGGTTTGGGACCGTGCTGCAACAGCTCGGCGAAGAGGCGGGCCTTCGCTTTATGAAGAAATTAGACGAGCAGGGTCCGAGACACGTTCGCGGGCGGCGCTTATTGAGTCAGCTGGTCGCGGCGGGCGAATTCGACATGGCAATCGAGACCAACCTCAACTCGGTCCTCTCGTTGGCCGGCCAGGGCGCGCCGCTCTGGTTCGCCCCCATCCGGCCGCTTTTCTACAGTCCGAGCCTGGTCTATCTCACCCAGAACGCGCCGCACCCGCACGCCGCGGCGCTGTTTATCGACTACCTCCTCTCAGAAGACGGACAGCGCATCGTCGCTTCGACGAATCGGATGCCGGCACACGCGAAGGTGAAACCGGCGGAAGCTCAAGTTTTGGAAGGCTTTGAGATCAAGATGCCGGATCTCCTCGACATCGGGCGACGCTACGACGCAATCGGCAGGCAATATCGGGAAATCTTCGCCGGCGCGAGATGAATAAAATAGGGGTCGGGCGCTAGGAATTAGGAATTGGCAAGACCGAACCCCAACTCCTAACCCCTAATTCCCAACCCCTAATCCCTAATTCCTACTTGTATAATTTGTCGATGTAGCCGCTGTCATCCAGTTCGCGCACGTAATGCGTATCCCACATCGCCACCGGATTGTAACCGGCGATTTCCGGGTTACGCCTGAGCGCGAGCTCAAACACGTTGGCCATCGCCGCCGTCGCGGGGTAGGGTTTCCGCTCCAACGATCCTGCCCATTCGCCGTACACCGCCGCAAACTCCTCGTCGGTTTTGAGGCCGAGCGCGGGCGGGAGATGGTTCTTTAAAATTTTGAGCGTCTCGTCTTTCCGGGTGAGAAAGA
Organism: Binatia bacterium; assembly: GCA_041483675.1. GTDB lineage: Bacteria > Desulfobacterota > Binatia > UBA9968 > UBA9968 > 2-12-FULL-60-19. The sequence continues at coordinate 52,602 of JBGPGE010000018.1, forward strand.
AGTGGATCGCGTCCACGAAGCCGCGAATGAGCCGGCGGATCTCCTCTTCGTGGCTTTTGACGAACGTCATGGTGGTGGTGAGCGTCACGCCGCGAATCATCGGCATGACGCGCACGGGAATGACGCGGCCGCCGGCTTTGGCGACGCGCTGGTCATGGGGGATGGATACGAAGGTCGCGGCAAATTCTCCCTTCAGCACCCGGCTGCATCTTTCCTCGGCGGAACCCGGAACCGCCACAAGCTCGATGTCGCCGCGATCGACGTCGAGTCCCTCCTGGCGCAGAAAGAGCCAGACGTTGAGGCCCGAGTGAGAGCTTAATTTATCGACAGCGATTTTCTTGCCGCGCAGATCCCCGACCTGCTTGATCCCGTTCGACACCACCATGAGATTGTCCGTCCAGGTGTTGGCCGCCTGGGCCAGGTGGACGAAGTCCTCTTTCTTGATCGCGTTCCGCTCGTAGAGGTTGTGATGGTTGCCGGAAATCACATCGACCTGGCCGCTCTTCAGCGACTCGACCGCTTTCTCGCGGATCAGCTGCGGGCTCGTATCGACCTCCAACCCGTTCTCTCCCCAGATCCCGCTCTTGTCGGCCACGACCCAAAGCGGGGCATGGGCATTGGACCGGTAGATCACTCTCAGTTTGCGTTTCTCTGCCATCGAGTTGTCCTCCCTTTATTTTTTTCGCTTCGTGACTATGCTTTTTGTCGCAGACCGGGCTGCTTGTCAATAGGAGGTGGCAAAGGGTAACCCGCTTTACAAACTCAAATATCCGCAGTAAATGTTCTCCATCGACTAGGGCCGACACGTTGAACGCCGGTGCGCAGCCATAGCGCCATGCACGGAGCCCTGCCGGCCCGGAGGTAAGCCATGAAGCGAGCCAGAGATATATTAGCCGTCAAAGGGCACGACATCTGGTCGATCGACCCCGGCACTTCGGTCTACGACGCCATGAAGCTTATGGCCGAGAAAGAGATCGGCTCGCTGATGGTGATGGAGGGGGCAAAGCTGGTCGGCATAATCTCGGAGAGAGACTACGCGCGGAAGGTGATCCTTCACGGCCGCTCTTCAAGGACCACGCAGGTTAGAGAAATCATGACGACCCGGGTGGTGTACGCTCAGCCCGACCAGAATATCGAAGAGTGCATGGCGTTGATGACGGAAAAACGGGTGCGCCACCTGCCGGTCATGGAGGCCGGGGAGCTGATCGGCGTCATCTCGATCGGCGACCTGGTAAAGTCGATCATCGCGGAGCAACAGTTTATTATTCAGCAGCTAGAACGCTACATCACCGGCTAATCAGGCCGCTAAAAAAGACCCATCGCCCTACCCCCGGCCCCCGACAGGGGTCTCCCCTTGACCCCCCAAAAAGGGCCCATTTTTAGCCATTTTTCCCGAGAAAAGGGCTTGACATCTGTTATTTAACTTGACATAAGAACTTAGGCGATTGGGCTTTTACGCCTAAGAAACTAAGCTTGCTTGACCAAATAGACTTAAGAATCCTCGATATCCTCCAGACCCAAGGCCGGCGCCATCTCGCCGACATTGCCAAGGAGGTGGAGCTTTCCTCGCCTGCCGTGATGGAGCGGGTCAAGAAGCTTGAGGCGCATGGCATCATCAAGGGCTATCAGGCGGTCATCGATGCAAAGAAAATCGGCAAGGACATCACCGCTTTTATCGGCGTGTCGGTCAGCCACCAGCGTTATATCGACGACTTCGCCTCGTATATCGGGCGGCAGCGCGACGTCCTTGAGTGCCACCATGTGACGGGCGAAGAAAGTTTTATTCTCAAGGTCAAGACGGAAAACACCGAGTCGCTGGAAAAGCTCCTTGGAGAGATTCGTTCCGTCGAAGGCGTGACACGAACGGTGACCAAGGTGGTGCTCTCCAGCGTCAAGGAGAGCCAGAAGTTCGAGTTGGATAACGGAGTCGCCGAGAACGTGAAAAAAATGAGCGAGCGAAAAAAAGAGCCTAAGGCCGCAGAGGATTCAAAATGAAAAACCCCGGCTATCCTCCCAAGCAGGGACTCTACGATCCCGCGCGCGAGCACGACGCCTGCGGCGTCGGGTTCGTCGTCCATATCAAAGGCGAGAAGTCGCATCAGATCGTCGAGCAGGCGATTACCGTCCTGGAGAATCTCGACCACCGCGGCGCGTGCGGCTGCGAAGAGAACACCGGCGACGGCGCCGGCATTCTGCTGCAAATCCCG
>JBGPGE010000019.1:0-54445 GCA_041483675.1 Binatia bacterium
AACTGGTATCCGGGAGACAAAGAGGGCAAGGGCGGCATCTACAACTTCGTCACCAAGCGCGGCAAGTGCCTGGGGCGGAACTCGAAGATTTCGTGGACCCAGGTCGAGACCGGATCGGCGATCACCTGGAAATATCCGAGCTGCATTCTGCAGGGCGACAACTCGGTCGGAGAGTTCTACTCGGTGGCGCTGACCAACAACTACCAGCAGGCCGACACCGGCACGAAGATGATTCACGTCGGCAAGAACACCAAGAGCACGATCATCTCGAAAGGCATCTCCGCCGGCCACGGCCAGAACAGCTATCGGGGGCTGGTGAAGATCATGAAAGGGGCGACCGGCGCGCGGAACTACTCGCAGTGCGATTCGCTGCTGCTCGGCGACAAATGCGGCGCGCACACGTTCCCGTACCTGGAGGTGATGAACAACGCCTCGCAGGTGGAGCACGAGGCCTCGACCTCGAAGATCAGCGAGGATCAGCTGTTTTACTGCCGGCAGCGCGGGATCTCTGCCGAGGACGCCGTGACGTTGATTGTGAGCGGCTTCTGCAAACAGGTCTTTCGCGAGCTGCCGATGGAATTTGCCGTCGAGGCGCAGAAGCTGCTGGGCGTGAGTTTGGAGGGCAGCGTCGGGTAACGCTTGGAACGATTGGAACGTTTTGGGTGTCTAACCAGTTTAGATCGTTGAAGCCGTTCAGGCGATGAGAGAACGATAGTATGGACTCGTTGGTTTACTTCGACAATAACGCGACGACGCGACTGGCGCCCGAGGCGCTGGCGGCCATGCAGCCCTATCTCACGGAGCAATACGGCAACCCGTCGAGCATCCACCGCTTCGGCAGCCAGGTGGCGCGAAAAATCCAGGAGGCGCGGGAGCAGGTAGCGTCGTTAATCGGCGCCGCCGATCCGATCGAGATCGTCTTTACGAGCTGCGGCACCGAAGGGGATAACGCGGCGATCCGCGGTGTTCTGGAGTCGCGGCCGGACAAACGCCACATCGTGACCACGCAGGTCGAGCATCCGGCGGTGATGGGCCTCTGCCAGCATCTGGAGAAGAAGGGATATCGCGTAACCTGGCTGGGCGTGGACAGCGACGGGATGCTCGATCTGGATGAGCTGCGCGCTTCATTGACCGACGACACGGCGCTGGTTTCTGTCATGTACGCAAACAACGAGACCGGCGTGATCTTTCCGATCGATGCCGTCGGCGAGATCGTCAAAGCTAAGGGAGTCCCGTTTCACGTCGACGCGGTGCAGGCGGCGGGAAAGATTCCCCTGTCGGTCAAGAACAGCCCGATCGATCTGCTCACAATCTCGGCGCATAAATTTCACGGCCCCAAGGGAATCGGGGCCCTCTATGTGAAAAGAGGGCTGACCTTCCGCCCGTTCATGATAGGCGGCCATCAGGAGCGCAACCGCCGGGCGGGGACGGAGAACAGCGCGGGCATCGTCGGGATGGGGAAGGCCGCGGAGCTGGCGGTTCAAACTATGAGCCAAGACGAAGAACGGATTAGCGCGCTGAGGGATGACCTGGAGCGGTCGTTGCTCGAAGTCGTCCCGGACAGCCGCGTCAACGGCCGCGGAAAAACGCGCCTGCCGAACACGCTTAACATGAGTTTCAAATATCTGGAGGGCGAGGCGATACTGGTGCTGTTGGACCAGCACGGCATTTGCGCTTCAACGGGCTCGGCCTGCACCGCCGGCTCGGTCGAGCCGTCGCACGTGCTAAGGGCGATGGGGGTGCCGCCGGATTGGCTTCAGGGCGCAGTTCGGTTCAGCCTCAGTCGCTACAACAGCGACGAGGAGGTGCGACGGGTGAGCGAGACCGCGCCCAAGGTCGTTCAGCGGCTGCAAAGCCTTTCGGCCCTCGGCAAGCTCGGGCGGCAACCGGCCGGCCGCGAAACATATCAAGCCGCGGGCTCGATCGGAGCCAGGAGGTAAAGCGTATGGGCGTGATGCAGATCCCCAGGCGAGTGGATTACGGGCTGCGCGCCGCGATTTATCTGGCGGCGCAGGACCGCGAACGCAACTGCTCCCTGGCGGAGATTGCCGAACGCCAAGGCGTGCCTCGAAAGTTTTTGGAGAAGATCATTCAGGATTTGATTCATAGCGGGCTGGTTAAATCCAAGCGCGGTCCCGACGGCGGCTATACCCTGACGCGCGCCCCCGGAGAGATTTCCTTTCAGGATATCGTCGAGGCGCTGGAGGGACCGGTCGCGGTGAATCTTTGCATGGCTCAGGAGATGAATTGCGATCACTTGCCCCGGTGCGCCATGGTCGGGGTCTGGCACGAGATCCAGCGCCGGGTGGTGGACGTGTTGGCCCATACGACGCTGGCGGATCTCCAGAGGAGCCCCTGGCAACAGGGGTTGGCGTCTACTTCTCTGTCGAGTGCGGCATGAAGGAAAAACGTCGCGGGCCGTCTAACCCGCATGCAGGCCGCACCCGATAGGGAGGTAGTTTTTATGATGCAGGAAAAGGGTCTGAGCGTGGAAGAGAAAGTGTCGTCGTTGTTTCAGACGGACACGCTTTTGCCGGACCAATATCTGGATACTTTCCGTCGCAAGACGCACCTGGAGCCGGAGAAGCGCTTGATGCTCGCCGTCCTGGAGGACGCGATCGCATGCTTCCAGAAGTATATCCACGCGCGCGACGGCAAGGGAAAAACGCTGTTCCACGACGCGGCGCAATGGATCGAGGAGGAAGACGCCGACTGGCTTTTTTCCTTTGAGAGCATCTGCGAGATGTTGGGCTTTAACCCGCAGTATGTCCGCGACGGGCTGATGCGATGGAAAGAGGCCAAGCTTCAGGCGCGGCCCCAGGCCAAGGTCTATCGTCTGGCGCCGCGGGCGACCGAGGCGGCGAGCTGCCTGGAGTCGAGGGACGAGAGCAGCCCGCGGTTGCTCAAGGCGGCGGGTCGTTAGCTCTTCGGCGTCGCGTTCGATGCGGGGGCGGTGGGCCGTTAGGACCACCGCCCCTTTTGTTTTCCAAGTTCCTTCCCCTTGCCGTGCCGGCGAGAAAAAGTGTATAAAAATTTCAAGCAACCTCGATGGCCAAGCAAAAACCGAAGAAAAAGCGCTCTTACGTAAAGTGGTTGTCACGCCGTTCCAGGCGGGTGCTGCGAGCGGCGTTTCAATGGTTGCGCTACCGCGTCGGGGAATACTGCCTGAGAGGTTTTATCCGCGCGCTGCCGCGGATCCCGCCGCGTCTGGTGGACCTTTTTACCGCAGGGGCTGAAAAAGCGACCTTTACGCTGCTGCGGAAATACCGCGCCCGGATGGAAGACAATATCACGCTGGCGATGTCCGGGGAGTTTCCTCTCCCGGAGCAGCGGCGGGCTTTGGTTCGACGGATTTGGAGCAATCTTTCCAAAGGACTGTTGGAGACTCTCTGGATGATGCATGCTTCGAAAGCCGAGATCGTGGGCCGCATCGCCCTCGATGGGGAAGAGCACTTGCAACGCGCGCTTGCCGCCGGCAAGGGCGTGATCGCGCTCAGCGCCCATCTCGGAAATTTTACCATGATCGGCGCACGACTCGCTGCGGCGGGCTATTCATTCACCGCCTTGGTAAAACACCCAGGAGACCGCCGCTTCGCCCAGTTGATCAACGATTATAGGGCCCAGCTCGGGATCCAGACGATTTCCGCAAAGCCCAGACGTGAAGCGGTGCGGGGAATTTTGAAAGCGCTTCGGGCCAACAGCATAGTTTTGGTCATCGCCGACGAGTTTAAGTCCGAGGGGATTGAGGTGGATTTTTTCGGCCGCCGCTCTCCTGTGCCGCGCGGACCGGCGACGATCGCGCTCAGAACCGGCGCTGCCACCCTGCCCATGTTTGCGACGCGCGACGACCAGGGGCGTCTCACGCTGAGCATCGGGCCCCGCATCGAGCTTATCGATCGCGGCGACCGCGAACAAAACGTGGCCGCCAACACCGCGCTGTTTACGCAGCATCTGGAAGCCGCGGTCAGACGCTACCCGGATCAGTGGAACTGGCTCGGCTTTTACCGCGACGGAAGAGAGCCGCGGATGGCGCGTCACAGGGCATTGCGCCGGCAGCACAAGGCCCGCCGGGCAGCCTCATCCGCCGAGGCATCTCCTAAACAGGATTCAGCGCGATAACGCATCTGCGGCGTGTTCACCACAGAGTCCGTCGAGGCTTTCTTCAATGGTTCTTCAGCGGTAAAACAGCCGGTTTCTTCTTCTGCATCCAACCGAGCATTCACACAAGTGTGATTTCGTCAGGACAATTCGACGCGGCAGACGGTCGTCTTACCGGCGGTTATAGTGACCTTGATCTTTGCGCTTTGATTATTGAGGGTTGCTTCGACGATCTGCTCGCCCACCGGGATGTCGTGGATTACAAAAAGTCCGTTAGCGTCCGATTTTGTTTTCAGCGCCTGCTGCCCCATGATCGACAATGCTGTGTAGGGAACGGGCAGCTTCGTTGCTTGGGCGACCACCGAGCCACTCAGGGTTCCTTTGGCTGCCTGCTGCGTAACACTCTGTGGTTTGATCCCTTCCACGATCCCACGTATCATCAATAGAATCGTTTCGGAGGCAAACCCGGAGCTAAAACCAAGCGCAACCGAAGCGGTCCGAGATTCCGGCCCGATCGCGTGATAAGCCGTTACGGCAATCAAAGGCGCCGAAATAAACTGTATAATTTGAAAGCCAAGACGTTCTCTCACCTCTCCCGGCGACAGCCTAGGCTCCTTCTCGGTGCCGACATAGTCGTGCTCGGAACGCCGTTGAATCTCGGGCACGCGTCGTAACAGGCTGACCGCTCCGCCCATTAAAGCGACGATCACGAAATAGAGCGGGACAACCAAACCTCCACGAATACGTGCCAAAGTCATCGCCGCCGACTTCACCTCCACCTCGGCTTTATCGGGCTTTTTTTTCGCCACCTCCCGCTGTTCCCCGGCGCCCGGCTTTTCCGAGGCAGGAGGCTGTCCCGCTTTCACAATCGTGCCGCCTATATTGATTAGCCATTGGTCCGTATCCGTATCGCATCGAACTTCCTTGGGTATGGATTTTGGATCGACTCGCGCCGGTTTAACCTCCGGGTCGTCTTTGGACGGCTCGGCGCAGCCTCGAACCAACACTATCGGGAAATTGGCCTCGTTTCGATCTTGGGATGGGCGCTCGAAGAGCGGGCGCCCCCACAAAGGGGACAGCAAGATAAAAATAGCGAACACATAAGAAAAGGAAACCATGGCGCTTCTTCTCTCCCAAACAACGCCGTTTCCTTTTGTTCTTGTCTCCCAACCTTCCCCCGGAAAAATGTTGGTAAAGGCGTAGAGAAACCATGCAGCCATTAAAATGGCTATCCACCAAAAACCGAGACTCAAGCCGGTCCGATAGTCTACGCCCAGCGCAACCAACATCGCGAGGACCACCAAAGGCCCTCCCCATCTGTCCAGAAATGCCCGTAGACCTTTCTTCGGCTCAACTGTCTTGGAATCAGTCTTTGGATCAGCGTTCCCTGGATCGTCGTTCATTTTACCTTCTCCTTCCAACCTGTTCCCCGAGGCTTCCAATGATTGCTGATGTCGTGGTGCGGTCCGGGGCGTCAAACCTCTTCGGGAATCAGCCTATCGCCGATGTGGTATGCGTCGGTGAACCGGTCCAACCCGTGACTGCCGCCGTTCACAGCCTTGCGGGCGTTGGTCAAGTCGCCCGCCAGCAGCGCCTCTTTGATGCGCTGCTCCTTGCTCTTCAAAAAACTTGCCAGTAGGCGCGCGGCAATGCCGGGTTCGTTGGCCAGATCGGGATTGTCGACGAGTTGATTGCCAAGCCCGATGGCCTCACCATGAACCTGGTAGTTCGTACGACCCGTGAGCTGGATGAAGCCCCGTCCTCGGTAGCGCGCGCCGTCGGGTGGACCCTGGTTTCCCAGGTCTCCGCGATTGTCGTAGAGATCGAAGAGGTGGCCGCCGGGCGAGGTATTGAACCTGGACTGGAATTCGCTGATGGGCTGGAAACTCTCTGTCTCGGCGCGAATGGTGGCCAATGCCATCAGCACCATTTTTTTCTCGGTGAGCTTCGGTTCGACCAACGCTTCCAGGACGACCGGAAGGTTTTTCCGGATGTTTTGGCTGGGCGTGCTCGGAAACATCTGGCAGACGATATCCGCGGTTACTCCTGGAATCACGCTGGGGATTTCAGGCGGGTCGGGTAGACCGAGCGCCACGGCGGTGCGCGGGCCGACGACTCCATCGGCCAGAAGGCCTTCGCTGCGCTGGAACGCGATGACCGCCGCCTCGGTTGCGGGTCCGAAGTCGCCGTCGGTGGCGCCGGGATTGAATCCCCGCACCTGCAACACGCCCTGAAGAACGGCAACGTCTTGGCCGGTGCTACCAAGCTTCAAGATTGGCATTCGGTATCTTTCTACGTGCGGAAAATCAACTGATCGAGGAACGCTGCCCGATGACGTTCCATTTTGGTGCCAAGCCTCGCGGGACAGGCGCTTCTTCGGTCCGGTGCCTAACCACGCCCGTCTCGAGCCGCAACGGTACTCTTAACGCCCAACTACGTTCCAAAAACCTCCGGTTTCTTTCGCCCCTCACGCCTTCCTGTATGCCGCCACTTTCGCCGGTTGTCCATCTACCAGGCAATCGCCCTTACAGACATGATCGAAGCCGGTTTTCTCGGGAGGATTGTCTCCTTCATAGGTTTCGAGTACCGCCCGATTTTTCGGGGCCGGGCCGATCTCCAATGTTATGGTATTATTTTCATCTTTTTTCCCCAGCGCGTCCAGAGGACCAAAAATCCCCTCCTGCTGCTGGACGGTATCTTGAAATCCGACAAGAGTTTGGGTTCCGGGTGTCTCCACAGTTGTTGTATTGTTAGGAGCCATGGTTAAACCTCCTTACCAAATAAAATTTTCAGTTTTTGGGCAAATCTATCAAACGCTGGAGTCGTTTGTGCCCCAGCGATGGTTCTCAAAATCTCTACCTGCGCCTTAGTACCTGGAGCCAGGCCCAAAGACTTGGCCAGTTCATCGAGTTGGTTTTGCTTGAGAGTTTTTACGAAATTCGCGGCGTTCTCACGACGGGCCTGAAGAGCGGCCGGGACAGCAGTAACAACCAACACGCTGTCGAGTTCAGCGGTCGCTTTTGCTTTTTTTTCACCGGCGTCCACTGCAATAGCCTGAATAGCACCAGGGATTGTGCCTGCTCCTATAAACCTTTTAACGTCTGCAAGCGCCGCATAGAGGCTGTAGTCCGAAACAGGAGATTGCTTCTTCAGTGCTATGCTTGCGCGGACTTTCTCTTGTTCCGCGACCATCTGCGCCACTACGGCAGGCAGCGTTTTTTCGAAAAATGCGTTCTTGTCGAAAGAGGCCTTCGCGCCGGTAATAAAGGCGTTCACGGCGCCCAGGACAGATTTTGTCGTCGCTCCGCCGGCCGTTGCTGTCGCCCCCGAGATCGCCAGTTGCACCCAGTCCGTTCCTATTCCGGCGCCAACTCCCTGTTGCCAAAGAGCGATTTCGTATCTCTCGAACTGGGTGTCGGCTTCTAACAATCGTTCGTCGATGATTTCATTTCTAACCGACTTCTTTTCCTCCGGACCGTTCGCATTATCGTATTTATCCCGCGTTGCTTTGTCCACGAGATACTCCGGGTCCGCCTGAGCCTCAGGAGGTTGTCTCAGCGGCTCGGGTGCCGCCCTTAGGGCCGCACAACTCGCCAAGGCAACTGGGACTGCGACAAGCATCAATAGACGCGCGGTGGTTCCCATGCAGACGATCCTCCTCCGGGATTGCGTTTGGCTTCGCTCGCCTGGCCAAGAAGTGGAATGGACGGCATTTAATATAAATACTATCCTTTGTCAATATCAAAATTACCTTCACTCGGGCGTTTCGCGTGAGGTAATTAAGTGTGAGCGCGGAGGCGCTCAATCTCGAATTCTAGGTAGGTTATGACCCTATATACGGGTGCTGGCAGAAAGAGAGAGCGGGAGAGAGAGGGTAAACTAAAACAACAGCGGGAGCAACCGCGGACACGCCCAAGTATTATCCGGCGGAGCGTTAAAAGGCAGGTCGAACGTGTGAAGAATCGGAAGCCTCGGGGGGGCTCCGCCTCTAATGGCTCCCGTTCCCCGATTGACTATGCCGACGCCAGCAGCGCTCTCTCAATCAGCGACTTCGCCAAGCCGATTTTGTACACGTTGTCTTTGAGGGGCTGGGCGCCTTCGAGGGCGATCTCGGCGGCTTTCTGGGCCGTGGCATCGTCGAGCTTCTTGGCGCGCAGGAATTCTTCGGCCTTCGGCGCGCGCCAAGGGATCGGCGCGACGCCTCCGAGCACGACTCGCGCGTTACGCACCGCGCCGCCGCTGCTCTCCACCACGGTCGCGACGCTGACGATGGCGTGGTCCCACGCCAGCCGCTCGCGGACTTTGTGATAAAAGCCTTTGCTCCCGGCCTTCGGCAGCGGCACCTGGATCTCGGTTACGATCTCGTCGGGCTTGAGAATATTCTCGTGTTTGTAATCGACCTGCGGCAGAACGAAGAACTTTTCCAGCGGGATGGTCTTTTCTCCCGCCGGCCCGGCGATCTTGATCTGCGCGTTTAATGCGACGAGGGCCGGCGCCAGGTCGGAGGGATGGACGATGTAGCTTGGCCCGGCGCCCAGGATCGCGTGGTAGCGGCTGTCTCCCGCGACGGTGAAGCAGACCTGCCCGCCTTTACGCAGGCAATTAAAATCCGGCGAGCGGAAATACCAACAGAAGGGACGCTGGCAGAGATTGCCGGCGATCGTCCCGGCGTTGCGAATCTGCGGCGAGGCGGCCTCGCCGGCGGCTTCGGAGAGAAAGAGCAGTTTCTCTTTCACGCCTTTGTGCTCTTCGACCTCGACGAGCGTCGTCAAAGCGCCGATGCGCAAGCCGCCGCCCTCTTCCTTGATATAGCTGAGGCCGGGAATCGTCTTGAGATTGAGCAGATAGTCGGGCGTCGCCACCCGGACCTTCATGAGCTGCAAATATTCGCTGCCGCCGCCCACGACCGCCGCGCTCTTCTTCTCGTTCTGGAACTTCCGCAGCAGCCCGACCGCCTCCTGCACGCTCTTTACGTCGATATTTTCAAAGTTTTTCATGACCGCTTCCTCCGTTAGACCCGGACCGCGCGCAAGATCTTGTCCGGCGTGATCGGCAGCTCTTTGAATCTTCTCCCGGTCGCGTTGAAAATCGCGTTGGCGACCGTGGCCACGGACGGCGTGATCGGCGGCTCGCCGACCACCTTGCCGCCGAACGGACCGTAGGGGTCGGGGCGCTCGATAAAGATCACCTCGACCTCCGGCACTTCGAGGTGCGTAGGAACTTTGGCGTCGCGATAGTTCGGGTTGATCGGACTTGCCGTCGGCCGGTCGATTAACAGCTCCTCCGTAAGCGCCATGCCGATACCCTGCGTGACGCCTCCCTTGACCTGACTCTCGGCAGGGAGGCGATTGATGATCGTGCCGCTGTCGTGCGCGGCGACGTATCTGGTAATCCGCACGTGGCCGGTGAAGGCGTCAACTTCGACCTCACAAAAATGCGCGGCGAAGGCTTTGCCGTCCACTCCCTCCGGCCACTTCGGGTTGGTCGTGGCCCGGCCGATAATCTCCGGCTCAACCCTTCTCATCACCCTGTTTAACGGAACCTTCTGAGCAGGATCGGCCTTCACAAAAACAATCCCGTCTTTTAGATCGAGATCTTCCGCCTTCGCTTTCAGCTCCGGCGCGGCGGCGGCGAAAATCTGCTTCCGCACATCCTCGGCTGCCGCGATGACCGCGGTTCCAGTGAACGACGTCGTGCGGCTGCTCGACTCGCCGATAGAATAGGGCGTCACGTCGGTGTCGCCGCTGGTGAGTTGAATTTGGCCGAGCGGGATTCCGAGCGCCTCTGATGCGATAATCGCCATCGTGCTCTTCGCCCCGGTGCCGATGTCCACCACGCCGACCAGGACGTGGGCCGTGCCGTCCGGGTTGACGCGGATCGTCGCCGCGCCGAGTCCCAGCCTGAAAGGATAACCACCCAGGGCCATTCCGATTCCGTGCTTGTTCGGTCCCGGCGCCGCGCCCGGCTTGTGCCACTTTTCATTCCAGCCGATCCGCTTCGCGCCCTCGACGATGCATTCCTCGAGAGCGTTGGAGCTGAAAGCCATCTTCCCTTTGGACAATCGCGCCCGGTTTCTCATAAACATGTCGTAGGGATTGACTCCCAGCTCGAACGCGATCTGGTCGAGCATCGAGGCGAAGCCGAACACCGACTGCGGATAGGCGGGCGCGCGGTAGTTGGCCGCGACCACCGTGTTGGTGTGCGTCGGACTCACCACCTTGCGGAAGTTGGGGATGTTGTAGAAATCGCAGCCGCTCAGATCGCCGCTCTGCTTGCGGTAAGCGCCCATGTTGGTGACGGCGGAAAAATCCACCGCGGTGATCGTCCCGTCGCTCTTCACTCCCACTTTGTAATGCTGCTCCGAGGCCCAGCGGCCGTGCATGCCGATGAAGTCGTCCTCGCGCGTGAATTCGAGCTTGACCGGCTGCGCAGTGGCCTTGGCCAAAGCCGCGGTCATGAGATCGTAGTCCTGGGCCTGATTTTTGTTGCCGAAGCCCCCGCCCATATATTTACAGACGACCCGGACTTTGCTGAGCGGCAGGCCGAGGTCTCTCGCGATGTCGGCGCGGGCGTTGGAAATTCCTTGCGTCGAGGCCCACGCGGTCAATTTTCCCGCATCCCACTTCGCCACGCTCACCCGCCGCTCCATCTGCGCGTTGTTGACGTGCTTGCTGATGTAGGTGTCCTCGAAAACTTTGTCCGCCTCTTTGAATCCCTTCTCCAGATCGCCCCACTCGTCTTTGATCGGCGCGCTGACCCGTCCCTCGCCGACGGAGAGATTGCCTTTGGGATAAATCTTCGGCGCCTCGGGCTTGAGCGCCTGCGCGGCGTCGAGCACGTGGGGGAGCTTTTCGTATTTGACCTCGATCAGCCCGAGCGCGTCTTCCGCCACGTATCGGTCGGTCGCCGCGACCGCGGCGACGGCGTCACCCACGAAGCGCACCGGGTTGTTGAAGATCATGCGTTTTTGCGTCAGGCCGCCGCTGCCCCACGGGATCTGCGTGTTGAAGCTATGAATAACGGCTCTAACGCCGGGGAGCTTCTCGGCCTTCGAGCTGTCGATGCCGACGATCTTTGCGTGCGGATGAGGACTGCGCAGCACGCGCGCGTAGAGCATGCCCGGAAGCTGCACGTCGCCGGTGTACTGGGCCTGTCCCGTAACACGCTCGTAACCGTCGATGCGCGGAATCCTTTTGCCGACGACGGAAAATTCATTGGTAGCCATGTGCGCCTCCTTAACGAGCCTTGGCGGCCGCCAGAACCGACGCGACCTCGCGGTTGTAGTTGCCGCAGCGGCAGAGATTGCCCGACAGCGCCCGCCTCACTTGAGCCTCGGTGGGAGCGGCGTTCCGCATCAAGAGCGCCTTTCCCGACATGATCTGTCCCGATGTGCAGAAGCCGCACTGCGGGCCGTCGTGCTCGATGAAGGCTTCCTGAAGGGGATCGAGCTTGTCGCCTTTGGCCAGCCCTTCGACCGTAAGAATTTCTTTGCCGTTCATCCAGACCGCGAGCTGGCTGCAGGAATAGATATTGCGGCCGCCGACGATCACCGTGCAGGCGCCGCATTCCCCCCGATCGCAGCCGATTCGGGTTCCCGTGAGTCCCAGCTCGTCGCGCAAGACTTCGGCCAGCGTTTGCCGGTGCTCGACTTCCAGCCGGTAGGCTTTCCCGTTGACCTTCAAGCCGATCGCCGATTTGCCTCGGGCTGCGCCGATGGCTTCGGTCGGATAGGCCTCGGCCTTCTGCGAATCCAACAGGCCGGTAGAAATGATAGCCGTGCCGACCGCGCCGCCGCCGATGCCCTTCAAGAAATCGCGGCGTGAAACGCCCTTGCGTTTTTTCTCTTCCATAATGACGGCCTCCTTTCTCACGCTCTGCCGGAGGGCAGGGAGGAGCGATTAGAGGGTTAGTACAAAAGCGGGTCGGGAGTCAATAGCGCTTCTTACGCGCACATGGCCGGCTAAACTTGACTCACACATATCGCTTGACGCGCCGTCGCGGTTTGGAGTATGGGGTGGACAACGTTTCTAATTCCGGCATTAGAGAAGCGGCTATGGCTGGTTCCGACGCGATGGTTATGACATGGGGACCGTGTCGGAGCTGTCAGCCCGCCGTAACGTAAACACCGCGGGCCAAGATCATGAGATCCCAATTGTTGCTTCTCGTGCTTTCGTTGCTGTTCGCGGCATGCGGCGACACAAGCATCCGTGCATCCGCAAAGTATGAAATGGCGGCAGCCCTGATACGGCATGAGTTGTCCTCCTCTGATTCCTACATGGGCGCCAACAAGGAGTTTCCCTATTTCGTTAGTGTTGAGGGTGACGATCTCCCGTCTGACTTCATCGCTCGGCTATCGGACGCGGGCATGGCATTTTTCGCCGGAAGCAGATGGGCAGAGGGAAAGGGAATGAAAATGCAGATCGGCGAGCCCAAACAACGTTCCGACGGAAATTATGACGTTTCGCATTCATATTATTGTGGCGTTCTCTGCGCCTCGTCCAACACTGCCATCATGAGGCACGATGAATCTGGTTGGCACGTGTTGAGCTCTGACATGCATTGGATCTCATGAAGCGTCGTCCGCGACCGTAAGCTAAGTATGTTGGAAATGCGGCGCAGCCACGGAAAGCGGATCGAAGGCCCGAGGCCTGGGCAGTCATAGTTGGGCGAGTTGCGGGTGTATCCAGGCCCACCTTCATTCCGTACCGAAGCGCAAGCGTTTCTCTGCGTCGCAACACTCGCGCTCGATCGCGTTTCCGCCGAGATGCAGCCGCGGGTCCGAGCTTGCGACGTCAGTTCCGTTGTAAGGTTCCATTGTGCCGTTTTTCGAGGCATCATCAGCGAGTCAGGACGTGGCGCCATCGGGAGGGCTAGCCTCCCAAGGTCCAGGGTCGTCGCGTAGTCGCCGCCCAACCAGCAACCGCAGCCGACACCTAAACTCCAGCGACCCGCTGCGCGGATGTTGCGCCGCCGCTGAACCGGGGGTTAGGCATGAATGCTGTAGCGGGGTCTCACCATGACCGTGAGGTTATCGAATGGGTCACCATGATCCTGAGCTTGGTCGAATGGGTCAGTGAGTCGCCGAAAGCTTTGCCGCTCACCGATCCGCAACGAGAGGAATTGGACCGGCGATTGGATGACCTCGAACGCTCAGGACCTGAGGGCATTCCTTGGGATTGGACGTTCGCCAAGAGCGTCAGCAACGACGCCTAACAGCGGCTTGTATTCGCCCGGCGTCTCGCGAGTTGCGCTCGCCCGGTGCGGCGGGCGCACACGTTAGCCAGGCGGACGATTTTATGCTAGCTTCGCCGGTATGGAGAAGGAAAAGATATTGGTTCCCGATCCCCTGATTACCACATCCCCTGATCGGCTGAGCGGGACGCCTGTGTTCGCAGGAACCAGGGTCCCTGTCCAGACTCTCGTCGACTACCTTGAAGCCAGCGACTCCCTCGACGACTTTCTGGCGGACTTCCCGAGCGTTTCTCGTGGACACGCCATTGCGGTCTTGGAGGTTGCGAAGTCCGCCCTCCTCGCCAAGGCCGTAGCCGCATAGCTGCTCAAGTGCGAGTTCTCCTTCTTGGACAGCCGCTCAGACATACATTAGATCCTGTAGAAAAAGTACGTTAGACATCGCTCAAGGAGAAGCCGTTGCTTATCGAGATTTTGAAACGTACGCCTTCCTGGGTGTTTGTTCTCTTCTTTGCTCTCGTTGCATTTGGCTACTTTCAAACCAAGGATAGGACGGTCAGCCGCGGCACAGTCTCCATCCTTCCCGTTGCGATGATCGTACTGTCGTTTTACGGCGTGTTTTCCGCCTTTGGCATTGCCCCCGTTGGTCTTGCTTCTTGGCTGATCGGCGTCGCGGTCGCTGTGTCGCTTGGCGTAAAAGTCCCCTCTCCGCGCGGCGTCAGCTTCTCGACCGAAACCCAATTGTTTTTGATTCCGGGAAGCCGGGTTCCACTGGTCTTGATGATGGCCATTTTCTTTACCAAGTACGCTGTGGGCGTAATCCAGGCGCGGCAACTTCCACTTGCCAGCGAGCCGGTATTCATCGGCGCAATCAGTCTTTGTTACGGCCTTTTTAGCGGGGTATTTCCCGCGCGTGCGGTTGTCATATGGCGCTTCGCAAAGCGCGCCGCCAGAGCCACGTCTAACCCTGCGCCCCCCGCGGACGCGCGGTAAGCGGCGCGCCGGTGAGTCCCACGTTGAGCCTGGGGAAAAAAGTACAACAGCCACCCAAACTCGCCTTGCCCCGATCAGACAAAATGAGTAATCTCCTCTCCGATGGCTGACAAGCAGCGCCCGATCTCCGAGGGTGAAGAGATGGATTCGTTCATCGCTCGCCTGGAAAGCGTCCATGAGGTCAAAGAGATCGCGGGATGGGAGATAGGATTTCCGAAGCTCAGCGCCGCTTTGAACGGAATCTCGCCGGGACTTTACCTGCTCATCGGGCCGCCGGGGTGCGGCAAGACGGCATTCGCCACACAGCTGTTGGATCAGGTGGCGCAGCGGAACTCCGTGCCCGCGCTGTTCTTCGCCTTCGCCGAGAAGAAAGCGGATTTGAGAACTCGGACTCTCGCGCGGCTAAGCGGGCTGGAGAGCCGGGACATTCGGCGCGGCGCCGGCTATCTTCTCCACACCTACGGAGTCCCAAAGCACCAAACTACCGAGCACGCACAGATGGCGCCCGGCTGGGAGAAGCTCCAGCGGGCGGCTGAGGAAGCGAAGGGCTGGCTCGATCGGCTATACCTCTTCGAGTGCGACCATCGCACGACTCTGCGCGACATCGAGGAGCGCACGCGTGCGGTCGTAAAAATCAAAGGCTCTGCCCGGGCGTGCGTTGTCATCGATGACGCTCAGCGAATTGGAGAGCGCGGTGTTTCCGTCGAAGCGCGGCTGCCTCTCGTCGCCGAGCAGCTCGAAGAGTTGGCGATGAAACTGGACAGCCCACTGCTTGCGACCTGGCCGGCCCTCGCTGCTTCGGCTTCGATCAAGACCGCGCCGGAGGAATGGGCGGAGAGAGTTGGCGGCGGCACAATCATTGTCATGGAAGAAGACGCGGAGCGGACCAGGCGATTCACCGAACCCAAGCGGGCGGTCAGGCTCCACATCGTGAAAAACCGCGGCGGGGAAAAGGCGACGATCAACTTTGATTTCTCTCCCGGCCTGTCGAAGTTTACGGAGGCCGCGGATTAAACCGTCGGCTCTACCTTCTGTCCTCTCACGACGATCTGGTTCCCTTCCTGGCAAATCTCGAGGTCGCACGCGCAGTCGAAATAGATCATCGTGCGCGGCGGGTCGAAAAGGGTGCTTTTGTGCGGGATCTCCTCGATGAAGATCTGAGACGCGGCGCCGGCGGGAAGGTCGATTCGCTTGGTGTGCATCAGGTCGCCGTCGTAGCACAGCTCGATCCAGTTGCGGTTTTCGGAAACGCCGAGGATGATCGCGCCGATGCGCTTGACGCGGTCGAGAATCTTCTCGCCTTCCGTCAAAGCCTTTTTCTTTGTCCGTCTCACGGTGTTGAGAGCAGCGTCGCCGCGTCGCGGATCGTCTTGCCCGTCGCGGTGCGCGGCAGGGATTCGCGGATGACGATCTGCTGCGGCACTTTGAAGCTCTGGAGATTCGCTCTTAAAAAGCCCAGCAGCTCTTTTTCGACGATGTTTGCGCCCGGACGGACGACGACGGCGGCGCCGATCACGTGGCCCCGTTTAGGGTCGGGAACAGCGAAGACGATGGTTTCCTGCACGCCCGGATAGTTGTAAAGGAGATTTTCCACTTCCGCCGGATAGACGTTCAGCCCGCCGGTGATGATCATGTCGTCCTTCCGCCCGAGGTGATAGTAATAGCCGTCGGCGTCCTTCCGTCCAATATCGCCGGTGTAGAGCCAGCCGCCGCGGATGCGCTCGGCGGTCGCGTCGGGCCGGCGAAAATACCCCTTCATCACGTGCGGCCCGCGCGTGACGATCTCACCGGCTTCGCCGCCGGGAAGCTCCCGATCGTCTTCACCGACGATCCTCACTTCGACTCCCGGGACCGCCCGCCCGATGCTCCCCACTTTCGTTTCCGCTCGATCCGGCTCGACCAGCGTGATCATCGGCGAAGTTTCCGTCAGCCCGTAGCCCTGGATCACTTTGATATGCGGCTGCGCGGCTTGAAAAGCGCGCAGCAACGGCAACGGGATGGTCGTGCCCATCATCGCCGCGATCTTCATGCTCGTGGTGTCGTAGGCGGCGAGATTCTTCACTCCGAGCAGGAGCTGAAACACGATCGGCACGCTCTCGAAGACATTCACCCGATATCTTTGAATGCCCTCCAAAAGCGTGATCGGATTGATCTGATCGAAGATCGCCAGCGTGTAGCCTCTTTCCGCCAGCTCGTTGCACACCACCGGCCCGACGATATGCGACATCGGCAGGATGCAGCCGCGGATCGTCGACGACGCCGTGATATTCATTTCGCCCATGACCATCGGATACTGAGCGAGATTGCGGTAACTCAGCACCACGCCCTTGGGCTCGCCGGTGGTTCCTGAGGTGTAAAGGATCAACGCGTCATCGTCGCCGTTCAAACGGGGCAACGTCGCGGCGCGTCCGGGCGGGACGAAGCGTTTTTCGAAACTGCGCTCGCCCCCGCCGCCGGCGATCCAGACGGGAATCGGCCCCATTGCTTTGAAGACCTCTTCGGCCTCGGGATAGAGCTGCTGGTGCACGACGAGCAGCTTAAGGTCGGCGTCCTGCAAGACGCCCTGAAGCTCTTTACCTTTCAGGCGCGCGTCGAGAATGACGGTCACGGCGCCGATCTTTTGCGTGGCGTAGTAGCTGAGCGGGATCGCGATGGAGTTCGGCAAGAGGACGCCGACCCGATCGCCTTGGCGAACGCCTTCCTGCTGCAAATGGGCCGCGAGGGCGTGAACCCGTTGGTTCAACGCCGCAAACGTCAGCTCCTCTTCCTTGGCGACGATCGCGGTTTTCTGCGGCTGCTTCTCCGCGGTCCGATCGAGCACCTCCGCGGCAAAGAACCCTACCGGATGGGTATTGTCTGCCATAGCGCAAATGCCCTCTGAAAAGGTTTGAACCACTTGGAAAGCTGCGACAACTCGCCGCGCTCGAGCTTGAGCTTGCCTTGCTGGGTTGCCAGAAACGGATCGATGCGGCCGCGAAAGACCGCTTCCCACCACTCGCGCGCTCCGCCGATGGCGAAGTCGCCGCCGCCGTCGGCCTCCAGCCCGGCGATCTTGCCGTTGTCGAAGCGGACGGTCCAGGGCGTCGTCGCCTCCGCCATCCTGAGCGTGAGCGTCGTGGTGAGATTCGTTTCGCTTGCGTGCTGTCGAAACTCGGCGTCGCCGTTGGCGCTCGCCGTCAGCGCCTCCATGTGCTCGCGCGAGAACAGCGCATAGCTCTCGCCTTTTTGCGCCGCCGCTTTCGGTTGCGGCTTCGCCGGTTGCTTTTCCCCCGGCCCCGCCGTCGCTCCGCCGCCGTCGCGGATCAGGTTGCAGTGCACCGCCTCTTCTAGCAGGTCGGTCAGCAAAAAGGCGTCTTTCAAATCCTTGCCGTAAGCGACGGTGCCGTGCCCGCGCAGAATAACGATCGGGCGCAGCCTCAACTCCTCCACGACTTTTCCGGTCTCGGTGACGGTCGGCGTCTCCTGGGGCACGATGGGAACCTCGCCAATGGTATATTTTTCCTCGAAGCTCAGTGGAACAAAGGTTTCATGCGAAAGCGAGAAGGTGAGCGCCATCGGCGGGTGGGCATGGATGACCGCCTTGGCGTCGGTCCCATGATAGACGGCGAGATGGAGTGGCGTCTCGCTCGACGGCCGCTTATGTTTTTTCACCGCGCGGCCTTGGCCGTCGACTTCGACAAAATCTTTGGCCGTGAGAAAGCCGAGCGGCGCGTGCTGGCCGGTGATGAGAAAGCGGTCTTTGCCCAGGCGGCAACTGATGTTGCCGCCCCAGCCGGTGATGAGCCTCCGCTCGAAGAGGAGCTTCCCCCAACGGATCATTTCACGTTCAACCGGTTTCATAAGACAGTTGCTCCAGCTTGTTCACGCTCTCGGGGACAGGCCCTTCCGGCCGACGGCAATAGGGCGTTGCTTTTTTCGAACCTGCACGGTCGGTGCCGTCGTCCGTCATGGTCTGCCCCCTCGATCGTGATAGCGCCGTGGTTTTTTTCTCGCGCCCCCCGGTGGTACGGCAATATCATCTGCCGCCGTCTTGTTTGAAGAGCGACCAGGGAAGGATCTCGCGCTCCAGAGGATAGAGGCCGGCCCCGTCGGGGCTGACTTTTTCTCCCATAAACGTCGAGACGTCCCGGTCCGCCGTCGCCGTCTCGGTAGGCTCGGCCGCGAGGAGTTCCACGGGGACGCCGTGGGCGCGCGCGAGGAGCACCGCGAGCAACGAGCCACAGATCCCCACCGGCCCCTTGGCGTTCAGCTCCGCGTAAAAAAGATAGAGGCGGCGGATCTGCCCCTGAGCGAAAAAAGTTCCCATCATGTTGTCCGAGATGATTTGAAACGGCACGCCTAGCTCGCTCATCTGTCGGGCAACGACGTGGAGGCCCCGAAGCTCCGGGCGCATCTCCGGCAAGAGAATATTTTGCGATTGCTCCGCTTTGAGCGCGTGCGCGAGGTGGGCGTAGCTCGCGCGCTTGGGCACGCCGTAAACCAGCAAGCTGCTTCCGCCCGCTACTTTCTTCTCCTGCGGGGCGGCCCCGTTCCGCTGGAACTTTTCGCGAAACGCCTCCGGCGTGTAGACTTGATCGAAGGCGATGAGACGGGAGATCAATGCCGCGGGGGTAACGTCGAACGCGGGATAGCGCCCGGCGATCGCTGCGGCCCACTCGGGCGCGACCGAGCGGCCCTGGAGATGAAACAGCTCCGTGACCGGACGTTCCTCGATCGACGCCGCGGCGCCGGATTCGAGCGTGCCCGGATCCTGCACCAGCGCGTAGAAGGGGATGGCATACTGTCCGGCGATGACGGCGATCGGATAAGTTCCTACTTTATTAATGATATCGCCATTGCGCGCTACGCGGTCCGCGCCCAGCACGACGGCGTCGATCTCGCCTCCGGCCGTCACCTGCGCGATCGCGCAGTCGGGGATCACGTCAACTTTCACGCCCGCTTGCGCCAGTTCCCAGGCGGTCAGCCGCGAGCCCTGCAAATAGGGACGGGTCTCGGTGGCGATGACGTTGAGTTTCTTTCCCATCGCCTGAAGGTGCCGCGCCACAGCGACCAACTCGCCGCTCACGTTGCAATGGGTGAGCAGGCGGCAGGGATCGGGCAAAAGCTCGGCGGTGAGTTTGGCGCGGTGCTCCCTTGCCTTGAAGATCGTGGCGACCAACTCGTGAATCTTTTTTTCAATCCAGCCGGCGGTGTCGCCCGTCGGGGCCGGATCGTCGAACCACGGCCAAAAATAGCCAGCGAGTCCCTTAAAATCGAAGGTCGGCCGCGCTTCGGCGAACCGCTCTGCGAGCTGAACAAGACCGGCCTTCAGCTCCGTGCTGTTTTTGCCTTTTGCACTCCGCGCGGCCAGCGCCGCCGCGTAAAAAAAAGTGAGCACCTGGCCGAAGGCGCGGGTCTTCATCGACCTGACCGCTTCGAGCGCCTGGGCGACCTCGCGGACCTCGATGTATTCCGTCTTCCACGGCAACAAAGTCTCGTCGAGAATTTTAAACCGCCCGTCTTCCCAGAGCGCGGGCTCGAAGAGCGGGCTTTGATTCGCCGTCATAATTCTCAATCCATGAAGCGGAGCGCCTTGAGCGCGACCTCGATGGTCTTCTCCTCCGCCTTAAGAAAAGCCGGATCGCGGAAGCCCATCTTGCCGTAAAGACACTCGTCCGAGACCGCCAGCACCGCGCCGGCCTTCTTGCCGCGCACTTGCGCGACCGTGAGAAAGGCCGACGTGACCATGTCGATGGAGGAGACGCCCAACTGCTCCAGCTCAGTGATCAGCTCCGGGGTTTCCTGAAAGAGCGCGTCGGTGGTGTAGATCCAGCCGAGATGGTAGCGCACGCCGGCGCTCTTGGCCGTCTCTTCGAGCGCCCGCACGACGCCGGGATCGGCGACGGTGGAGAAATTTTTCGGCACGTAGTAGCTGGTGGTTCCCTCGCCCCGGAGCGCGCCGGTGACGATGACGAGATCTCCGACTTTGATCTTGTCCTGCAACGAGCCGCAACTCCCGACGCGGACCATGGTCTCGACGCCGCCGGCGCAGAGGATCTCCGTCGAGATCGCCGTGTCCGGCGCGTAGCGCCCGCCGTTGCCGACCGTGACTCTTTTTCCGTCGTAGGCGCCGGTGTGCATCTCGGTGTCGAGGAAGGTGAAATTTTTCTCAGGCCGCTCCAACATCCCCAGGATCATCTCACTCCGCTCTTTCGGTCCGGGAACGAGCGCGTAGCGGCCCATCGAGCCGGGCTTGATTCCCAGCATCGAAATCATTCTCGCCGGCGTGAAGTGAGGTTCTTTCGGCATGGTTAGTCCGGATTATTCTCCCTTGGCGGGCTTTGCGCCTTTGCGCGAGATTGTTCCTGTTCGAATCGGAGTTTTCATCGCGCCAAGACGCCAAGGCCGCAAAGAATGATTTTTCGTTCTCTCATGCCCCGCGTCAGAGACTCTGTGAGAGAAATTCCAAAAGGTCTTGCGTTGGCAGCGCGTTCTCGCTCGACGCGAAGCTCTTCAGGCAGACGGCGCTGGTGGTTACCATCAGCTCGGCGCCGGTCTCCCGCGCTTCCTTCAAGCGATCCTCCGCGTTCCAGCGGGCCAGCTCCGGGTAGGCCTCCGGCACGCCGCCGCCGCCGCCGCAACACCACGCCCAGCGCCGGTTGCGCGGCATCTCCACCAATTCGACGCCGGGAACGGCGCGGAGGATATTTCTCGGCGCTTCATAGACGCCGCAGCCTCGTCCCAGATGGCAGGGATCGTGATAGACGATTTTTTTCTTCGCGGCCTTGTTGAACTTGAGCTTCCCGCTTTGAGCGAGCCGCTCCAGATATTCCACGGCGTGCAGCCGCTCCACGCCCGGCAGCTCTGCCTTGGGATACTCCCGCCAGATGCGAGTGCAACTGCCGCAGGCGGTAACAATCGTCTTGATGCCCGCTGTCTCGATCGCGCGCAGGTTCTTTTCTTGCAAGCGATGGTACTCGTCGCGAAAGCCCAGATCGCGGGCGTAGAGGCCGCAGCAGCTCTCCTCTTCGCCGAGAATCGCGAACGGCTCGCCTGCATGCTTCATCAACTTCGCCAATGCCACGGCGCCCGCTCTCCCGTGCGGCTGGTCCGCCGAGCAGCCGGCGAACAGGAGCGTCGAAGCCTTCCCGCTGCCCAATTTTCTCAACCCCAACCCGTCGGCCCATCTGCCGCGCTCGCTCTGTGGCTGCGACCAGGGGTTGTCGTGCCGCTTCAGGCTCTCCAGCAACGGACGATGCGCCTCGATCGGCCCTTCTTTCTCCGTGATCTCTTCGCGCATCGCCGCCGTGATATCCCACGGACCGTAACCGTCGTCGCGCACGCCGCAGATCTCCTGGCACATGAGACAGGTGGTGCAGGTGTAGATGACCTCCTTCAGCTCCGGCGTGATCGTGTCGAGGCCGTGAAAGACGCGCTGCGACATAAGCCAGCGCGATTTCGGCGTGAAGCGCTGGAACCGGTAGAACTCGTAGGGTGGGCATTTGGTTTTAGGTCCCGGCTCGTCCTCCATCGGATTGATCGGTCCGTGGCCGTAGCAGGAGCCGCAGAGCACGCAGCCCGACGCGCGCTCGGCGTCGATATTTTTCGCATAGAGCCAGCGCTTGACCCGCTCCAGGCCGGATGGGGGTTTAGTTTTTCCGTCCATAAAATCGTTAAGGTGTAAACTTTATATCCGCCAAGTGTATTATGTCAACGCTCCATTACCTCGCTGCGCATCAAAATCTCGCGCTTGTCTGCTTGTTCTAGTGCGCCAGGGAAACGCGGATCAATTTACGCAGCAGCGAGGCGAGCTCCTTTTGCTGCGGCTTGCCGAGCGGGGAGAAAACTTCCGAGATGCTCTTTTCGAACAGCGGGATCGTGCTTTTGTAAAGCTTGGCGCCCTTGTCGGTCAGCATGACGCGGACCACGCGCCGGTCGCGCAAGTCTCTCACGCGCGTCACCAGCCCTTTTTCTTCCAGGCGGTCGACGATGCCGGTCAAGTTGCTGACCGTGACCATCATCTTTTCCCCGATGTTGCTGAACGGCATGCCGCCCGCGTAGCCGATCGTGGCTAGGACATAGAACTGCGGCGCCGTAAGATCGAGCCGGTCCAGGTCGTCCTGGAGCTTTTTGTTCGACAGCAGGTTAAAGCGCAGGAAGCGAATCCAGAGGCTCGTCGTGTAGCGCGCGAAAAAAGGTCTTTTGCTGGGCGGCACGGAGCAAAGTCTAGTCGTGACGGAGATAAAATGCAAACCGGTGGTTGACAGCACCGGCGGTCATCGACTAGCGTTCGCTACAGCACGGCCCCACGCGGATCACGAGGAGGAAAATGCCATGAGCGAACCGTTGAAGAGCTTCAAGAGCTACATCGGAAAGACCGAAACCGCCGCCGACGTGGTGACCGCCTCGGCGATGCTCAAGATCGCCGCCGCGCTGGGGCTGAACAATCCCGCCTCCGCCAAAGGCGACCCCATTCCGCCGGGCTGGTACGGAGCGTTCTTCCCGCCGTCGCACGGGCCCTCCGCCATGCGCGCCGACGGGCAGCCTTCGGGCGGAGGCATCGCGCCGCCGATCCCGCTGCCGCGCCGGCGGCTCGGCGGGGTGCGCATGAGCTTTCACGAGCCGTTGAAGATCGGCGACGAGATCACGCGCGTGACCGAGATCGCCGACGTTCAAATCGACGAGGACCCAAGCGGAGCGATGGTCGTGGTCGTCGAGCGCAACAATATCTCGAATGGACGCGGCCTCGCCGTGGTCGAAGAGCGCGACCTGATCTATCTGGGCGAGGAACGGGCAGCAAAGAAGCCCGCCTCGCCGCCGCTTCCCGGCCAAGCGGCGTGGCGGCGCGTGATCGAGCCCAATCCGCCACTCTTGTTCCGCTTCTCCGCGATCCGTTTCAACAGCCACCGCATCCACTACGACCGCGATTACGTCACCAAGGTCGAAAAGCTTCCCGGCCTGGTCGTGCAGGGGACGCTTATCTCCCAGCTGTTGATCGAGATGTGCCGCGGCGAACTTCCCGGCCGTCAGATCGCCTCCTTCAGTTATCAGGCGGCGCGGCAGATCTACGATACGGGGCCCTTCACCATCGGCGGTGCGCCCGCCGTCGGCGGCCGCGAAGCGGCGCTCTGGGCGCTCGACGCCGACGGCAACCTCGCCATGACCGCCACGGCGAAGTTTGCAGGGTAAGGCACAACCTCCGAGAGATTGAAAAGAAAGGCGGCCGGAG
Source organism: Binatia bacterium (assembly GCA_041483675.1). Taxonomy (GTDB): domain Bacteria; phylum Desulfobacterota; class Binatia; order UBA9968; family UBA9968; genus 2-12-FULL-60-19. The sequence continues at coordinate 23,489 of JBGPGE010000019.1, forward strand.
TAAGCTGACTCCTGGTTCGACGGATAACTAAAAATCGACAGGAGGAGCGCAACGTCATGGACATTAACAGAATTCAACCTGGGGAATGGAACAGCCGCGCGGTGGCGCATGGCAATCTGGTTTTTTGCTCCGGCATTGTCGCCGACGATAAATCGCTCACGATGAAGGGCCAAACCGAGCAGGTATTACGGAAGATCGACGCCGTCCTGGCCGCCGTCGGCAGCGACAAATCGCGCATCCTCAGCGCAACGGTTTTCATGGCCGACGCAAGCCTGAAAAACGAAATGAACAAGGCCTGGATGGCCTGGGTCGATAAAACCAACTTGCCCGCGCGCTGCGCGGTCGGCGCGGTGCTCACTCCCGGCACGCTGGTCGAGATCATGGTTACTGCCGCAAAGGGGTGATCGGCTTATCATCGTAGACTCTCGAGTACGTTAGGAGGCGCCGGCTCAGGCGTTGCTCTCTCGACGCTTCGACGTTTCGAGAATTATCGGGGGGCTTTGATGGACTATGGGCTTCACCTCGCCGTCTCGGACCCTGGAGTCCGGCCGGAAGACCTGATCCGCTTCGCCCAACGGGCCGAGGAGCTGGGCTTTTTCTGCGTCACCGTCGCCGATCATATCGTCTTTCCCAAAAACATCGCCTCGCCCTATCCTTACACTCTGGACGGCCGTTTTCCCGGCCGCGGCCATCACCTCGAGCAGGTGACCGCCCTGGCGTTTCTCGCCGGCGCGACGCAACGCATCCGTCTCGTTACCAGCGTCATGATCGCGCCTTATCGCCATCCCGTGGTCGTCGCCAAGATGCTCTCGACTCTGGATTTTCTTTCGCGCGGCAGAGTGATCCTCGGATTGGGTGTCGGTTGGATGAGAGAAGAGTTCCAGCTCGTCGGCGCGCCCCGGTTCGAAGAGCGCGGCCGGGTTACGGACGAATACATCCGGGCGTTCAAAGAGCTTTGGACCAAGGAGAATCCCTCCTTTGAAGGGACCTATTGCAATTTTTCCGAGCTGGCGTTTTCGCCCAAGCCGGCGCAGAAGCCCCATATCCCGATCTGGATCGGCGGGCACAGCGACCGGGCCTTGCGCCGCGCAGCCGAGTTGGGCGACGGTTGGCACCCTATCGGCGGGGTGCCGACGGTCCCTCTGGAGCCGGAAGATCTCGAAACAAGATTGGAAAAACTCGCCGGCTACGCCCGGGCGGCGGGACGGAATCCGAAAGAGATCCGCGTGGCTTTCAAGGCCTCGCTGTTCGATCGAGGGATCGAGGCGCGCGCCGGTCAGCGCAGAAGATTTGTCGGCAACGCTGAAGAGATCGCCTCCGACGTGAGAGACTATCAAAGGGCCGGCGTGGACTGCCTGATCCTCGATGTCCGGAGTTCCGATCCGGCGCGAAGTCTGGGGCAGTTGGACTGGTTGGCCGGGGAAGTGCTGCCGAGGGTCAAAGATGAAAGCTGAAAAATGAAAGCGGAAAAAGGGCTCGGAGACGCGAGAGTGATGATGGACAAGAAATGTGGGAATCGATTCGCCGTCACGTTTGCTCAATTGCGCCGAGGCCGAGGGTCAGGCCTGACTATGGACTTATCGCACTGAACGCCCCGCTGAGATCCGGGTCGCGTGGGGCAGTGCGTTTATCTCCTGACAGTCTCACCTTTTGAGAATTCTCAAAACGTTGAAACGAACGGAGAGTGGAGAACGATGGATCGCGAGCGGAAAAAGATCGCGCTCGTGACTCGTGATCGTGAGGGGGCTTGCAATGCCGTGGCCGGCCGGTTCTCCTGCTACCGTAAACCCGCCACTCCTGTTTCTATCTCCCTCTGTCTCGATCCCTATCGCGGTCCCGGTCCTTATCCTGATCGCGGTCTCTATCGCGGCGCGGCGGATAATCCTTTTTGAATCTATCGTGCCGGGTATGCGGTTCATAGTCCAAATCGAGCTTGACCCTTCCCCACTCTTCAAGAATGTATCGCCGCGGCGGCTGGGGTCCGTGTTGCCAGTCTCCGCGATCGAGCCAGTAATATAGCCGGACATGCGGATAGAAGTAGATTTCGTCGTCCGGATAGTAGTAGTACGTTTCGTAGCGGTCGCGTCCGGGTCCGGGGCCTTCCGCGACGATGCAGCCGGAAGCGAACGTCAAGAGCGCGGTCATGACGGCAATGGCGGCTATCTCTCTTCCTTTCATGATGGCGTTCTCCTTGCGGTTGGTTTATGTTACCTGCGGCATCGCGGCGAAGGCGAGCCGACCGATCGACCTTTGTGCCGCAGTCCAACGATCTACTCAAGCAAATTTCCTGCCATGTACTTTGCTGGAAACAGTATGCATTTTACGCATTCCGTAGAGGATATTTCGCGGCGCTGCAAATTCACGTTTCGCAGGCCGTTCATCTTTGCGAATTATCAAAATGGCGAAAATCCCGTCTGCGAATCTTCCATGACGGCCGAACCTCGGTTATAAACCGACCACTAACTTCATGAACCAGACAAGTCCTAGTAACTTGTTCATCCTTCGAGCCATCGATTTCGCGGCCCGGAAGCACCGGGAGCAGCGAAGGAAGGACGAAGAGGCTTCCCCTTACATCAATCATCCAATCTCTGTTTCTTTGTTGCTCGCCGAAATCGGCGGCGTCAGCGACCCCGAGACCCTCGCCGCCGCCATACTCCACGACACCCTCGAAGATACCGTAACGACCGCCGATGAGATCGAAGCCGCCTTCGGAGGCCGCGTCCGAACAATCGTCGAAGAGGTGACCGACGACAAGGGCCTGCCGAAGGCGGAGAGAAAACGGCTGCAGATCGAGCATGCGCGGAGCCTCTCCCGCGAAGCGGTTCTGATAAAACTGGGCGACAAAATAGCGAATGTTCTCGACGTGACTCACTCGCCGCCGGCCGATTGGAGCCGGGAGCGGCGCAAAGAGTATCTCGATTGGGCTGAAGCGGTGATCAACAACTGCCGGCCGACCAACAGCGCCCTGGAGAGTCACTTCGACCAGGTCCTTCAAGAGGGAAGGCAGAAGCTGCTGTCGCTCTGAGGTGAATGGGATTTGATCTTACCACAAAGCGCCGAGGGCAAGCTCATTTCCCTTTGCCGTACACCCGGTCGATGAACCCTTCCTTCTCGAGCTCGCGCACGAGGCTGTCGTCGATCAAGCTGTCCACCGTGACTTTGTTGCCGGGGCTTTGCCTTAGCGCCTCGTCGAGCTGGATTTTCATCCCGTCCCGCGTCGTGTAGGGGACGCGCTCCAGGATCTTCACCGTTGACGCGTACGAACTGTCGAGGTATGCCTTATTCGCTCCGCGGAGATATTTGGCGACGATCTTTTGCGTTCCCTCCTTGTTCGTCTTGAAGTAGTGGGACGCTTCGATCATCGCCATGAGAACTTTTTTGACGGTCTCCCGCTTCTTCGCCAGGTAACTTTTGGTCGTCGCCGCGCAGATGAACGGCAACGGGTAGGGCGTCGGCAGATCCGCCATGTTGGCCACAATGCGGTGCGGCAGGCTGCCGGGGATAAGCTCGACGTTGCCCGGCGGCGAGGGAAATCCGGCGATCACCCCGCGGCTGAAGCCGGCGGCGCGCTCCGAAGCGCCACCCACTTGCAGGATCCTCACATCCTCCATCGGTTTCAATCCCAGCCCCTTCAGCAGCTCGCGCGCCGCCACGTCCGACACGCTGCCGAAGCGGCTGATGCCGATCGACTTTCCTTTTAGATCTTCCGCCGACTTGATGCTGTCGAGCACCACCAGCTCGTAGGCCAAAACGTTGATCACGCAACCGGCGCTGACGACATCCGCTCCACGAACCGCGGCATTGGCGATGCCGCTCCCGGCGGCATTGCCGACGTGAATGTCCTGAGCCATGATCGCGGTAATAGCCACCGTGGTGCTGCCGATGTAGACGAGTTCGGCATCCAACCCATGTTTTTTAAAGAAGCCGGCCTCGTACGCCACGGTCCAGGGCTGGTTGGTCGTGTCCGTCGAGGAATATGCGACCCTGACCCTCTCCTGGCCTTCGGCGTCGATCGCCAGGATGACGCTCAGAGAGAGCGCGACGGCAAATACAAATCTGTAGCTGCTCCGATTGCGGCGCTTCATAAGACCTCCCTCGACTTCTGTTGCCTCACCGGCGGCTTACCGGTACGGGGCGCAACTTAACCCATCTGCCGGATTCCGGTCAATGGATTTTTTCCCCTGGGGGTGTCCCGCCTTTTCACTTTTGTCGCTTGAGTTGGTAGTCTGGCGCCGGGAGGAAAACTTATGGCGATCAAGTTGTACGATGCCGCGCCGTCATCCAACAGCGACCGGGTGAAGATCGCGCTCAACGAGAAGGGACTCGCTTACGATCGAGTCACGCTCGATCTGGCGAAGAAAGAGCAGAAGCAGCCCGAGTTTCTGCGGCTCAACCCCTATGGCAAGGTGCCGGTGATCGACGACGGCGGGCGGGTGCTCTTCGAGTCCTGCATCATCAATGAGTATCTCGATGAAAAATATCCCAACCCGCCGCTCATGCCGAAAGACCCGTACCTTCGCGGACGCGGCCGGATTCTAGTGGACTACGGGATGAACCACCTTCATGAGTCCTACTGGGCGCTCAGGAATGAAATTTTTTTCAAAAAAGAAACGGAGCGCAACGCGCCCCTCATGGAAGAAAAGCGCCAGGCCCTTCGCGACCTGCTCGGGTATCTCGAAGAGGCGCTGGGCGACAAGCAATACTTTTTAGGCGAAATCAGTCTGACGGATATCGACCTATACCCGCGCTTCGGCCGCATGGTGGATTACGGCGTTCTGCCGGCGGCCTCTCTGCCCCGGCTGAGCGCCTGGGTGGCGCGGATGAAAGAGCGGCCGTCGGTCAAGTCGCTTCTCTAACATGTCTCGAAGGGTTTCAACGTTACTTCTGGCCGGCCTCCTGCTGGCCGGCTGCGAGCGCGGCGCGAGTTTCGGCGATATCCGCAACCTCGGCTCTCGCGGAGAAAACATCATCTGCTTCGGCGACAGCCTGACCGAAGGCGTGGGCGCGGGGAGCGGGGAAGACTACCCGTCGATGCTCGCGCGACAGATCGCGCAGCCGGTCATCAATGCCGGGCGGCGGGGAGACACGTCGGCGGACGGCCTGGCCCGGCTGGAGCGAGAGGTGCTGGAGCGGGATCCCCGGCTGGTCATCGTGCTTTTCGGGGGCAACGATTTTTTGCGCCGGCTACCCGTCAGCGAGAGCAAAAAAAATCTCGCGGAAATAGTGAGACGCATCCATGAGCGCGGGGCCATGGCGGTCGTGGCGGGATTGAGGCTTGGGCTGTTTACCGACGAGTATGGCCCCATCTATCGGGAGATCGCCGGGAAGAACGGAGCGCTATATATTCCGGAAGTTCTCGAAGGGATCCTCAACGATCCGAAATTGAAAAGCGATACAATTCATCCCAATGGCGCAGGCTACCGGTTGATCGCGGAGCGGATTGTTGCGCGGGTGAAACCCCTGTTGGAGGAGGCGGACCGAAAAAGATAGGTTTTTCCGGAGCCGGGGCTTGCAATGTTGACGGCCCGCATGCAACTCTTTAGCGCGTAGCGGCAGGTAACTTCCAGATGACTCTTCGCGCGAACCATTCCCAATCCTCGAACGATCCGTTCGCCGTGTTGATTTTGGACAACGAAGTGACGGTCGGCGAATTCGTCACGAGCCCGCCGCTTTCCTGGAGCCGTCTAACCGAGCAGCGGGGCGCTTACCTGATTGCGGAAGGCTATCCAAATCTCCTGACGGCGGAGCAAGCCAGGTTCGAAATGAAAAACTGGGACCGGGTTTCGTTGCCCGGGGTTGCGCGCCACTTGAAAGAGCTGAAGGGCCGGGTGGACTATGTGCTCATTGGAAACAACGCCGGGCAGGGTCTGCCGCTCGCCCGGAGCCTGCCGGAAAGCATCGTCGCGAACCATGCGGCGATCATTTACGGAGTAAGCCTCCCCGAGAAAAAAGAGTACGAGAGATTGGGTTATCGAACCTTTTTTCGGCGGAGCGAGGCCGTGTCCCGCCTGTTCGAGCCGGCGACGAGCGCGGGCCGTCCCGTCGCCCTCCTCTTCATCAACACCATTCAACACAACGAGCTGAACTATCACGATCCTTGAGAGGGAAACGGCCAGCAAGTAAGCGGCGCGCGGCGAATGGCGAGCGGTCATTGAATCTCTTCGGGGTAAATTCCCCGCAGCTTGCTGTGTAGAATTGGAAGTCCGTCATTCCCGCATGCTTTGACCCATTCGACGTTGCTCAGGGTCATGGTGAGGAAGATCGAACCATGAGCGGGAATCCAGGCGAAGTCAGGACTGGACCCCCGATAAAAACATTCGGGGGTGACGGCTCTGGGATAAATTCTCGTCGTTTTTTGATACCCCGCAGCTTACTGCGGGGTAGTTCATTCGCGAGAGAGAAACGCGCCAACGGCAAGCGCCATGAAACTCCATATCCTCGGCTGCGGCGATGCCTTCGGGAGCGGGGGCAGAAACCAGAGCGGCTACCTCATCGACGCCTCGGATCGGCTCTTTCTTCTTGACTGTGGGCCGAGCGCGCTGTTTGCCATGAAGCGGGCGGGCTTCGACCCGGTGCGGCTCGACGCAGTCTTCGTCAGCCACCTCCACGGGGATCACTTCGGCGGCCTGCCGTTTTTCTTCATCGACACGCTGTACGAGCATCGGCGCGAGCGGCCGCTGCACGTCGCCGGGCCGCCTGGAATAGAAGAGCGCGCGCGCGGGCTGTTTCAATTGATGTACGGCGACCCTAAAGAACCGCGAGAGCTTCCGGCGACGGAGTTTCACGTGCTGGAGCCGGACCGCGCGTCGGCGATCGATGGCATTCAAATCTTTCCGTTTCGCGTGCCGCATCAGACGCGCGAGATCTCGCTCGGCCTCAAGGTTACGTATCAAGACAAAGCGATTCTCTTTTCCGGCGACTCGGCCTGGACCGATCAGTTCGTCGCGCACTCCCGCGGCGCCGACCTGTTTCTCTGCGAGTGCTGCTTTTACGACCGCGAGGCCGCCAATCACATGAGCTATCGAAAACTTGAAGAGAACCTTGGACGGCTCAAGTGCAAGCGAATCCTTCTCACCCATCTGAGCGAAGAGATGCTCGCGCGCAGAAACGAAGTCAAGCTGCCGATGGCGGAGGACGGAATGGTGATCGAGATTTAGCCGATAAACGCTTCACTGCCGAAAATAAGCTTGTTTGACAGTCGCGGTCGTTGGGTATAATTTCTATGGCATCGGAGATTTTATGAAAGCCCTCGCGATCGAGACCATAAGGCGAGATTTTCCCGATCAATGGCTCTTAGTAGAGGTTACTGGGACAAAAGACGGCACACCCTGTAAAGGTGTTGTGCTTAAGGCGAGCAACAGACGGCAAGAGATAGTCGAGGAGATCGGCAAAAACAAAGAAAAAAAACTCTTTTTTTTCTTTAGCGGGATTACCGCTTCACCCAATACCGCCTTCGCGCTCTAGTTCCCGCCTGAATGAAAGTCTCTATCCCGTTCAATGAAAGGGTATTTAGAGACTTCCGGCTTTTTGTCGTCCCCGTGCTGATTGAAAATCAGGGAAGATCGCTTTATCTCCCCATGATCGTTGACTCCGGAGCTAGCTATCTTACGGTTCGTCCCGATGTCTTCGCTCAACTCGGTATCACTACCACCCGGGAGGCTCCGCTTGTTACCGCCTCGGAACGGGCCGTCGCGTCGCTTGGCCAAGTGGATAAAGTCACTGTCGGTTCTCGTTGCTTCGCAGTGAACGTGGAGACGATCTCAATTCCCTTTCCCGAAGCCCTTCCAGCCGAAGGACTTTTGGGGGCGTCGTTTCTTCGTCACTTCCTTGTGTCCATGGATTATGGGAAGCGCAAGATTGAGCTGACTGCTAGATGAAAGATGTCTCTCTTGCCCCTCTACTTTTGTCAGTTAGCAGATCCCTACCACCGCGCACGTAACGGCTAATAAGCCTCCTGGCCAACTGTTTGGGCAGCTTTGCGCTCCAACATATTCCATCGGTTCTTCCATTTTTCTTCAGACAGAAATTTTAGGCCCGCCTCCGACACGGCCGTAACTTCCTGATAATCCAAATCCTGTAACCTACCCTCCACAAGTCTACTTTCGTTGTTGTCTAAAATCACCAAGACTTTGCGGGAGTCCCGTCTCTCCCCGGCAGCAAGATCGGAGGAATCGTCCTTTTGTGACGCGCTGCTTGTCGAAAGCGGGCGGTCAAAAATACAAGGCCCATAGTTTTCGTCGGTGTTCCAGGAGAGTTGATGACCCGCCATTCCCGTATTTCTGAATCTGTTGAGCCATTTCCTCAGGCGAAACAAATTCCCGGCAACGGCTGAGCAGTCAACCGGATGCGGTAAAAATGGCCTCGGTATCTCCATCGGCGAGGAGATGCTCGCGCGGAAGTATGAAATAAGAATCGAATCGGCTTATGGCGGAATGGTGATCGAGATTTGAAAGATCAGCTTGGTCTTTCGGACGGTGGAGAAACGGGAGAGGCCGGAACGATAATGGCTCTATGGCCGGCGCGGTTCTCGATGTCGCGCGCCGCCTCCTGTGCCTGGCCCAACTGAGGATACGGGCCGACGCGGACGCGGTAGGTGATTTCGCCGCTGTTCAGGGCCCACGATTCCACAAAGGCCTGGAGCCCGCCGGCGCGAATCGTTTTCTGCAGCGATTCCGCCCGGTCGCGGTCGCGGAAGGAGCCGACCTGAAGGATATAGCCGAGCGGCGACTTGAGGCTCTGCGCTTCGGCGGCGGAGAAGAGAGAAGAAGAGGAACTCTCCGGCTGTGTCGCGGCGTGGCCGTTGGCCAGATACGAGCCGCCCTCCGCCGCGGCGAGCTTCAACGTCTCGTAGTTCTGCAAGCCGTATTCCAGCAGCTTCCTTGTGTCGCCCCAGAGGTTGCGCGAGCCCAGCAAAGAAACGGTTAACATCGCCCCGTTGCGCGCCGCCGAGCCGACGAAGCAGCGCTGCGCGGCCAGCGTATAGCCGGTTTTGCCGCCAAGGGCGCCGTCGAAATTCCACAGCAGCCGGTTGTGGTTTTGCACGACGATCTTCCGCACCCGCGCCGCGCGGCCGGCGGCGGTGATCGAGGCGACCACGCTGCTTTTGGTCTGGACGATTTCCCTGAAGGTGGAATTTTTCAGCGCGTAGTTGAAGATGAGCGCCATATCGCGCGCGGTGGAGTAGTGGCCCGGCGCGGTGAGGCCGTGGGGATTGGTGAAGCGGCTGTTGGTCGCGCCGAGATCGCGCGCCTTTAGCGTCATCATCTCGGCGAAGCGCTCCACGGTGCCGCCGATCCCCTCCGCCAGGACGAGGCTCGCGTCGTTTGCGGACGAGAGCAGCAGGGCATAGAGGAGATCGCGGATCGTCATCATCTGTCCCGGGCGCAAAAAGAGCTTTGACGAAGGGACGTAGGTGGCGTTCTTGGACACCGTCAGAGTCTCGCTGAGCGGCCGGCCGCTCTCCAGCACCACCAGCGCGGTGAGGATCTTGGTCGTGCTGGCCGGAGGGAGCGGCAGATCGGAGTCGCGCTCGAAAAAAATCTGGCCGCTCCCGGCGTCCACGAGCACAATGGACCGGGCGCTCAGTCCCGCTTCGGGGAAAGAGGCCCACAGCGCGGAGCATGACGCGAGAGCGAAACCAAAACCCAGGAGGACGATAAAAGCCCGTTGTCGTCTAGTTTTCAGAACCGGCGGTCCTCCTCGTCGTTATTTTTAAGGGCGTGGCCGGAGAATCCGGTCAACATCAGCGGAGCACTGAAGCAGATTTCCATATAGCATCATTTGCTTGATTCGAGAAGTCTCTCAGCCGTTTTACTGGAGCTGCTGCTGGATCGCCTCGATCGCCTGGCGGGCGAACGGGTAATTCGGCTCGATGGCCAAGGCCTGCTCGAATTCCTCCAAGGCTCGCTTCAGCATCCCTTTAGCGAGATAGACCCGGCCGAGATTGCAGTGCGGGTAGTGATAGGCTTCGTAGCGGCGCGCGTGAAGCGCTTTTTCGAGCCAGGGAATCGCGTTATCCATCTGCCCCAGGTTGATGAGGTAGGCGCCGATATCGTTGTACGGGTTACCGAACTCCGGGTCGACGGCGATCGCCTTTTTGCACTCCTCGATCGCCTCCTCGTAGTGTCCTTGAAAACTGTACGTCCAGCCGAGAAAGGTGTACGCCTCCGCCGTTGGGTGGGCGTGAATCGATTCGCGGTAGAGCCGGACTGCCTCGTCCAACTCTCCCTGCATCTGGCGACGATGGGCCTCGTGAAACAGCTTGACGGCCCGATCGAGGCTGGCTTTCTCGTCCATGGCTATTTTTTTCGCTCCGGCGGCGCGGCCGGAGTCACGCCGTGTTTCTTAAGCTCCTGTTCCGCTTGAGAGCGCTCGCCCCCCTGCTGCCCCATCGCCTCCCGGCGAATGCGGTCCTGGCAAGGATCGCAGATCGCGCCTTTAAGCGGAGCGGCTTTGCCGCAGATCATACACTTCTTGGCATCGGCCATCAGGGGTTATTTTACCTCAAAAAATTATTTTTCCAACCTTTTTCTTGCAAAAACAATGTCGCCACCTGCGGGCGTCGCGCACAGTGTTGCTCAATCCAACAGTTTAATCTGCCGCGGATCTTCGAGAATCATCTCCAGGCCGTATTGCGGGTGATCTTTGATCTCGCCCGTCACCTCGACCTCTTTTCCTTCGAAGCTCTGCGGCGCGAGTTTCTGTTTCTCGAACAGCTCGACGGCGGAAGCGAAGATCACGGCGGTGAACGAGGAGCGCGACGGGCCGAAGTTGATAAAGTAGGTGTTGCTCTTGGCCGAGCGGCCGACGCGAAAAACCCGGCCGCGGATTTTCACCCGGGTCCCGGCGAGCGCCTTTATTTTTTCCACCTCGTGCGCTTCCAGCAGCGGGAGCTCGGCAGGCGGAGGCGGCGGCGCGGGCAGGGGAGCGAACACGACCGGGTAGCCGCCGCTTTCCGTGGCGGGACTATCCCAACGCTGGTAGAGAACGTGAGTGAGCAATCCGGCGACGAACGCGCCGGCGATCAACAGAACGGTGGTTGTCCGGGCTCCACTCATCGCGTTTTTTCCCAGATGCGGAAGAACTCTTTGCGATACTCTTCCGCCAGCCCGCCGGCGTCGCGGAAGAGCAGCAGGTTTTCGTCGTTGAAGGCCTCTGCCGAGGCGGTCCAGTTATAAGAGCCCGTGAGAACGACCTTGCGGTCGATCACGGCGAACTTCTGATGCATGAGCCCCGGGCTCTTCCCTCTATCGAGGCCGGAGACGCGCCTCACGGCGATTCGCTGCTGCTCAAGGAACGATCGCTTGGAAGTTTCGTTGCCGGCGTCGAACTCCCGGTCCACGATCACCTGCACCTTCACGCCGCGCTGGGCCGCTTTGACCAGCGACCACGCCAGCTCGTCGCTGGTAAAGGCATAGACGGCCACGAGAAGTTCTTTCTCAGCCTGGCCGATCTCGCGGAGAATGTGGCTCGCGCATTTGCCGTAAGGGCTGAAGCAGGTTTGCACGGCCATGCCCGCAAAAGCGGGCAAAGTCAAAAGGCAAAAGTAAAAAGTAAAAAATATGATCGGAACTTTTGCTTTTTTACTTTTTACTTTTGACTTCATCGTTGGCACATCTCCAGGATCAATCGCTCCATAACGATGCGCGGAGCGTTGCCGCTCGATTTGAGGCGGATATCCGCCTGATAGATGAGCTTGAGATAGCGCGCGAGCTCCTCGGCGGCGAAATTCTCGGCGCTCTTAAAGCTCAGGTAAGCGGCGTAGGGGTGGCCGGGCAGGGAGACCGCGCCGTCTTGCAGCACGCTTCGTTGAAACTGCTCATAGCTCATCCCTTTGCTCCACCGCCGCCGCTCCCCGTCGATCACTTCACGCGCCTGCAGGAGCTGTCTTACCTTGCCGGCGATCGGTCCCAGGAGCTTGAGGGGATGATCCCCCTGCGCCATCAGGCGAGACAGTTGGTTGAGCGTCGCAACGGCGTCGCGCGCGGCGAGCGCGTCGGTGAGGTCGAAGATCCAGCCCTCTCCCTGGTCGAGAAAGATCGCATTCACGTCTTTGGCCGTGATTCCCGGCTCATCGCCCACGTAAAGCAGGAGCTTTGCCAATTCCTGTTGAAAGGCCCGAAGATCCGTCCCCGCCCGCGCGAGAATCATCTCTCTGGCGCGCGCGTCTATTGATTTTTTGCCGGCCTCGCGAAGGTCGCGGTCGAGCCATTGCGCCAACACTTCGCGGCTCAGCTTGCCGGTCCTGTCCCGCTCCACGGCGAGGTCGAGGACGTTTCCTTTCTCGGCGACCTTTTTGTATTGGCGCATCCTGCGGTCCACCTGCGCCGCCGTCAGTAAGAGCGCGCCCCAGGGAGGCAGCCCCTGCTCCGCCAGCGCCGCGAGCCTGTCGGCTTCGTTGCCGCTTCGCTGCTTCAAGGCCAAACCCTGCTCGCGGCAAAATTCCAGGAGAGCCTCGATCTCCCGCAGCGTCTCCTTGCCCGCGTCGCCGAGCAGCCCGGCGATCTCGCGGACTGAGTTTCGAGGTTCCATTCTCTCCCAGCGCTCCTGCGTCCATCCTTCGAGCCGGAGCCGCTCCAGCAAAACGCGCGCCGCTTCATCCCGCCTCCCTTCGCCCAGGAGCTTGAGCGCCTTCTCGCCGATTTCGTCTTTACTCTCCGGCGAGGCAAAGTAGGGCGCATTCTCGATCCAGACGAGCTTCGTGCCGGGAAAAAACGGCGGCGTCATGAGCGCCGCCTCGATTTGATCCCAAGAGGCGGAGCGCCCGTCGAAACGCTCCAGGTTGAAGGAGCGATTTTCCGCCGGGACCAGGGCGTCGAGCAGCGCCTGGGCGGCGGCATGCACCTGGAAGTCGTCGCCGTGAAACAGAAACAGCGCGGACCCTTTTTCCTCGCGGATGTCGGAGAGCAGTGATTCCAGGTTTGTCTTCACACCCAATCCCTAACGCCTTTGATTCTTCGGCACCCACATCTTTTGCTTCTCGCTCCAGACGTAGTCGGACTTCCAGACTTTTACGCCGATGGTGAAATCGCCGCCCGATTTGGTGGCGAAGACTTTTTCCGTCGAATGGGGGATCTCCACGCGCGCCAGGAAATAGACCGTCTGGGAGATTCCCTTGTTGATCAGTATCCGGTCGCCGACCTGCATGGTCGCGCGGCCTCCTCTTTTATCGTTCATAGGCGGGTTCCTCACTGAATCCCCAGCTCTTTTTGAACTTCTCGGAGTAAAGTGAAGTCCCGCACCTGCGACAGCGGGACGCGCTTGTCCGAGTTGAGCGCTTTGAGCCGCGTGTCGATCGCAAATTGGTACGTCGCGTCGCTCGCGCCGCCGTCGGCGCTGAACGAAGGAACGATCAAGTCGTAAGAGTCGGCGGCGACCTCTTTGGTCTGCTGCAGCCAGCTCATCATGATCGGCACGACTTCGTCCTTCTTGTCGCGGACGAAACGCAAGCCGCGGACGATGGCTCGAAGCGCCCGTTTCGCCTCGGCCCGGCTCTCTTTGATCCGCATATCCGTAGCCGAGAGGCCGGCGATCGGGCTGCCGAGCTTCAAGTCTTTCGGTCCGCCGAGAATATTATAGCCTTCGCGTTGCAGCCGCATCGGGCCGGGCGGCGAGACGCAGATCGCATCGACCAGCCCCTTTTTCAAAATTTCCACCCGCACCGGCTCATCCGCCCCCAGGGTGACGAACTGGACCTCTTTAAGATCCAGCCCCTTGGCCTGGAGGATCGCTTCCGCCGCCAGATGGTCCGAGCCGCCGATCCTCTGCGTGCCGATTCTTTTCCCGCGCAGATCCGCCATGCTCTTGATTTCCGGGCGGGCGACGATGTGGTGCATCGGCTTTTCCGTCAGCACGGCAAGCTGCTTGAACGGCAGGCCCTGAATGGCCGCGGTCAAAATATTGCCGAAGGTGAGCGTGTAATGGATATCGCCGTTCATCAGCGCGGGCACCGCCACCTGGCTTCTCATCTGCACTAGGACAGGCTCCAACGCTTCCTCCTTGAAGAAGCCCTTTGCCACTGCGACTTGCGCCGGCAAGAAGGCGTAAGTGCGGCTTGAATATGAAATCACGGTTTTGTCCGCCGCCGCGGCGGAGCCGACTGCGATCGCGCAGAAGAGCAGCCCCATTGGAACGAGCGTTTTTGGGTTCACGGGAATCCTCACATGCCTGCCTGCGCCGGCACATCGCCGGCGGCATATCCAACCTTAGCACGAACTTAAGTGACAGCCAATTTTTTTCTCCTTCCAGCCAGCTTGACAATAAGATACCCCTTTCCTATACGTGAGAGGTACATCCTAACGAACAAGACTTCGGAGGTTGATAATGCGTTTTTTAACTTTCGTGCGGAAGGGTGAAAACCGGTTGGGGCTCATGGGGCCGGACGAGCAGGTGATCGATGTGGCGGAGCTTAACCGGCGTTACCTGAAAGCGGGCGCTGCGCCCTATCTCAGCAGCATGCAGGCATTTATCGAGGCCGGCGGGAAGGCGCTCGGCCTCGCAAAAAAAGCCGCGAAGTATGTGGCGGGAAAAGACGAAGAGGAGCGGAAAAAGCTGCGCCAGGCGGGGGCGCTCGCGAAGCTCAGCCAAGTGAAAATTCTCTCTCCGATTCCGTGGCCGCGCAAGAACGTGGTCCTTCTGGGCGTCAACTATAAGGAACATATCGAAGAGGGGGCGAGGGCAAGAGACATCGAGCTTAAATATCCCGAAGCGCCGGTCTTTTTCACCAAGCCGGCGACTTCGGTCATCGGCCAGTTCGGCAAAGTGGTTCATCACAAGGCGACCGAGAAGCTCGACTACGAAGTGGAATTGGCGGTGGTGATGGGCAAGAAGGGGCGCGATATCCCCAAGGACAAAGTTTACGACTACATCTTCGGCTACACGATCTGCCTCGACATGACGGCGCGCGATCTCCAGCGCAGGCACGGCCAGTGGTTCAAGGGCAAGTCGCTCGATACCTATTGTCCGTTGGGGCCTTGGATCGTCCACAAGAGCGCGATCTCCGATCCGCAGAAACTGCGCCTCATCTGCCGGGTGAACGGCCAGGTGATGCAGGACGACAACACCGACAACATGATCTTCGATATCGCGACCACGATCGAGTCGCTGTCGGCGGGGATGACGCTGGAGCCGGGCGAGATCATCAGCACGGGCACGCCCTCGGGAGTCGGCTTTGCGCGCGTCCCGCCGTTTTTCTTGAAACCCGGAGACAAGGTGGAGGCGGATATTGAGAAGATCGGGGTGCTGCAGGTCGAGATAGCCGCCCCCTGAACAATTTTGGATTTTGGATTTTAATCGAAAATCGAAAATCTAAAATCGAAAATGAACCGTATGGTGCGGGTCAGACCTCCCGCGGTGGCGGGTTCTTTCTATCCGGCGGAGCCCGAAGAGCTTAAAAAACTCCTGCGCGACTGTTTTGTCTCCAACCCGCTGGGGCCGAGGGGCGTGAAGTCTCCTTCGGCTTCGCTCCTGGGCGGCATGGTCCCCCATGCGGGTTATATCTACTCGGGCGCGTGCGCCGCGCATCTTTACTCGGCTCTTGAAGACGACATCCAATGCGTAATCCTCCTCGGCGTAAACCACCGCGGCCGCGGCTCGAAGGCGGCGCTCAGCCCTGCGGAATCCTGGCAGACACCGCTCGGAAGCGTGGGTGTCGATCGCGTTCTCGGAGAGGAGTTGAAGCGCGAAGTCGATTTTCTGGCCGATGACGCCGGTTCCCACCGCGACGAGCACAGCATCGAAGTCCAACTGCCGTTTCTCCAGCGCGTCCTCGGAAATTTCACTTTTCTCCCCATCTCGCTCTCTCATCTGACATTCGCAGACTGCAACAGGCTCGGGCATGCGATCGCGCGCCTGTGCGACGCAAATCGGGCTTCAAACAAAAAGACGCTGCTGCTCGCCAGTAGCGATCTCAACCACTATCTCTCTCCCGAAGAGACCGAGCGGCTCGACCGGATGGCGCTGGAAAAAGTTCTCGCGCTCGATCCGGCGGGCCTGCTGGAAACGGTCGAGAAGAATGACATCAGCATGTGCGGCGTCTTCCCCACGGTTGTGTTGCTTTTTGCCGTAAACGCGCTCGGAGCAAAGCAAGCGCGGCTGCTCAAGCATTGCCATTCCGGCGACGCGGCGCCAATGCAGGAAGTCGTCGGCTACGCCAGCGTGGCGGTCGAGTTTTAAACGCGTTGCGCATCGGGGCGCGTTTGAGATAGAACTGCGGAAGATCGACAGTAAGGAGAGAGATTCGCATGAAGCGCATCGTCATCCACCTCATAACGGGGCTGGTCTTACTGGCCGGTGTTACGGTTCTCGTCGCTGAGGAGCAGGCGCAGGCGCCAACTTACCGCGACGGCGATTACTGGTGGTACAGGGTTGGGGCAAGAATCTATGAGCTAACGATCGTCGCCGGGAAGCTCAAGATATTCGACCCCAAGCCGGACAAAAAAATCGAGATCGAAGGGGAGCAGGCCGAGGCGTTGAGCGGCCTGGTGGCTGTCGGAGAAAAGGACAGGCAGATGGTCCAATTCCCTCTTTCTGTAGGGAAAGAATGGAGCGATCGATACGACACAGGAAAACACACCAAGGCGGGAAAGTTTGGTACACACGCCATCATGAGAGACGTCGAGAATAAAGTAACTGGGATTGAGGACATTACCACTGCAGCCGGCACTTTTAGAGCGTTCAAAATCCACAAGGAGGAGATCCAGCGGGGAAAAGCTTCGGTCTCAGGGTCGGTTTATTACAGTCCGGAGACCCGAAGCGTCGTCAAGTACGAAGCTGGCTTTCCCGGCAAGGCGACGAAAGTCGTCGAGCTGACCAAGTACGGCTCGGGAAAGTGAAGTCGGGAAACTAACGATGATTAAGCTCACCGCGTGGTTTTTGGTCGTGGCGTTTTTGGGTATGAGCGGCGCCGCTGCGGAGGCCGCGCAAGCCAAACGGCAGGGAGGGGGCGGGCGCGGCGGCGGAGAGCTGAAGCCTCTGCGGGAAGGCCAGGGAGGGTTGAGCGACATCGTGGCCAAGGCGGAGGAGGCGGAGAAGAACAATAACCTGGAGGTGGCTGCGGGCGCTTACAGTCGAGCTTCGGGGGCGGCGAGAAATCAGGGCCAGTATCAGAAAGCGATCTCCTACGGGAACAAGGCCGTCGAACTGGCCGAGAAAGGCGGCAAGCCGCTGCTTCAAGCGGGGGCGATCCTGCAACTGGGCTTTGCCCACAGGCGAGTGGGACAAGGGGAGAAGACCAGAGAGCTACTACACAAGGGAATCGAGGTCGTAAAGAAAATTCCCGCCGGCGTGCCGAAGTCCATCATGGAAGCCAACATGTACCGGGAGTTAGGGAGTGACTACCTGGGGACGAAGGAGACTCCGAAAGCGATCGAATATATCTCCTATGCTTTTCAAGTCCAGGACTCGCAGTTGGCGTTTCTGAAAAGGAACACCGCCAGTCTGCCCAACCCCAGAGTCATTCGTGTTGTCCAAACCTCGATGCTCTTGACGTTACAGCGTCTCGGCAACGCGTATCGAAGCGCCGGGAAGACGGAGGAAGCGGTAAAGGCCTACGAGAGGGGGCTCAGCATGATTCAAGAGTTTGCGCTGAGGAGCCCTACAGAGAGCCTGCTCTATCAGGAGCTGGGCCAGCTCTATCTCCAGCAGAAAGACTATGACAGGGCGCTGGCATCTCTCGCACGGGCCGCGGCGTCGGCTGAGAGAACGCAAAATGCCTATGCCGCCGAGCAGGCGAACAGTCAGATCGGCGATCTGATGCGCCAGACCAAACGACCCTCGGAGGCGATCCCGTATTATCAGAAGGCGATCGCCAGCGTCGAATCCAGCCGCTCCGCGCTGGAGTCCGAAGAACTCCGCAGCTCATTTTTTGAAGGTAAGCGGCAGACTTACGCCGGCATCATCCTGGCCTATATCGGAGAGAAGAATTGGGAGGAGGCTTTCAATTACAACGAGCGGGCGCGCTCGCGCGCCTTCCTGGATATTCTCGGCAGCAAGGTGCAACTCGTCCAGGGTTCTCTGTTAGCGGAGGAAAGGGACTTGCAGGCGAGAATGAGCGCGTTGCGCGCCAAGCTGGCGGCGCAACAGGGAGAGTCGGAAGAGGACGAGGAGACGGCCGATCCCAAGCAGTTGATGCGGGAGCTGGAGGAGGCGCAGAAGGCCTACAACGACTTTCTGGCGAAGGTCAGGAAAGAAAACAAAGAGCAGGCGTCGCTGATGAACGTCGAGCCGCTGTCGCTGAAGGAGACGCAGCAGTTGTTGGATCCCGGCGTGACGATGCTGGAATATTTCGTGGTGGCGGAGAGAGTGCTCCTGTGGGTGGTGGAAAAAGATCGGATACGCTACGTGACTAGCCCGATCAGCAGGAGAGATCTGGTAAGCAAGGTCGGCGTGCTGCGCGAGAGCGTCTTCCAGGTGGGAGAGAAGGAAAAATTTCGAGCTTCGGCGCAGGAGCTTTACAAGCTCTTGATCGAACCGGCGCTGCCGCACATTCGCGGCAAAGAGTTGTTGATCGTCTCCCACGACGTGCTCCACTACGTTCCCTTCCAGGCGCTGATCTCCGCGCAGGGGAAATATCTCATCCAGGACTATCCGGTTTACTATCTCTCCAGCGCGAGCTTGATGCAGTTTACGAGGGAAAAGCGACGGGCGAGTCGGGAAAGCGCGCTCGTGATGGGCAATCCGAGTCTTGGGGATCCTGCGTACAATCTCCGGTTTGCGGAACGGGAGGCCAGGGAGGTGGCAGTTGTCTATCCCAAGAGCGCGGTCTATCTCAAAGAAGAGGCGACCAAGCCGAGGGCGATCTCCTCCGGGCCCAATTTTGAGATGCTCCATTTTGCGGTGCACGCGGAGTTTAACGAAGAAGATCCTTTGAGCAGCGCGCTATTGCTCGCGGGCGAGGGGAAAGAGGACGGGCGGCTCAAAGTGGGCGAGATATTCTCTTTGAATCTCAAGGCGGACATGGTGGTGTTGTCGGCCTGCGAGACGGGGTTGGGAAAAATATCGAGTGGCGATGAGATCATCGGTCTCACGCGCGCCTTTATCTACGCCGGCACGCCTTCGGTCGTGACGACGCTGTGGAAGGTGAACGACCGGTCGAGTTATGAATTGATGCGCGAATTTTACCAGCACTTAAAGACAGGCAAAAAGGCGGAGGCGCTGAGACAGGCGCAGCTCACGACCATGAAAGAGTTTCCCGAACCGTTCTACTGGGCGGCGTATCAATTGACAGGGGAGCCGTAGGAGGAGCGCTTGCTGAGACGATATGCTATGAAACAGGGGCTGTTTCGACATTTAGCGGCTCAAGCTTTTCAGCCCCTGCCGCCCGCAGCAGGCGTCCGTCGGCCGCGGCGAACGTGACTTCCGCGCCAAGCGCGGTTTTAAGGTTGAGTGCGGAGGCTAGATGCACGGCGTCGAAGCCCCGGAGCGGATGACGTTGGACAAGATCGCGGGCTAAGTAGAGGATATCGTCCTGCAACTCCACCCGAAGGTAGGACTGCCAATCCCTTTCAAATTGCCGGCAGGCGAGCGCGTGGAGAGTCTTTGAGAGATTCCCTTCACGGAGCTTGCGGGCAAGGCCGGCGAAGATCTCCGCATAGGCGATCTTCGCCGTTGCCACGGGCCCCTTTTCTGTTACGAGGGATTGAACCAGAGGCGATCCCTTCTCGTTCAGGAAGCGCTTGATGAGAGCGCTGGTGTCGAGGTAAATCACCGGCGATCTTCCACGACGACTTTTGAGGTCGGTTTGCCGGAGACGTTTACTAGACGGACTCGTTTGAGGGGTTTCTGGGTGGGCAATGTCACCGTCCCCTGCGCGGCCAGCCTGGCCAGCTTCGCCTCCAGGCTCGCTGCTCTATCCGCGCTCTTGATCGGCTGGATCAGCGCGATCGGCGTGCCCCGCTCAGTCACGATGACCTCTTCCCCCTGTTTGGTGTGCCTCAGATATTGGGTCAAGCGGTCCTTAAGCTGCTTTACGCCGACGGTGCTCATGGGAATGTCCTCCCTGGTGGCTATGGTAGCTACTTTGAAAGTGTTGTCAAGCCGTCAGCCGTCCGGTTTGACTTGCCCGGACCTGTTTGTTACTGGTGACGAAGATGCTAGGGGTGTCCGCCTGAGGCGGACTGAGAGTCTGCTTCAGGCAGACAACCCTCTGAACCTGATCCGGATAGTGCCGGCGTAGGGAAGCGTGAGAGTCGCTGCCCCGTCCGCTTTGGCGGCGGGACGAACTTGAAACCGTATTCCCGGGCCACTGGATGTGGTCCAGTCGGATACGGTTTTTTTATTGTGGTTATACGAGTCAACGGCGAGAAGAAAGAGATCAGAGAAAAACTCAGCGTGGCAGAGTTGCTGAGCGAGCTAGGGGTCCGTCCCGGTAGAGTAGTCGTGGAGCTTAACCGCGACGTGGTCTCGCGCGACGCGCATGTAGCGACGTTTCTCAAAGAAGGCGACGCGGTTGAGATCGTTCAGTTCGTCGGCGGCGGATAATAAGAGGTGACAAGATGGATGACGTTTTTAAGCTTGGCGGGAACACGTACAAATCGCGGCTTATCGTCGGGACCGGCAAGTACAAGGACTTCAACGAGACGCGCAAGGCGATCGAGGCCTCCGGCGCGGAGATCGTCACCGTCGCCGTGCGCCGGGTGAACATCACGGACGCAAGCAAAGAGAACCTGCTCGACTATCTCGACCCGAAGAGATACACGATCCTTCCCAACACCGCCGGCTGCTACACGGCGGACGACGCCGTGCGCACCTGCCGCCTCGCGCGCGAGGCCGGCGTCGGCAATCTGGTCAAGCTGGAAGTCATCGGTGACGATCGAACATTGTTTCCCGACATTCCGGCCACGCTCGAGGCGGCGCGCCTGCTGATCAAAGAGGGATTTGTCGTCCTTCCTTATATTACCGACGATCCGGTGACGGCGAAAAAACTCCAGGAGATGGGCTGCGCGGCGGTGATGCCGCTGGCGGCGCCGATCGGCTCGGGCCTCGGCATCCGCAATCCCTACAACCTCCGCATCATTCTCGAGCACGCGACGGTTCCGGTGATCGTCGATGCCGGCGTCGGCACGGCCTCCGACGCCTCCCTGGCGATGGAGATGGGTTGCGACGGCGTGTTGATGAACACGGCGATCGCCGGCGCCAAGGATCCGATCCTGATGGCCGAGGCGATGAAGCTCGGCGTGGAGGCGGGGAGAAAAGCGTTCCTCGCCGGCCGCATCCCGAAAAAACTTTACGCGACCGCGTCAAGTCCTCTTGATGGCACCTTGGGCTAGGTCTCCCTTGCAACGCCGCGCGCCTCAGTTCGATCTTTATCTCATCACCGACCGCCGCCAAACCGCGGGAAAGAGTCTGCTTTGGGTCGTCGAGCAGGCGCTCGACGGCGGCGTCAAGGCGGTTCAGCTGCGGGAGAAAGATCTTGGCGGAAAAGAGCTGTTTGCGCTGGCCGATGAACTCAAGGGCTTGTGCGCGCGCCACGGCGCGCTGCTTTTTGTCAACGACCGTATCGACGTTGCCCTCGCCGTCGACGCAGACGGAGTGCAGCTGGGGAGCGCCTCGATGCCGGTCGGCGCAGCCCGGGAACTCTTGGGAGAGCGAAAACTGATCGGCGCTTCCACTCACTCGCTTGAAGAGGCTATGGCCGCCGAGCGGGCGGGAGCGGATTTTATTCTCTTCGGCCCGGTCTACTTCACGCCGTCCAAAGCGCCCTATGGCAAGCCGCAAGGGGTTGAGCCGTTACGGGGAGTAGTGGAAAAAATCTCTAAACCCGTTTATGCTATCGGTGGCGTTAAGCCGGAGAATATAGGCGCGGTGAAAAGGGCCGGTGTGCGGGGTGTCGCCCTGATCTCGGCGGTGATGGCTGCCGAGAATCCGCGCGAGGCTGCGCGAGAGCTATTACGCCGGCTCGGGGGTTGACCGGATGAAAGAGATCGCGATTGAGGTTTCGGGTTATTTCCAGGACAATCTCCTGGCGGCCCTGGTCATCGCCTTTCTCATGGGGCTGCTCGCCAACAAGACGGTGGACAAATGGGGCAAGGGCAACATCGTTCTCTATTTCGTTATCGGCGGGCTGGGCTCATTCGTCGGGCAATTTGTCAGTCGCTACATCGGGCTTAGAGAGATACTGGACCAGGTTTCCGGGTTGTGGCTGCTGTTCGACTTCCTGTTCGCCTATTTAGGCTCGTTCGCGGTCGCGACGCTGTTTCACATGCTCAAACCTCAGTGAGCCACCCTAGCTCAGTTGGTAGAGCAGCTGATTCGTAATCAGCAGGTCGCCGGTTCGACTCCGGCGGGTGGCTCCAAAATTTTTCCGGACTTGCGGAACTTTCCAAAGGGGAATTTATAGGGATTTAGGGCCAGGTCTTGCGACCAGACATTGTTGTAATGCAAGACGCGCCCCCAATGAACGACCCCCATGAATCAATCGCTCGCCGTGCCTTCGCCGCTTCATTCAATGTAAACCCCACCTCTTGAGGCGGACCCAAAGCCGATGGGGTTTCCAAAGGGGAGAAGCGGCAGCTCTCCCCTTTGGTCGAACATAGGAATTCAAACCCCGTGTTCGATATAAGTTGATTTACCGCAGGTTTCTGAAATGGCCTCCCTTGGAGACCGGCGGGAGTCCCTCCGCGATCTTTTCCCATCGGTCGCCTTCATCGTCGCTGTAGAAGATGTCGCCGTCGGTGGTTCCGGCAAACAGAGCGAAGGAGCCGTTCCATGCCTCCATCGTCATCGCCTCGACGTTGCCGCGGATGTGCGCGGGCAATCCACCGTCCAGCACGTCCCAGCTCTTGCCGCCGTCGTGGCTGCGCGCAATGCGCGAATCGGCGTCATGCGTGGTCCGCCAGCTTCCCGGGCTGGCGACGGCGCCCGCCATGAAAAGCAAGTCCTCGCGTTTCGGATGCATCACGAGCGCGTCCGGATAACCGATCCTCCAGTTCCGATCCGTGAGCCGATTCCAACTCGCGCCGCCGTCCCGGCTGTGATAGCTGCCGTCTCCCGTTGTAATCATCAGCCAGTTCGGGTCCGATGGGCGAATCTTTAACCGGTGCACGTCCTCGTAAGGCACCCGAATCTCTTCCCACGTCGCGCCGCCGTCGCGGCTGCGCAGCAGCCCGCCGACTTCGATGCATGCATAGATCGTCTTCGGATCGCGCGGATCGAAGGCGACGTTCTTCACGTGCGCTTCGTGGGGCGGCGCCGGGAACGTCCAGTTCGGAATGCTCGGAACCGAACGCAGGGAAGGAATCTCATTCCAGCTCGCTCCGTCGTCGCGGCTGACGTAAAAGTAAGCCGGCTCAGTCCCAGCGTAGAGCTTGGTCTTGCCTTCGGTCGTCAAAGCGCTGAGACAGTAGACGTCGTTTTCTTTCAGTCCGTTTCCCCTGGGCTCCCAGCTCTTGCCGGAATCTTTGCTGGCGTAGATCGATCCTTTGTGCACTCCGGCAAAGGTGAGACCGCTCACCGGCTCGGTCAGCAGCGAACTGATATGGCAGCCTTCCAGCGTTTTATCGGAGACGCGCCACTTGCGGCTACTCTCCCTCGCCAAAGTAAAAACACCGTTTAGCGTCCCAATCAGGATCTCCGCTGAAGGAGAGTCGGAAACGTAAGTGTTATTTCCGCCGTGCGACAGACAGATCGACATAAACTTACCCTCCTTTGACCCTTAAACGGCCAGGTTTTTGTTACGCCTCCCTCTTCTTATTGCGCTTGAGCCTGGTATGCAACCGCTTGACCGCCGCGCTGACGGACTGTGAAAAACGTAAACGTTTATTGGATAATAAACGGCCGGAGAAAAAAACTTGAAAATCGTTGTGACCGGCGGCTCGGGAAAAATCGGCGCCTACGTCGTTCGCGAGCTGGCGGCGAGCCATGCCGTTACGGTTTTCGACCGGGCGCCGCCGGCCGATACCAAAGAGACCGGGTGGATCGGAGGCGACATCGAGAATTTCGACGACGTGCTTCAGGCGCTGGCCCGCGACGACAGCACGGCGGCCGAGCCGCTCTGCGATCTGCTTCCGCGTCTCATGCCGGCGTTGGGAAAGAAAGCGAGAACATTAACCGGAGATCGGCCGGGTGTGACCAACGAGCGCGCGAAGCGATTGCTTCAGTGGCAGCCCCGCTACTCCTGGTGCAGGGCCGAGTGAGGAACGCGTACGATACCCCGGGCAAATCAAGCGCTTCCGACCGCCGCATCGCCCGAACCATCCGAAGCAAGACCGAAATTTTCATTAAACACACACGCGCTTGACGGCTCGCCGGCACCGCGATATAGCTCCGGTCAGCGAAAAGAGTGTCTAAATTTTCCAGACGTAGCGGGAACACGAGTTAAAATTTTTTCCCTGCCGGCTGAAGCTCCAAATCAGTTACTCCAACGGGGACGAGGATATGAGCGAAGAAGACCTGAAAGCGATAGGGCGGTTCCGTTGGCAGCGGCCGCCTTCGCCATACGAGTCATTCATCGAGGAGGAGAACATCCCGATCGTCCGTGGCTTGGGCGTCTACGATGCGAGGGAATTGCCCCTCGGTCCCTGGCGACGCATGGGAGGCCTGGGGGCTTATCTCGAGCTCGATGGTTTGCAGAACAGAAATGCTCTTTACGTCGTGGAGATTCCACCCGGTGGCGCCCTCAATCCCGAAAAGCATATGTACGAAGAAGTATGTTATGTGGTGCAAGGCAGGGGATCCACTGAAGTTTGGCGGGACGATAAACCCGGGCAAAAACAAATTTTTGAATGGCAGAAGGGCAGTCTCTTCTCCCCCCCGCTCAACAGTTGGCACCGTCTGGTGAACGCCGCTTCGAGTCCGGCGCGCCTGGTGGTCGGCACCAACGCGCCTCCCATCATGACGATGTTCAACAGCCGCAAGTTTATTTTCGACAATCCATTCCAGTTCGACGATCGCTATCCCGAAGACGAAGATTATTTCCGGCCCGCCGAAGAACTCAGTATAAGGCCGGAAAACGGCCGGCATATCAATCTCGGCAACCTGATCCCCGACACGCTGAACTGTGAGCTGCCCTTGGAGAATCACCGCGGCGCCGGTCACCGCAACTTTGCCTGGAGACTTTCGGGGAACTGCTTCATCGGTTTCGTGGCCCAGTACCCTCCGGGACGATATTCCAAGGCGCACTTCCACCCAGGGGGCCCTGCGTTGATCTGCTTGCGCGGCAAGGGATACCTGGTCACCTGGCCCAAAGAGGCGGGTGTCCGCCCCTGGGAAAGCGGGAACGGCCACCTGGTCAAGCGGCAGGACTACGGCGAGTGCGGAGTTGTCAGCGCAGCGCCCGGCAGCGGCGACTGGTATCACGCCCATTTCGGCATCTCCAAGGAGCCGTTCCGGGTCATGGCCTTTCTCGGCGGCTATCCCCGGAATCTGGTCGGCGCTCCGGGGGATCAGACATCGTTCAATCTGGACCAGAACGAGGGCGGCAACTCGATCGAGTATCGAGACGAAGATCCCCAAATCCGTAAAGACTACATGGAGGCGCTGAAAAAAGATGGGGCAGAGTTTCAGATGCCCGAATCGGTTTACCGTTGAGCCTTTAAGATGCGCCGGCCTATCGTGATTCCCCGCCGCGAGGATCAGGCTATTAATCCCGCCTCCCACCGTTGGAATTTTCCGCACCTCTTAGGGTAGGGAGCACCATTCATGGCGATGCAAGAAGCGGCATTCCCCGTTGCAGTGGCGCGGAAACAGTCCTCCAGGGGACTGTTCATCATGGCGGCTCTCCTGCTTGGGTTCGGTTTCTGGATCATCTACCCGATTATCCTTACATTGCTGATGAGTTTTAATGCGGCCCCCCTCGGGCAGGATCCGGTCTGGACCCTGTCAAACTGGATTACGGCCTGGACCGATCCCGGCGCATTTGCTTCGCTCTGGAATACGATCGTAATCTACCTGTTCAACACCGTCATCGGGTTTCCAATCGCGATCATGGTGTCCTGGGCCCTGGCGCGGACCAAGGTGACATTCAGCCACGGCCTGGAATTCATGTTCTGGGTCTCGTTTATGCTGCCGACCGTCTCCACGACCGTCGGCTGGACCTTCCTGCTGGACCCCGATAGCGGCCTGTTGAACGTCGGGTTGTCCTACCTCGGCATCGGTGCGTTCAACATTTACAGCGTTCCCGGCATCGTCTTTGCCCATTTGATGTCCAGCCAGATTTCCCAAGGCGTGATGCTTCTCACCCCGGCCTTCCGCAACATGGACTCGGCGCTGGAAGAGGCGGGCCGGATGTCCGGCGCTTCGACCATGCGGACGATGTTCCGGGTCACCCTGCCCCTGATGATGCCGCCGATCCTCGTAGTGTTCATGCTGAAGATGGCGCGCATCATGCAGTCCTTCGAGATCGAGCAGATTCTGGGCACGCCGATCAACTTCTTCATTTATTCGACTAAGATCTACAATTTCATGCGGCTTTACGAGCCGCCTAAATACGGCATCGCCGCAGCTCTTGCCAGCGTGACTCTTCTGGTGGTTGCCTTCATCATCGTCGCGCAGCGCAAGCTGCTGGGGCGGCGTCAGTACACAACGATCACCGGGCAGTACAGGCCGGGCCTCATCAATCTCGGCCGGATGCAGCCTGTCGTATTCACCCTGATCGTGATCCTGGTCGCCATGCTGACCGCGGTTCCGACACTGACCCTGATTGGCGGCAGCTTCATGACCCGGGTGGGCTTTTTCGAGGCCACGCCCCTGCTGACCACCCAGCACTGGGAGTTGGTGCTAAGCGATCGCGGTTTTGTGCGGGCGCTGATCACTACGTTAATTATGGCTTCAACGACGGCCGTCGTGTCACCCGTGTTGTTCTCAATCGTGGCCTATGTGCTGGCGCGCACCAAGTGGCCCGGCCGGGCGATGCTGGACGGCATCTTTTGGATGTCGGCGGCCATTCCCGGAATCCTTGCGGGGTTGGGCCTGCTGATCATGTTTCTGGAGACGCCTTTCTTGTCCCTTATCAATGGCACTATCTACGCGCTCGTGCTCGTGGTGATCCTGCAGGGCAAACTGACCTCCACCCAGACGCTAAAAAGCATTTTCATGCAGATGGGGTCTGACCTGGAAGAGGCCGCGCAGATATCCGGGGCCGGGTGGATCTACATCTATTTCCGGATTTGGTTGCCGTTGATCCGGCCGACGCTGATCGTCCTCGGCGTCTTTAGTTTCGTCATGGCGGCAAACACCACCTCAAGCATCGTGCTGTTGGCGACCCGCAACACGCTCACCCTGTCGCTCATGACCTTGGAGATGATGACTAATGCCCAGGGACGCCAGTTGGAAGCGGCGGGCATCGTCAGCCTCATGATCATCGCCATGACCGTGGGGGTGGCATTGTTAGCGCGCTCGTTTGGCTTCCACGTGGGAATCCGCCAGCATCTGTAACCGACGAAAGGAGCCTGAAGCTATGGCTGTAACGGTAGGGAATGGGGCGTACCAATACGATGTGGCGGAAGGATGGGGAAAGCTGCCCGAAGGCTACGATTGGGGGCAGATTGGAGCGGTGGCAGTGGACTCGCGGGACCGGGTGCATGTCTGCACCCGGACCGAACATCCCGTGCTGATTCTCGACCGGGACGGGAATTTCCTCGGTTCCTGGGGCGAGGGTATCCTCGTCGACCCGCACGGCATCTGCTTTGATGCGGACGACAACGTCTATTATGTCGACCGCGAGCCGTGCGTCATCCTGAAGTTTGACTCCGCCGGTAAAAAGATCTGGGAGACGGGCGACCGTGACCATCCCTCCGATACCGGGTTCACGAAGGAAAGCCGCAAGGCGATCCGCGCGGCGGGCCCGTTCAATTATCCTACCGACGTCGCCCTTTCCGCCAACGGGGACTTCTATGTTTCGGACGGCGACCGCAACGCCTGCGTCCACAAGTTCGGCGCCGATGGAGAACTGCTGTTCTCGTGGGGCGAGCCGGGCGACGGTCCGGGCCGGTTCAACCGTCCGCACTGCGTTTGGGAGGCGGACGGCCGGGTCTTCGTCGGCGATCGCGACAACAACCGCATCCAGATCTTCACGCCGGAAGGCAAATACCTCGACGAATGGGGCGGGTTTGTCCAGCCGGCCAAGATCTACGTGGACGGCAACGGGATCATGTACGTCGCCGAGCTCAAGGGACGGGTCAGCATCCTCGACCTCGAGGGGAAACTGCTCGCGCGCTGGGGCGATCCGGTCAAGCGCACGATGGACGTCGGCATGTTCGCGGCGGCCCATAGCCTCTGGGCGGACAGGCATGGCGATTTCTATGTCGGCGAAGTGTTCAAGGCAAAGCGAATTCAGAAATTCGTCCGCAAGGCGTAGATTTGAGGTTAACCCCGCCCGTTGGGGCGGGCACAAGACCGATGGGGTTTCCAAAGGGGAGAAGCGGCAGCTCTCCCCTTTGATCGAAGACAACGCGTCCAGGGAGGAGGGAGCAATGATTTCATCCAGCGATCTGCATGGACTGATCGGGATGGTCCCGGCGTTTACTACCGACGACGGCTGGGATCCCCGGACCAAGAACAGTATCAACGTCAAGGAATTGGAGCGCGCTGTCGATCGGATCATCCGCGATGGCATGACGGCGGTTGCGCCGATGGCCAGCTCCGGCGAGTGCTATACGCTGCTCTGGGAAGAGTTCAAGATCATGGCCGACACCACCATCGCGGTCGTAAACAAACGCGTGCCCGTCATGGTTGGATGCACCAGCACCAACACGCGCGAAGCGCTCCAGAAGATGGAGTATGCGGCAAAAGCGGGTGCTGATGGGGTGCTGGTGGGCGTGCCCTATTACTTTCCGAGCAGCGTGGAGAATGCAGTCCAATTCTACCACGACCTGGCCGACGCCTTTCCGGAGATGGGCGTTATGATCTATCACAATCCCTACAATCACCACATCACCATTCCGGTCGATGCGTTCAAGCGGCTGGTGGAAAAGCCCAATATCGTCGCCATGAAGGACAGTCAGCGGACGCCGCTGCAGTTCATGAATCTTCAAGAAATCATCCGGGGCAAGATCAGCCACTTCGTCAACCAGAACCAGCTCTACCCGTATACGATGATGGGCGCCGTCGGCTGCTGGTCGCTCAATGCCTGGATGGGTCCGTCGCCGATCGTCCGGGCGCTGCAGGCCGGCGAGGCCGGAGACTGGGATGAACAGAAAGAGATCTGCATCGCCATGGCCAAAGCGATGGCGGGCGGCAGTCGCGACGATGCCTATTCCAGCAAGCTGGCGATCAACGAAGCCGGCTACTGCTACGCCGGTCCGCCGCGCCCGCCCTACAGAATTCTTAAAGATGACGCGCAAACAAAAGCCAAGGAAGTGGCTAAGCGCTGGCGGGCCCTGTGCGAGCGCTATCCGGCCAAAACATCGGCAGCCGCCTAGGAGAAGTTTTTATGGCAAAGGCATACAACATCATATCCGGCGACAGTCACTTGGACCTGTCCTGCGATAGGTGGGTTCCCTATCTTCCCGAAAAGTGGCGGGCCAGGGCGCCGCGGCGGGTGACGCTTGGCGACGGCAACGAAGCCCTTATCATCGAGAACCGTCCGCCGATGTCTCCGACCGGACTGGTCGGCACGGTACATCAGGACCGGCCCGTTCGCTTCGATTCGGAAGGCGGCGGCCCGCCGGAGCAGCGTCTGCGCGAGCAAAATCTCGACGGCGTAGATGCCGAGATCCTCTATACCCATCCGATGTACACGCGGTTCTGGCGCGGCATCCGGGAGGATGAAGGCTATAGGGCCATGATCCATGCCTACAATCGTTGGCTGATCGAGAAATATTGCGCTCATGCCCCTGACCGGTTGATCGCCATGGCGGTGATTCCGGATACGGGCCTGGCCGATGCCATGGAGGAGCTTAAGTTCGCGAAGGAATCCGGTTTCAAAGGAGTGGGTCTTCAGCGGTTCCCGAGTGGCAAGGGGTACCCGACGCCGGAAGACGACCGGTTCTGGCAGGCGGCGCTGGATATGGGGATGCCGCTCACAACCCACACGGTGTCAGGCTCGACCAGGATGAGCGGCGATGGCCCACTCTTCCAATATCCCAAGGCGCATAGGGGCTCAGGAGGGGAACGCGACCCCATCAGCATCATCGGCCGATTCGCCGGCGATTGCGCCTTTATGCCGCTTCAGCTGATTTTTGCCGGGGTCTTCGACCGGTTCCCGGCCATGCGCTATTACTTCGCCGAAACCCAGATCGGATGGTTGCCTAACACGCTGTCGCAGTTGGACGAGACCTACGAGCGCCACCGTGACTACGCCTACAACCTCTGGGGCTTGGAGCCCCCGGCCCGGCAGTTAAGCGATTACTTCCGCCAGCGCTGTGTCTGGGGATTTATGAAGGACCCCTTGGGGGTCCAGCTGCGCAACATGATCGGCGTCGGAAGCCTGATCTGGGGCAGCGACTTTGCTCATGGACAGGGGTACTGGCCGGAATCGCAAAAGGCGATCGAGGAAACCATGGGTGACGTCCCCGAAAACGAGCGCCGCAGCATGCTGGCGGAAAACGTCATCAACTATTTTCACCTGGATGCCGCCTAGCGATCACGCGAGGGGGCGAGGGAAAAAACCATGAGTACGACAGATGCATCGCATGAGGAAGAGCTCAAGGCGCTCAAGGCGCTGTACGACAAGGTCGGCCTGAGAGGATATTGGGATATCGGTAGAACGGCCGGCCGCCCCGCGCCCATTGAGCCCAAGCTCTGGCGCTGGAGCGACATCTATCCGGCCTTGCAGCGCGCGTCGGAAATCGTGCGGATCGGCGAGGATGCCTTCCGGCGGGCCAACGGCATGTTGACCGGCAGTAGAACCCTGAACGCCGGGTATCAATATGTCGGGCCTGGGGAATCGGCCGGGGCGCACCGTCATGTCGCTTCTGCCCTGCGGTTCGTGGTGCAGGGGCATGGAGGATATACCACCTCCGATGGTGTGCAGATGGTGATGGAACCTGGCGACCTGCTGACGCAGCCCAACTGGACCTGGCA
>JBGPGE010000020.1:0-52989 GCA_041483675.1 Binatia bacterium
CAGATAAAAGTAGGCCGCAAGCAGGGCGGGCATCAAGAAGAGCAGCGCGAACTCCTCAGGAAGAGGCGTGATTTGCCTAAAGAACCAGCGCGGGTAGTAGGCGTCTCGCGTATCCAGGACTCCGTCTTCGAAATAGCTATTCAGGAATGTAAGGGGTTCGATGAAGGTTCCGAAGAGGAACATCCCGACAAGCGCCACCTCGCCGCTTTGGGTCAGCTTCTTGCTCACATAGTAGACACAGGCCACGAGTAACGTGCCCACCAGCGGGCCCACAAGTCGTAGACTCAGTGCGCCGTCGAGTCCGCTTAGGCCGTGAAGAATGGCGGTGAAGGCGTGAAAGCCTTTTGGGTAGTACTGATTGGTAATGTTTTCGGGGTAGAGAACCCCTGACTCAAGCTGCTTCATCCAAAGAAGGTGACTGTAGGGATCGGAAAATACGAAGGCAGGCGAAGAGAACACGTCGGCGTAGCGCAGGGCGGCTGCGTAGATCAGGATAGTTCCAAACAGGAGAACATGAATCACCGCCTGGCGATCGCCGGCTCTTTCCTTCCACTTCAACCATTTTTTCTGGACGAACTCCCGGGTCGCGGCCCTGACGTCGACCACGCTATCGAGGATGTCCAAGATCAGGACTGTTTTCTGCACCAAGAATGTTCGAAGCAATTCGAGGGGGAAGACTTGCTCGCGGCGCCAGACCCTCGCGATATAGAGAAGGAGATAGCACAGCAGGACCGTGACGATACTGTACATCTGCAGCAACGCCAGCAGGTGCACGAAGACGATGCCGGTGGCGGTCATCAACACCAGGTTGTCGAAAAATCGCTCGACCGTCGCAGCGTCCCGCCGTTGGGGAAAGATCTTCGTCGGCAGGTAGATGAAGAAAAACGCGAAGGCCGCAAGAAACTTCACCAGAGAGAGGGCTACGAGCCAATCATAACTCACGGTTTTTTAGTCCTTGGCTCGCTCGATATCCAGCTTAGGGTCGAACGTCGGGATCGGGTGGCCGGCCAGCCACTCGAAAAGATTAACCCGGTATTTCTCCCCGTCGGTCTGCACGTCCCATTCGTCGAAAGGCAGGGTGGAGATGATTTTCCCTTGCCCAAACGGGACCGCGACGGCATAGACCCGGCCGGATTCCCGGACCAGAGGCTGGCCCTGATCGGAGTCGATAATAGCGTAGATCGTCTTCAAATCCGACTGCACCAGCTTGAGATTTTTTACGTCCGCCGCGACTTCGTGGGTCGCTTCGTTGCGGAAAGTAAAGACGGTCGGCTCTACGGCGAAAGCCCCGCGGCGCGTCGCCTCAAAGGTAAAGGTTCGGGTCGGAAGCCCGAAAATCGTAAAGCCCTTGAGGTCGGGCAACGGCGGGAGCATTTTGACGTTGTCCTTCTCGATCCACTCGTGGCCCTGGATAAACACCCCCAGCTCGACCCAGACGACGCCGCCGGTCCTGACCCAGTTCGTCAACACCTGGGCCTTTTCTTTGGACAGGCCGTGTGTCATCGCGAGCTGCTCGAGCAGCTCCGTCTTATCGCGGTACTGCCGGATGGAAACGGGGCCGATCGTGATCACGTCGTAACGGCGCGGGTGATGACGCAGATCCCAGATGTCCACCTCGGCCAGCGCCGCTACGGCCGGTTTCGCCTTCAGCCTCTGGTAGAATCTGAGCGAATATTTTCCCGACGCGGGCCGCCCTCCGGGGGCTCCGACGCGAGCGCTCAGATCGGCGGACGGTGGGAAGGCGATCCGGGCCGGAGTCCAGTCGACGGCCTTTTCCAAGGTCGGCGTCGGCCCGCAGGCCGAAAGCCCGGCCGCTAAGATCAGTGCAAACCCCTGCTGCTTCATCAACGACAAGTGTACCATCTGGATGGTCTCCTTTCTATCTGTGCCTCTATACGTCTTCAGTAAGCGGAGTAGTAATAATAGTCCAATTCCCGAAACGTCCGTCGCGTGTAGTACCCGCTGATCAGCGTGAACGCGAGCGATCCCACCGTCAAGCCGGTGACCGCCCAGTCGTAGCTGACGGTGCGGCTCAGGATAAAGCCGACGACAAGGTTCAACGCCAGCGCCGGGGTCAGGGAGCGCAGTACGAATTTGGGCCGGGAGAGGGCGAAAAGAAAGATGCTGTTGAACAGACCCCACACGAGAAAAACGTAGCCGACCGACGCCCACCAAAAGACCCACACGGTCACAGGATCGAAGAAGTGTTCGATAAGCGGGAACAAGCCTATCTCGCGCAGGTAGATCACTCCCAGGAAGGCGCCGAACACACACACCACGGACACCGCCAGGAACAGAGCAAGATGGCTGTAGTAAAAGCGTGTGAAGCGCCGGTTGAAAGCTTCGAATCCGTCGGCAAGCGCCGCTTGCTCCGCGGGGACGATGCGCTCGGAAAACTCCTCGATCGTGAATTCGAGCACTCCCACGATGAGCACGAAGCACAACAGCGACCAGTCCATCCCTAGCTCGTACCGGCTGTCAAACCAGATAAAATACGGGATCAGGCCTCGCCCCGTGTCGGACGACCAGGCGATCAGCCGGTCGGCAAAAAGAAAGGCGAAATAAAGCACGCCGTAGAAGAAATAAGGGGCCACCGCGTAGACCACCATCGACGTGCGGGGCAATTGGGTGACGGCGAACTCGGCCTCGGCCCGCTTGGCTCTGTGGTGAAGGATGATCCAGCCGGCGATGAGGCTGAGCGCGATCGCTGCTCCGAGCCCCAGAGATTGAGCGGCGATCATATCCCATTTCAAAATTAAGATTGCAACGTGCACGACGATGATGGCGACCGCCGTGATCAACGTGAACAGCAACTGTTGTCGCAGCATGTAAAGAATCGAGAAGGAAAGCCAAAGGAGCGAAAGCATGAAATAGTAAAGCTGCGAGTAAAAGGCCATATCGGGCGAAAGCAGCTCAAAAACCAGGTTGGCGAGAAAGAAAAGAGCGCCGAGAGCCGCGGTGAATATGAGACCCACCAGAAAGAACCGGTAAACGACCTTCTTGGTCAGAATGTCTTCCTTCTGATGGAGATAGAACAGCCCTCGCCGAGCGATAGCCTGCGTGAAACCGCCGGTGACCAGAAAGCTCGTTACTGTTCCGAGGCCGATCGCCGTCGCCTCGCGCAGGCTGAAATCGACCCATGCCCAGAGGGAGTAGCCGAACAAAAGCATGGCAAAGATCTGCGATGCCATCGGCATGGAGAAGAGCAGGCCCCGGGCGTAGGACTTGAAAAAACGCCACAAGAGCGGCGCCTGCCTCCGGACTTTGCGCGGCTCGACGAGCGGTATCTGCCGGGTCAAGGACAGAATTCTCCCGGCCAGATCGAACACGTCGGCGCAGCGGTATTCCTGGCGCGCGTCGATGTCTCTGATCCCCGACACTTCCAGGTAGGCGGCGATCTCCCATAGATCTTTGGGCCGCTCCAGCTCGGAGAGGACATCTTCGGCCAACAGGCGTAGCTGCTCTTCCTGGGGTGGGGCGCTCACGCTGACCCTCCTGTTCCCTTCAGTTCCAGATAGCTGTCGCCGTATTCCTTGACAAAGCGTTCGAGGGTAAAGTTGTTGAGCACTTTGTCGCGCGCCTCCTGCCCCATCTCGGAGCGGGTTTCGCGGTCGCGCAGCAGGGAAAGTAGCGACGAGGCGAAAGCCTCGGGCTGTTTCGGTCGAACCAGCAGGCCGCAGCCTTGCAGCGCCTCGCTGACTCCGCCAACGTCGGAGGCGACCACCGGCCGCCCGCAAGCCATGGCCTCGATGACGGTATAGGGAAAGGCCTCCGAGATACTGGTCAGGGCCACGATGTCTCCCTGGTTGTAGACTTCCCACGGCACATCGCTGTGGCCCAGGAAGGAAACCGTGCCTTGCAACCCCAGCTCGTTGCGCAATTCGACACAACGATCGTAGTACTCCTGGTCGGTGACGCTGCCGTAAACCTTGAACTCGACCTCGGGATCTTCCTTTTTGACGTGGTGCGCGGCGCGGATCAGCGTTTCCACGTCTTTTAAAGGATCGATGCGGGCCGCCGAGACGACGATCGTCGCCCTCGTGCGATGGATTTCGCGCGGGGTAAACAAACGCATATCGACGCCGTTGTGGATGACCTTGATCTTCTCCTCCGGCACGCCGTGGGCCATCTCCCACCGTTTGTTGTAGTTGCACACCGGCGAGATCTGGTCGGCGAAATGGTAGTTCATGCGCGATATCGCGACGATCAAATTCAGCAAGAATTCCTTGGCATAAAACGACGGCTTCATCCGCGAAACGGAGAGATATTGCTCGCGGATGTAGACTCCATGCTCGGTCAAAAGAAATGGCGTTCCGTCGCGCAGTTTGGAAACGACGCACGGGATGCCGCAGAAAGCCGCCGCGGTGGAGTGGGTGACATCCACTTTGGGAGGATCGGCGTTCAGCGGTATCATAAAGCGATAGAGCCAACGCAAAGCCTCAGTCAGATCAAAGATCGCCGGCGTGGGCTGGTTGTCTTTTCTCGAGATCTCGTCGAGCGCCTCCTCGACGAACGCTTCCCAAACCAACTGGGACTTGAAGGTGTCGTTGTAGTCGAATTCCTGAAAATAGCGGTACATCTCGTAGATCACCTCGCCCAGGGGCTGCGAGGCGGCGCCGTTCGCCTGGCCGTTGGAGTCCGAGACATAGATGAGCCGGACCATCTGGCGCAGCAGGGGCAAGAAAATGCTCGAGATGATCGACGGGGTCGTCCGCTTCTTAGCCCGATAGACGTGGGAGAAGGGTATGTCCAGAATGTATTCTGCCGGCTCCTCCGTTCCCCACAGGGGAACATTCAGAACTTTTGCGACGTTCGGAGGAAACTCGTACTTCACCGAGATGTACGGGTTCATCATGATGGGGAGAATCGTAAAATCCACCCAGTCGAGTCCTTTGATCAAGCTATCGCACCAGGTGCTGACCCCGCCCGAGTGATACGGGTAGGTGCCTTCGGTGGTTAGTAATACGGACGCCTTGCGAGTCATATTTCGGAGTCTTCAGACAGAATGTTATCGATCCGCGCCGGCCGCGGGCGAAGGAAGCGAAGGCGTGAACGGGCTGCGGCCGGTCACGAGCACGAGCGAGATGTCTTTAATTGCCATTGTCACGGCCATTCTTCTCTTTCGTCATGGAGCTTCACCGAGAATGATGCGGAGGCCGTCACTTCGCTCCACAATCCGGTATTTTGGGAGGGCGTCGTCCGCAAGGTCGAACACGATCCTGAGTTTTTCCGGGTTTCGCACGACCATTACCTGCTTGAGGTGCGCCGAGTTGACGGCGAGCAGTTTCTGAACGCTTTTCTCCATTCTCGTAACGTTCTGTAAATCGACGACGAGCCGGACCGGCTGATCGAGCTCAAAGGCGGCGTATTGTGCGATGTTCCCCTCCGTCATGATCGAGACCATTGTTGCCGTTGTTCCTGCGCTGACGTGGATTCGTTTCAATACCACAGGCCGGGGGCTTGCGGCTGGCTTGACCTTGTCTCGCGCGCGATCTTCGCTTGCAGGGGAGATGCCCGCGTCGGCCGGCTTTGGGCTCTCCGATGGCGCGGTTGGCGGCGCAGCTACGGTCTCTACCGGGGAAGCCGCGTCGTATGGGTTTTGCGCCGCGCTTGGACTGGGCAGCGGTTTCGCGACAACCTGAGGGGGTTCGTTGCTTGACGCTGCAGACGTAGAAAGGGCTGCCGCCGCGGGGGTTATCTCGTTCGCTTCGCGTTGAGCCGTGGTTTGTGCGGGGGGTGCCTCGTCTATCGGAGAAGGCTTCGAAACGACGTCAACCGACAGTTGGTTCGGCGAAGCCGCAGCGCGCTGAGATGGCGACGGGAGCGAAGGCGTGAACGGACTGCGGCCGGTCGCGAGCGCGAGCGACATGTTTTTAATCACCAGCTCGGCTTTCGTTACAGCCAGCTCCTTCGTCAAGCGCGTTGCTCTTTCAAGAGCAAACAGCGACTCGGCGGGCGGGGCGAAGCCGGCGTCGAGCCGGAGTCTGGATTGCTTTAACTCTTCGTCGGTCAGCTTAAGCTGGTACTCCAATAGGTCGCGGCGCTGCTCTCGGTCGGCCACGGACCAGTACTCGTTTTCGATCGCCGCCTTGATATCGTCGGCCGTTTGACGAAGATCCCGCAACTGGCTGTCGACCCGGATATTGGCCTGAACGACCCGAGCCGCCCGAACTCCGCCGTCAAAGAGAGGCAGAGTGAACGTGAGCAACCCGGTGTGGCGCCCGGCATTGGTTCTTTCCAAGGATCCCGGAGAGGTGATTCTCTCGTACTGGGGCCCGTAACTCGTCGAGGCGGTCAGCGTAGGGTAGCGCTGGGCCTGCGTTGCCGCTGCGCCGAAGCGGGCGGTTTCAACCGCCGCTTCGGCGGCTTTGAGCCGGGGGTTTGCCTCTTTAGCGAGGGCAAGCAGTCCCGGAAGTCCCTCCGTTTTAATATATCGCAGATCAATTTCCTCCGGACTGAAGGCCAGTCCGATACTTTGTTCGGGTTCCAGTCCGGTGAGCCGGCGAAGGTTGAGTTCCGCAGTCGCGAGTTCGCTTCTGACGGAAAGTATTTCGCGATCCAGGGCAACGAGGTCGCCCTGGGCGCGCAGCAGCTCAATGGCGGGGATGAGATCCTGCGCGGCCCTCGCCTCCTGCCGGCGCACGAAGTCGACCTGGTCGCGGCGTAACAGCTCAAAAGCCTTGAGCGTCTCCTGCCGGGAGACAAAGGTCAGATAAGTCTCGCTGACGCGGAGGATCGTCTCAGCCTCAGCGGAAAGCAGCCTGTATAACGACGCGCGCTCGCTTGCCTTGGCCTCGTCGATGCGCGGCAGGCTTTCGAGAAATTGAAAGAGATTGTAGCTGAGCACGGCATCGCCGTTATAGCGCTCGGTGGTTTCTCCGTTGCCGGCCCCAATGCCCGCGCCCCTATCTTGGAACATGTATTTTTTCTCATAGAATTGCTGCCCGCGCAAAGAAAGCTCCGGCCACAATCTCCCCTGCTCCTCTTTTACCCTCCAGCGGGCGATATCAGGCTCAGTCCGATTGATCCGCCCGAGAGCCATCTCGACGGCCTCGCGCAGGCCCACAGCTTTGCGCTCTTCCAGCGTCAACTGAGTGGTCTGAGAAAAACTACCGGAGCTCCAGAAAACTATGGCGAGAAGCGTTAAGGTAGTTGACCCGCGCCGCGCATGCTTTCTCACCGCTTCTGCTCCTTGGCCGGAAGGTCCTTGGCTTGGCCCGGTTCTACCGGGATCTCCACACGCGCGGTAAATCCGGGTTGGAACTTAAAGCCCGGATTGGGAAGGATGAAAGCGACCTCAAGCGATTGCGTTCGCGGGTCGGCGATGGTTTTGATGGTTGCGATGGAGCTATCCACGGTCGCGGGCGGAACGCTGTTGACCGCAATCTTCGCCTTCTGCCCTACCTTGACAAACGGCAGCAGACCCGGGCTGAGGTCGGCCTGGATCTTTACGCGGGAGATGTCTGACACCTTCACCAGCGGCCTGCCTTCGTAGATCTTGTTGCCCGCCTGTGCCGTGACTTCCGTTACCACTCCGCCCATGGGGGCTTTGATGATCGACTGTCCCAGGTTTGAGCGCACCTTCTCCAGATCCGCTTCAGCCTGCTTGGTCTGGGCGAGAGCAATCTGCAACCGGCCGCTCCCGGCTCCGGCCGCGGTAACGGCCGCAAGACGCGCGCGCGCCGCCTTGTAGCGCGACTCGGCGACTCGGGCGTCGCTGTCTTTGAGCGCCACTTTGCGCTCCAGGGTTTCTCTGGAGCCTTCGTGGCGGCGCAGCGCTTCGGCATATTCGTTCTGGGCCGACTCGACCTCCGGCCTCGAGGCTAGCTTGCGCGCGTAGAGAGCATACATACGTTCCACTTTGGCTTTTGCGTTCTCAAGCATAATCCCTGACTGCTCGTATTCAGTCATGAGCGCCAATGGAGTGCTATAGCTCTTTTGCAACTCAAGCTCGTATGAGAATCTTTCTACGTCGGCTTCCGCTTCTGCGCGCACCGCCTCGGACGAGCCCGCACGGGCCTCCGTCAAAGTCGCCCGCGCAATGGCGAGGGCCGCCTCGGCCCGCGAAACATCCGCCTTGGCGCCGCTTTCATCCAACCGAAGTAATATCTGCCCCTCTTTGACTTGGGTGCCGGGCTCAACCAGGATCTTCTCCACGGTGGCGGTGATAGGCGAGGCCACTTCGGCATCCTGAAACGCAAAGACTTTGCCCGTAAGGATGATGGCCTTTTCGCCCGGCTTTAGTTCTTTCTGAGGCTGAGGCACGCAAGCGGCCAATGAAACCAGGACCACGAGACAGCAGATCTTTTTGTAAAGGATACACATGGCGGTTGATTTAACCCCCCCCCATTTTTGCCGAAACGGGATAGGCAGTAGGTACCTTGTCCCCTTAGCTCCGCCCGCCCGCTACGGCTCGGCAAAATTCTGCGGCAGAAGCGATCGAAGTATACCTTAGGTCATTGACTAATAGCAAGCTGCATACCGTAAGAATGGGATCTGGCAAACCTGCGTAAAACTAGCTAGTTACGCATCCTGATAGTGCCCGCTAGCCCACCCACGGGGGCATTTTCTCGCAAAATACGAAACTTTTGAGCAGTTCTGAGTACAAATATGCACGATTTTGGCGCGCTGATATGGCCTCAGACTGGGTGGGTTACGCGCTGTGTGTGGGCCGTTTGCCCGGGCCGAGCCTAGCTTTTGTTGACAAGGGCGACCCGCTCAGCTAATAGTCAAGCGTGCTTTCGCCTCCGCTGAAGAAGTGGGGTCTGCCTCTTCGGCCCCTCATCGGCACCGCGCTCCTGGTGGCGTTTTTTTTCCTACCGCTGCACTTTCATTCGCTTACTCCCGTCGCGCAACTCAGCAAAGAGTGCAGTTGCTATGCCGGAGCGCGGACCCAGACGGGTTTAGCCCCCGCGTCAACGGATTGGGCTCCGAATCTCCAGGTCTTACCCGTTGACCTCCACGCGCCGCAAGTTTCCGGTTGGTTCTCCGTTCGATCTCGCTCTATTCGCGCCCCGCCCGAGCTGTCTTCCCTGTAGTTCATTTTTTTTTCAGTCGTTATCCCAGCTCTCCCCGTAAAGGGGGAGGAGCGTTTTTGGTCTTTAGGGGGGCAGGATTATGAACCCGCATAACGCGAGGAGCCTCATAGTTGCCGTCGCCGCGCTGTGTTTTGTGTCGGCTTTTTCCAACGCCGCTTCGGCTCAGGAGTCCGTCGTAGA
This sequence comes from Binatia bacterium, assembly GCA_041483675.1. Classification (GTDB taxonomy): domain Bacteria; phylum Desulfobacterota; class Binatia; order UBA9968; family UBA9968; genus 2-12-FULL-60-19. The sequence continues at coordinate 9,219 of JBGPGE010000020.1, forward strand.
GTTGCTGCGGCGCGAATTGGGTGAGATGCAGCAGCAGGTCAAAAAGCTGGTCGAACGGATCGAGCAGTTGGAGCAGGAGAAAACAGCGCAAGCGCCTCAGCAAACGACGCCGGAGCAGAGCGCGGCGGCGACTCAGCCGCAGCCCGCAAGCGCCAAGGGAATATCGTCGGCTTTCAATCCGGCGATCAGCGTCAATGCGCTGTTCAACGGCGGCTATTCGTCGAACCCAAAGACCACGCGCCGCTTGACCGGCCTGGACTTCCAAAACGGATTTAATTTTCAGGAGGCGGAGCTCCAGTTCACCGCCGACGTCGATCCCTACTGGAAAGCGAACTTGATTTTCAGCGTCAATCGCGCCGGCGACGCCGGCATCGAGGAAGGATACGTGACTTCGGAGGAGCTGCCTTACGATTTGCTGCCGCGCAACACGACGCTCAAGCTGGGAAAATTCTACGCCTCTTTCGGCAAGCACAATCTGCTGCACGCCCATCAATTCCCTTTCATCGACAAGCCGTTGGTGAGCCAGGCCGTGTTCGGCGATGAAGGGTTGAAGGAGCCGGGCGCGGGCCTGAGCTACCTATTGCCCACGTCTTGGTTCTCGGAGTTGACCTTTCAGGGGATGGCCGGCGAGAACGAAGAGATGTTCCGCTTCAACGGCGGTTCCAAGCCGCGCGGCGCCTATCTCGGCCACTGGAAAAATTTCTTCGATTTAAGCGATGAGACGACGTTGGAGATCGGCAACTCCTACATCGGCGGCCGGAACTCGGCGTCCGGCCATCCCTGGTCGCATGCCGCCGGACTCGATCTCACGATCAAATGGCGCCCGTTGCAGAGGTCCACCGAAAAGGCACTGATCTGGCAGACGGAGTACATCTACTTTAACGAGGATCGCGGTCGCAGCGGCTCCAGCCAGGGCGGGGGGATCTATTCGTCGCTGCAATATCAATTCGCGCAGCGCTGGTGGATCCAGGGCAGGTACGACCTGCTGGGAATTCCCAACTTCGACGGCGAAAGAAAACACCGTTGGACTACGCTGCTGGCATTTGTGCCGAGCGAATTCTCGGCGATCCGGCTGCAGCACAGCTACACAATTCAGGATAGGGGCGGGCCGGTCAATCAGATCCTGCTGCAATTTAACTTTACGATCGGCTCGCACCCGGCGCACCAGTATTAGGAGGAATCATGCGAAAGGTATTATTGTTGTTTGTAGCGGCGGTCTTTTTTTTAAACCCGTCCGGAGCCGCAGGGGCTGACGGACTCCCGGTCGTGACAACCACTACCGATCTTGCGGCCATCGCCAAAGCGATCGGCGGCGACAGAGTGAAAGTGGAAAGTATCGCCAAAGGCTTTCAGGACCCCCACTACGTCGAGGCCAAGCCGAGCTTTATGCGCCTGGTCAACCAGGCACGTCTGCTCTTCTCCGTCGGGCTCCAGTTGGAAATCGGCTGGCTGCCGCTGCTCGTTCAAGGCGCGCGCAATCCGGGACTCGTCCAGATAGACGCGTCAGAGGGCGTTACGGTGCTCGAGCGTCCGACGGGACCGATCAGCCGCGCCCAGGGCGACGTCCATCCCGAAGGGAATCCCCACTACTGGCTCGACCCGAGAAACGGTCTTGTCATGGCCCGCACGGTCACGCAGCAGCTCAAGGTGAGTTCGCCGGGGGACGCCGCGTACTTTGACCAGAACTTCAAACTCTTTGAGAGCGATCTCAGCAGTCGCCGCAAATCATGGGAACAGCGCATGGCGCAGTTCCGGGGCGTAGAGATCGTGGCCTACCATAAACAGTGGGAATATCTGGTCCACTGGCTGGGACTCGCGGTCGTGGGCTATGTGGAAGACAAACCGGGGATTCCACCGGCGCCGCAACATCTGGCCACTCTCGTCCGCACGATGCAGGAGCGAAAGGTCAGGGCGCTGCTCGTCGCCGATTTCACCAACCTGACGATACCCCAGTCCGTAGCGGAGAAGACCGGAGCCAGGATGGTTGTTCTTCCCGCCTCAGTGGGCGGCGAAAAAGGCACCGACAGCTACGGAGATCTTTTTGACGCGATTGTTGGAAAGTTGACCGAGGCGCTTCGGTAGGAGGATGCAATGGGAGAATTTCTATCCGTCATGGGGCCGGCGATGGCGGCTTCGTTGCTGCTCACGGCGATTTACGTCTATTTCGGCCTGCACATCGTCCGGCGCGGCGTGATCTTCGTCGATCTCGCGCTCGCCCAAGTCGCCGCAATGGGCGGCACGGTGGCGTTCTTGCTCGACTACTCCCTGGAGGGGACCGGAGCCTATTTTTTTTCTCTCGCCTTCGCCTGTTTTGGAGCGGCGGTCTTTACCTTGGCCCGCGCGCGCGAGGAAGTGGTGCCGCAGGAGGCGATCATCGGCATCGTCTATGCGGTGGCGGCGGCGGCCACCGTGCTACTGGTGGATCGGGCGCCGCACGGCGCCGAGCACATCAAGTATCTGCTGGTGGGGAATATTCTGTGGGTGAGCTGGGGCGCGATCGCGCAACTGGCCGTCATCGTGCTGCTGGTGGCGATCTTTCATTTCTCGTTCCGCCACAAAATTTCCCTGGTATCGTTCGATGCGGCGCGGGCCCAGGCCGCGGGAACTTCCGTGGCCCTGTGGGACCTGCTCTTTTATCTTTCGCTAGCATGGGTAGTGACCTCGTCCGTTCAGACCGCCGGAGTGTTGCTGATTTTCTCTTTCTTGATCGTTCCTGCCGTCTGCGGCCTGCTGCTCAGCGGCGATTTTACCAAAAGTCTTTTCCTGGGCTGGGCCGTCGGGGCCGCCGTCAGCTTGGTCGGGAGCGTTCTCTCGTATATATTGGACCTGCCGACCGGAGCGACCATCGTCTGCGTCTTCGGATTCACATTGCTCGCCATCGCGACGGTCCAAAGAGGACGCGGCCGGCAAATCCGGTAGAAATAATAATGGCTATGCGTTTGCGCGCCTTCAGTTTGGCCGGTCTTTTGTTTTTCGCATCCGGCTGCGGCTGGCTATGGCCCGGCGGGAAAACTCCGGGCGGCTTCTTCGGCAGCCGGCCCAAGGTTGGGCTGGTGTTGGGTGGCGGGGGGGTGCGGGGTTTCGCCCACGTGGGAGTGATCCGCGTGCTGGAGCGGGAAAAAATTCCCATCGACTTTATCGTCGGCACGAGCGTCGGCAGCCTGGTGGCGGCGATCTACGCGGACAAGAAAAACAGCTTCGAGCTCGAATGGATCGCGTTCGCGCTCGAAGAGCGCGACCTCTTCGACTACACGTTCATCAGCCCGACACAGGGCTTTGTGCGCGGCGACCGGCTGGAAGATTTCATCGTAAAAAAACTTTCGGCGAAGGAGATCCAGCAGCTCAAGATGCCGTTTGCGGCGGTGGCGACCGATATCCAGGAGGGCGAGGTGGTGGTTTTGCAATCGGGCTCACTGGCCCGCGCCGTGCGGGCCTCGAGCGCGATCCCCGGCATGTTCATTCCGGTGCGCCACCAGGGGAAGCTGCTGGTCGACGGCGGGGTGCTGAACAACGTGCCGGTGGACGTCGCGCGCAAGATGGGGGCGGACGTGGTGATCGCGGTCGATCTGGACGGAGGAAAGAAGTCCGCCGCCGTCAACAACATCTTCGATACTCTCGCGCAGACGCTTTACTTCATGGCGGCCGAAAACGCCGAGGCAAAACTCAAGCTGGCCGACATCGTGGTGCGGCCGAAAGTTTCCGATGTCGCGCTGCTCGACTTCAGCCGGAAAAAAGAGCTGTTGACGCTGGGCATGGAGGCCGCCGAGCAGGCCCTGCCGGCGATCCGGGCCAAGCTCGGTCTTAGCGCGCCCGCCTCAGCCTCTCGCTGACTCCTATTCGAAAAATCAAACAATCCGGTCTTGCTTATCCGGCGTTTTCTTCCCCGCCGCTTCCAGCTTGATCTTCACGATCCGCCGCCCCTCCATGTCGACGATCGTCAAACGATAGCCGTTATGCTCGACCACCTCGCCGCCGCGCGGGATGCGGCGCAACTTGGCGAGCACGAATCCCGCGAGAGTCATATAATCCGGCGACTCCTCGAACGGCAGGCCGTGATCCGACTTGAGGTCTTTGAGCAGGATCGAGCCTTGAATCACCATCGATCCGTCGGCCAGCCGCTCTACCGGGCCGCGCTCTTCCCGGTCGTATTCGTCGCGGATCTCGCCGACGATCTCTTCCAACAGATCCTCTAATGTCGCCAGACCTTCGACCTCGCCGAACTCGTTCACCACCATCGCGATGGCGATCCTGCGGCGCTGCAGCTCTTTCAGCAGCTGGCTGATCGGCAGTGAGCTCGGCACGAAGAACGGCGGGTGGAGCTGGTCGCGCAGGCGGAAGTCGCCCTTTTCCTGCACCGCGCGGAGGATGTCTTTGTTGTAGAGAATGCCGACGACTCGGTCCAACTCCCCTTCGTAGACCGGGATGCGCGAGAAGCCGCTATCGACAAAACTCTTTAATGCTTCCTCCGGCGAGGCGTTGACCTCGATGGCATGGATCTCGGTTCTGGGTTTCATCACCGCTTTTACGGGCGTGTCGACAAATTCAAAGACGCTGTGGATCAGCTCCTTTTCCGTCTCATCGAAGATGCCTCTGGCCGCCCCCTCCCGAATCAACAACTTCACCTCCTCTTCGGAGGTGAAAGTTGTCCCTTCAGCGCCCTTCCCGCCGAACAGCCACAAGACGGCGTTGCTTGACCCGGTCAGAGCTCCGACCAGGACGGAGGTAAGTTTAGAAATCATCTCAATCGGTCTGGCGACCAGGAGGGCGATCCGGTCGGAGAATCTGAGCGCCAGCGACTTCGGCACCAGCTCTCCTAGAATCAGGGAGAAGTAAGCGATGGGGATAACCACCAGAAGGATCGCGAGAGACTCTCCCCACGCCGCGACGGCGGGCAGCGGAAGAGACTGGATTACGGGCTTGAGAAATTCAATAGCAGCCGCGCCGCCGATGGCGGAGGCGAGAGTGCTGACGACGGTGACACCGATCTGCACCGTGGCGAGAAAGCGGTCGGGATCGTTTTTAAGCCGGGCCACCACCGCAGCCGACGGGTGGCCTTTCTCCAGTAAGGTATCGATCCGAGTCTTGCGCGTGGCGATGATGGCGATCTCGGCGGCGGCAAAAAAGCCGTTGGCGAGAATAAGGGAGAAAATCAGAAAAACCGAGAGCCAGACACTATCCCAGAGCATCTTGAGCCTCCTGTTCGTTGCCGCTTGTTAAGGTTGTCGAAAGCTCTATCATAGCGGGTTTTCGGATGGGCAACAAAGGGCGCGGGCCCTCGCGCCCGGCCTGGCCGGCACCTATTTTAGATTTTCGATACTTCGACTAGGCTCAGTACAGGTTTTAGATTTTGGATTATCAAGCCGCCTCCCCAATCGAAAATCCAAAATCGGCAATCCAAAATGGGGTCGGGGAGTCTCCAGGTTCGGGGAAAGAATCTCTTTTGACAGTTAGGCGCTTTGCAGTAGGATAGCCGAAGGAGGAGCGCTCTGTGGCGGAGAAGCTGGGCGAGAGATCGGTCCTGCAAGGGACCGTTACGAGAATCACTTACCAGGACGCGCAAAGTCCTTACACCGTTGCCCGTTTGGAAGTGGACGGCGCGGAAGAGGCGACCGTGGTGGGCGGGATCTATCCGGTCAGCGAAGGCGAGGAGATCAAAGTCAGCGGGAGCTGGCGCACGCATCCTCGCTACGGTCTCCAGTTCCAGGTCGAGCACTGGGAAAAAGTAGAGCCGGCGACGCTCGAGGGAATCGAAAAGTATCTGGGCTCGGGGCTTATCAAAGGGATCGGTCCGACTTATGCGCGACGTTTAGTCGCCGCCTTCGGGCTTGAAACGTTGAAAGTTCTTTCGGAGGCGCCGCAGAGAGTCTTGGAAGTTCCGGGGATCGGACGCGTGCGCGCGCAGCGGATCGTCCATGCGTGGCAGGAGCAGCGCGGCATGCAGGACGTCATGGTCTTTCTCCAGGGCCACGGCGTCGGCAGCGCGCTGGCGCTCAAAATCTACCGCGTCTTCGGCGCGGAGACCGTCGCCCGCGTAAAAGAGAATCCTTACTGTCTGGCGGAGGAGATCTACGGGATCGGCTTCATCTTAGCCGATCGCATCGCGTCGGCGCTCGGCATCAGCGGCGACTTTCCGCTGCGCGTTGAGGCCGGCCTGCTCCACGTGCTGAACAAATTTTCCAACGACGGCCATTGCTACGTCCCGCTGGGCGCCTTAAGGCGCAACGCCGCCGCGCTGTTGGCGATCGAGGAGGAGGCGACGGACCAAGCGACGCGCAGACTCGCCGAGCAGAACAAAATCGTGCTGGAAGATTCCACAGGAGACGAAGAGACGCGGGTTTATGCCGAAGAACTTTACGACGCCGAGCAGCGCGTCGCCGCGGCTGTCCGCCGCCTCCTCGCCACCCCCTCCAATCCAAAGGTTCAAGGGTTCAAGGGTTCGACCCCGCAGCTCTTTGACCTGACAACGCTGGCGCTGGAAGAAGAGCAGCGCGAGGCGGTCATGCAGGCGCTACGGCAAAAAGTTTTGGTCATCACCGGCGGTCCGGGGACGGGGAAAACGACGCTCTTGACCGCGCTGCTGGCGATACTCAAGCGAGCCGAGATCTCTTTTGCCCTGGCCGCGCCGACGGGCCGGGCGGCGAAACGGATGGCCGAGACGACGGGCGAAGAGGCCAAGACGATCCATCGCCTGCTCGAATACAACCCTCACCAGCACATGTTCCTCCGCGGCGAGGACAATCCCCTCACCGTCGATGTCGTTGTGGTCGACGAGGCATCGATGGTCGATCTGCCGCTGATGGATCGCCTCCTCAGCGCCGTGGAAGCGCACAGCCATCTCGTTTTACTCGGCGACGTGGACCAGCTTCCTTCCGTCGGCCCCGGCAGCGTGCTCCGGGATCTGATCGACTCAAAGGTTGTGCCGGTTGTGGTCCTCCGGCGCATCTTTCGCCAGGCGGGTGCGAGCCTGATCGTGCAAAATGCCCATCGTATCCTGCAAGGCGCTCCGCTGCTGTTCGAAGCGAGAGAAGGAAAACGTGATTTTGTGTTTCACGCGCGCGAAAGCGAAGAAGAGATCCTCGAAACCATCAAAGCGCTGGCGATTAACGGCTTCAAGCAGGCTCAGCCGTCGAAGGAGTTTCAGGTATTGAGTCCCATGCATCGCGGGCTGCTCGGCACCGTGCATCTCAACCGGGAGCTGCAGAAGCTGCTCAATCCCACCGGCAAAGCCCTGGAGCGCGGCCATACAATCTTTCGCGTCGGCGACCGGGTGATGCAGCTCCGCAACAACTACGACAAAGGGGTTTTCAACGGCGACCTGGGAAGGATCGTGAGGATGGATGATGAGGAGGGAGAACTGGCAGTCGATTTCGACGGGAAGACGATCGCTTACGATCTGGAAGATCTCGACGAGCTGAGCCTGGCCTACGCGACCTCGGTGCATAAAAGCCAGGGCAGCGAATATCCGGTGGTCGTGATCCCGCTCCACACGTCCCACTACGTCATGCTTCACCGGAGCATCCTCTACACCGCCGTCACGCGCGGAAAAGAGCTGGTCGTGCTGGTCGGGAGCAAACGGGCCGTGTCGATGGCGATCAGAAACGTGCGGGTGGAAAAAAGATTTACGGGTTTGAAAGAGAGGCTGGCTAAACCCTAGGCGCGACAAGAAAACACAGCAAGCCAGTGGCAGCGGCGAGACTAGCCCGATCGAAATTCCGGGTTGACAACTTTGTCACCGGTATTGTAGGATTCAACTGTGCAATTTGGCGAACGTCTTCGGCATCTAAGAAAGAAGAAAGGGCTGGGCCTCAAAGCCTTATCCAAAGCCGTTCGAGTTAATCATTCCTACCTCTCCCGGATTGAAGCCGGCCATGTCCGGCCCTCTGAGCAAGTTATACGCAAGCTCGCAAAGACGCTCGGGCACGATGAGGCCGAGCTCATGATCCTGGCCGACCGAGTTCCACCCCGGTGGCGAAAAATGATTAAAATGGCTCCTGACGAAACTACCTCGCTCATCCGGGAGTCGCTAGAGGATTATGGGAGAGAAACCGGGAGCCAGCGCAACCACGGTGGCGGGGAAAAGTCCACGCGGTTGGCTTCGGAAGCGGGGATTTCCGCGAGGCCCAAGCGCAAGTCCCCGGCCGGTATTGCCACCAACGACCTCGTTTTTAGCGCGCACTTAGGAACCAACGACGAAGTATTTCCAAACATTCTATCGCTCTATGTCGCGCCGGGAAGCACCGTGGCGGATGTCACCTATGGCAAGGGAGTTTTCTGGAAACAGGTGCCAAAGACTCTCTACCGAGTGCTCGCGACTGATGTTCACACCGGCGTTGACTGCCGGTCCTTGCCCTATGAAGATGCCTCAGTCGATAGCGTGGTGCTCGATCCTCCCTACATGCATACTCCGGGCGGAACCGCGCATGTCGGCCACCAGAACTATGAGAGCTATTATAGGAATAACAGCGCGGGGAACGGGTCCGACAAGAAGTACCACGAAGCGGTTCTGGACTTGTATTTTGCGGCAGGTCGTGAGGCGTGGCGCGTCTTGAAGCGTGAAGGTATTTTTATCGTGAAGTGCGCCGATGAGGTTTGCGCGAATCAGCAACGACTGACACACGTGGAGCTGATTAACGAGTATACAAAAACGGGCTTTGTGGTCGAAGATGTTTTTGTTCTTTTCAGACAGAATCGCCCGGGAGTCAGTCGAATCATCAAACAAATCCACGCGCGCAAAAACCATTCGTACTTCCTGGTATTCCGCAAATCCTCCGGCAAGAGCAGATGGTTCGGCCCGAGAGCCTCAGCGACCGCCGGCTAGGTCGTTAACTTCGTCGAAAAACTTGGCGAAAGCATAAATGGGCATCGGCGGATTGCCCGTCGCAAGCTCTGCGTATCGGGCCGGAACATCGAAATAGTAAAACCGATGTAGAGAGGCGATGAAACGCTGATACAGAACCCACTGCTTTGGAACGCAGATTTCGATGACTTCTCTCCGTTTGTGATCCAGCTTGGTTTCGGTGAGACAGATCAGTATGCCTTTGAACGCTCCGAAGCCGTGGACTCCGTCCAGCACCCGCTGGTGAGCGAAGACTTGAATGACCCGTTCTCTTGTTGACGTCTTCACCGGCACGTGAAACTTCGGTTGCGTCGGACCGAGATCGAAGATGAAATCGGTGGGCAGCGTGCTTGCCTCTTCCTCAAGATGCAGGACCTCGACCTGAGTGCGAGGGTTCACTCCGAAAGCGCGCGCGAATAAATGGCCGATCAAACACTCGAAGAACGTCGCTGGAGTCTTCTGGTCTCTCGTTCGTAACAGGTCGGAAGCGCAGCAGTACGCGATTGCGGCGGTATAGAGAAGCCGAGAGCGATCGGTCAACGGGAGCTTGTTGAAGGTTCCGTCGACGAATCGGCTAAGGTGCCGACGAATGTTTGAGTCAAAGAGCGCGGCGTTTACTGCGCGGCTGAGTGTGCCGCCTCGTTTCGTTGTGAACGAAAAATACGTTTTTCCATGGACCTTTGAAACGAGGGGCACGCGTTGGCAGCCCGCTAGAAACTGGAGAGCCGTTGATGCTAGATCGGCCAGCAATTTCGCGACGGCGGGATCTTTTGCATCGCGGCGAACCAACTGCTTGAGTCGTTCATAACCTTCGACTAAGGTTGAAGCAATTTGGGCTGCTTGCGATTGTGCCATCGGGAAGCTCGCGGGTACCATGGCTATGAATCGGCTTGGGAAGTTTGATTGAACAACCGCCCCAGTCCGGTGCGGGGCTTAGCGGCACCAAGCCTCCGCAGGCAAGCCCAGAGAGTGGCCTGGTTACTTGTGACAACCGGTTTTTGCAGGCGGCGCTCGGCTTCTTCGATCATCTCGATCATCGTCGTGTTGGTGCAGCTTAAAAGATAGCCGTCGGCCTCGGCGCGGCGGTTCTCCCAGACGATCTCCAGCCAGCGCTCGGGGGTGACGGCGATGTAATCATCGCTGCCCCTGAGTCCCAGGCCGAGTTCGTGAATGACTTCAAACCCCGCTTCTCGGAGGTAATGGACCTCGTGCTCGTTGGTCGTCTTCACGTAGGGGCTGATGAGCACGAGTCTTTTGATTCCGAGATATTTGAGCGCCTCGGTGATCGCCTGGCCGGTGGTGATCGTCGGGCATCCACTCGCCCGGCTGATCGTCTCGATCACGCCGGCCTCTCCTGCAAGACCCTCTTCCATAGAACTCGCCGTGCAGTGAAAGACGACGATGCCGGGCTTGACGTCACTCAGCGCGGCCGCCGCCTCGGCGATTGCCGGCTTAAGCTCGCCGAGCGGGCGGTGCCACTTGCCCGTCATCCGCAGCCGCGTGACGTGAACCCCAACGCCGGGCGGAGCGTAACGGTGAAACTGCGGCTCGGTGAGCCGGTTGCTGGAGGGGATGATGAGGGCGATGCTCATTTTAGAGTTTAGATACTTCGACTCAGCTCAGTACAGGTTTTAGATTTTGGATTTAAGAAGTCCGCTCCTGCAATCGAAAATCCAAAATTGGCAATCCAAGTTCGCCTGATTGCTATTCCCGCGCTAAATTATAAAATTTCTGCGCGTTACGGTGGAGAACGGCCGCTTTGTCGTCGGCCGTCAGCTCCTCGTGTTCGAGGATTTCATTCAGCTCATGCCTACAGAACTCGCTGTTCACTTCGTGGGGGTAGTCCGTGGAGAAAATAAACGGGCTGTTGCCTACCCTTTTGATCGCGTGGGCAATATCGGGCTCGCTTCCCTCGCAGCCGACGAAGATTCGTCCGGCTTTGATGTGCCTTGTGATGTAGTGGCTCACCCGCTCGCCCTTTTGGAGCTTAAGAAACTCGCCGCGCGGGTCGTGCTGGATGTGTGTTTCAAAGGAGCGGTCGAAGCGCTCCAGACACATGAGCAGCCAGGCGACGCCGCCCTCCATGAAGCCGATTCGTAAATTGGGGAACTTGTCGAAGATGCCGTTGAAGACGATGCCGGCGAAGGCGATCTGCAGGCCGAAGGGATGGCCGAGCGCGTGCACCGGCGCGTAGGGATTGAGATCGTCCATACCGAGGTTTTCATGCGCGCCGCCGTGGATTCCCAGGCAGCAGCCGAGTCGGTTCGCCTCTTCGTAGATCGGCCAGTAGAGCTTGTGGCCGAGATTAAACTGAAATCCGGTCGACGGTAGCATCGCGCCGCACATCCCGAGTTCTTTAACGACTCGTCTCAATTCCGCCACGGCTTCATCCGGCTCTTGCAGCGGGATCAGCGCCATGCCTTGGAAACGCGGGCTCCGTTTGATGTAAGTCTGATGCAGCCAGTCGTTGTACGCCCGCGCCAGATCGATCGCCCAATCGCGGCTCACGATCTTGCCGAAGGCGAGGCCGCGCGTAGTGTAAAGCACGGTCGCTTCGATGCCTACATCTTTTAAGAACTCGAGCCAGCCGTCGGGGCCGACTTGGGCAAAGGCGCCGGGCGGCAGGTCGTGGAGGTTGCACGAGTGCAAGTGATCCAACGGCGGAAAGGGATCGAACAGCCGCGCGCCATATTTTTCCCTGTAGCGCTGCGGCATCAGACTCGAGATCGCGTCCATATCTTCCACGACGTGTCCGTCGCCGTCCATGATCCGTGTTGAGTTCGTCGCCATGACTACGCCTCCTTATTTACTTTAACGCTTACTGAATCGTTGCGGTGAGCGTGATCGAAGTTTCGCTCGCGCCCTCCCGGCTGCCGAAGCCGAGCAGTTGGCGCGTGACCTCGTGCATCTGCGTCGTCGCGCCGCCGAGAAAAACCGGTTGGCCGTGCGGGACTATTAACTCGGTCGCCGCCTCGGTCACGTCGATCGTCCCGCCGCCTTCGGTGGAAAAGTAGCTGATCCGCGGCATCAGTTGGACGCGGATCTGATTCTGCGGGAGGATCTGCGCCCGTACTTTGAGCGCGGTGCCGACGTCGAGAAACGCCACGCGGGCGACGGTGTAGCCCGCGCCGGTCAGATAGTTTTGATAGTAGATCGCCTCGGTGTAGGGGACTTTGGTGGCGACGAGCAGGCTGGATTCCCCGCCGTCCTGCACCAGCGTGAAGATTCCCGTAGAGCGCTGGGTCTTCTTCTGCGTGTCCTCGACGATCACGCGCCCGTCGGGGCGGACGCTTTTTCTCGTGATGATCACTCCGCCGGTTCCGCCCAGCGTTTCCCGCGACTGGTTGCCCGACTGCTTAAATTCCACGACGACTTTCACCTGCTGCCTCGTCTGTGAGTTGAGCTCTCGCGCCGGAGTTGCGAGGAGCGCTGCCGCGCCGAAGATGAACGCGACGAAACACAACGTACGGATACGACCTCTCTGGCAATATGTGCGCATGTCATCCTCCTGACGGCAACATCGAGAAGTCCAGAAACTTCTGCGGGTCGAGATCCGCGGGGATCGGCCGCTCCTGGCGCAGGACTTCCATATATCCCCCGACGACTTTAGGGGTCAAGCGGCCGTCCTTCGTCAACATCGAGATCATCGTCTCGTAAGTTCGCTCGGCTTCGGCCGGAGCCACTTTGAATTTATCCGCGATCATTTTGACGCTCTCGCCGCGGTTGGAACGTGTCCACGAGGCCGCCTCCAGGATCGCGGCGATGGTTTTTCGCACGCGGTCACGGGCGTTTTTGACTTCCGCCTGCGACGTCATCAGCCCCACATAGGGGATGTCCACCAGGTCGCCGAGGAACATAAATTTCTTGAAGCCTAGAGAAACGGCCTTGTCGTCAAATGGCGGCGTGAGAACCGCGCCCGCCACCTGGTTGCTGGCGAGCGCGGCAAAGCTCGAAGCCGTGCCTCCGGTGGAGATAAGCGCCACATTCTTTTCAGGGATCTCCCATTTTTTGAGCGCGGCTACGAGAAAGTAATGGGGCGATGTCTTGATCGCGGAAATCGCCAAGTTTTTACCGCTCAAGTCCTGCGGCTTGTTGATATCTTTGTTGGTGACCAGAATCCAGGGCGTGCCGTTGTAGAGGTTCAGGACCGCGACCAGAGGAAGTCCCGATACGGCCGCCGATATGCCGGTGGATAGAGACGGAAAAAAATTGATGTTGCCGTTGATCAGGGCTTGCGGCTGGATGCCGGTGCGCATCTGGATGTACTCGGACTCGAAACCGGCCTTCTTGAGCAAGCCTTTTTCCTGCGCGACGTAAAATGGGAGATACGAGAAGGCAAGCGAAGGAAAGCCGATGCGGATTGTCCCTTGGATGTCTGAGGCTTGTCCAACGGCGGCGGAAAAAAACCACGACAGGACTATAGCTGCTGCGAGAGCTTTGCGCATCACTTGCCCACCGCGGCTTTACGAGCTTCCTGCTCCCAGCTCTGCCGCGCGATTTTAAGCGCTCTGGGCTGGGGCAGGTTTTTTAGCTTGAAAAAGTCGATGGCGTTGCGGCTTAAAATTATCTCTCTCTGCTCGTCATTCAAGTCGCGCGCATCAACTATGTCTTTCGCCGAGTAGGGGAAATGACAGTCCCAGTGGCAGTAATCCGACGCGTAGAGCACGCTCCCCGCGCCGGCCGCCTCCAGCACGCGGTCGAGGCCGCTCTCTTCCGATTCGCAACTCAACACAATTTGCTCGCTGCGGATGATCTCGCTCGGCCTGCGCTTTAGCGCCGGCATCTGCGGCGCGAGCTTCTCGAGATGCTCGTCGAAGCGCTCCATCCAGTAAGGCAGCCAGCCGGCGCCGCCTTCCATATACGCGACTCTGAGGCGCGGGAAACGGTCGAAGACTCCTTCGCCGATCATGTGCATCATCGCGATCATCAACTCGAACGGAAAAGCGGTCATGTGCACGTAAGCGTATTTATAAAAGCGGCGGCTGCCCGCGCCCATGACGCCGGAGACCCCCGGAACGCCGTCGTGGCCGGTCTGCGGATGGACGCTGAGCGTCATGCCGATTTTCTCCGCGGCGTCGTAGATTGGAAAGAACATCGGATCGCCCATGTTTCTGCCGTAAACGTTCGTTGGAAGCATCGCGGAAACCGCGCCCGCTTTGGCGAGAAACTCAAGCTCCTTGACGGCGGCTTCCGGCGCTTGACACGGAATCAACCCCACCGCCAGTAGCCGCTTGCGATCGGCGCCACAATATTCGATCAGCCACTCGTTGACTGCGCGGCAGAGCGCGGCAGCCAATTCGCCGTTCATCAGTCCATTCGCGGTGAGAGCGATCTGCGTGCCGAACAGCACCGCGACGTCGATGCCTTCCAGATCCATGTCTTTAAACCGCGCCGCCGGATCGGTCATGCCGGGCGGGGTCTTGCGCGCCTTCTCGGTCATGGGGCCGGAGACTCCCGGCCCCGGCCCTTCGGCGGCCGGCCAGATGCGTCCTTCGAGGAGCATGCGCGGGTGGCCCTTGTTGTCGCGTAAACGCACCGGAGCTTGCGCGCGCCATTTCTCCGGCAGATAGGGCTTTAGATCGACGTCGCCCTCGTTGACGTGACCGTCGGCGTCGATCACCAGAACGCTATCGAGATTGGCTGTCATAACCCGCGCTCCTCCTGATCCCGAGGAGAAGATAGTCCCTCTTTTAGACCGTGTCAAAGTGGGCAAGGGGTTGGTTGATATGATGGGGTGAATCGGCTATTCAGGCAGAGTGATGCGGACCGCCCTCAGCGATTGCCTTCAAGGAAAAACGCCGACGAAAGATGAAGCGGTGCGTCTCGCCGCGGCGCGCGGCGATGAGTTGGCCGCGCTTCTTGAAACCGCCTCGACGCTGCGCGACCGTCACAAGGGCAAGATCGTCACTTTCTCGCCGAAAGTTTTCATCCCGCTCACCAATCTCTGCCGCGATTTCTGCGGCTACTGTACGTTTCGCAGAGCGCCCGACGAGCCGGGCGCGAAATCAATGTCGCTCGATGAAGTGCTGGCGGTCGTGCGCCGTGGAAAGGCGCTCGGCTGCACCGAAGCGCTGCTCAGCCTGGGAGACCGGCCGGAAGCGATCTATCCCGAGATGAAAGATTTTCTCGCGCGGTTGGGACTCAAGCGCACGCTCGATTATCTTTATGAAGCCTGCAAAGCCGTGCTGGAAGAGACCGGAGTGCTGCCGCACTCCAACCCGGGACTCATGGGCAGAGGCGATCTGGAGCGGCTTCAAGAGGTCAACGCTAGTCTTGGCCTCATGCTGGAAAACGTGAGTCCGCGCCTCATGCTCGCCTCCGGTCCGCATTTCGACGCGCCGGATAAGAAGCCCGAGCTACGGCTGAAAACCATCGCCGAGGCGGGCAAGCTGCGAATTCCATTTACCACCGGAATCCTGATCGGCATCGGCGAGACGTGGGAGGAGAGAATCGACTCTCTGTTTGCCATCCGCGAGCTGCATCAGCGCTACGGCCACATCCAAGAAGTGATCGTCCAGAATTTCCGCGCCAAGCCGGAGATTCCGATGCGCGACCGTCCGGAGCCGTCCCTCGAAGAGATGCTGAAGACCATTGCGCTGGCGCGGCTGATTTTGGGCGGCGAGATGAATATTCAAGCGCCGCCCAACCTCACGCCTGAGAGTTACCCGCTCTACCTGCGCGCCGGAATCAACGACTGGGGCGGAGTTTCGCCGGTGACGCCGGACTTTATCAATCCCGAGGCGCCCTGGCCGGCGCTGGCGGCGCTACACGACAAGACCGCCGGCGCCGGTTTTACGCTCCGGGCGCGGCTGCCGATCTATCCGGAATTTATTTCCGAGAAGTTTATCGCGCCTCGGCTTCTCGCTTACGTAGAAAGTTTGTGCGGCGCGGACGGGCTGGTGAAGGCTGAGATAACGCCACTGCGGTCGACCAAAGCCGCTGAAGCGCGGGCTTCAGTTTGAAACGTTCAAA
Organism: Binatia bacterium; assembly: GCA_041483675.1. Classification (GTDB taxonomy): domain Bacteria; phylum Desulfobacterota; class Binatia; order UBA9968; family UBA9968; genus 2-12-FULL-60-19. The sequence goes on from JBGPGE010000020.1 coordinate 25,027, forward strand.
CGATTTTAGATTCTCGATTGCCGATTTTGATTCAATCTAAAATCCAAAATCTAAAATCGAAAATGAGGCGGGGAGCTAGGCATAGGGGGACCGATGCTGGCGGTTCTTACGGGAGGGACGGGCGGCGCGAAGCTGATTCAGGGACTAAGCGCTGAGACCGATCCGGCCGAGCTTGTCATTGTCTGCAACACGGCCGACGACTTTGTCTTCCATGGCCTTCACATCTCGCCGGATCTCGACACGATCGCCTACACGCTGGCCGGGGTCGCGGACACGGAGAGGGGCTGGGGGATCAAAGGCGACACGTTCGCGACGCTTGAATGGATCGGCAAATACGGCGGCGAGAGATGGTTCAAGGTCGGCGACCGCGATCTGGCGACGCACCTCACGCGCACGCGGCTGTTGAACGAAGGGCTGACGCTCACGCAGGCGACGGAAAAAATCAGCAAGGCGCTCGGCGTGACCAGCGCGATTGTGCCGATGTCGGATGATAAGGTGGAGACGAGAATCCAGACGCCCAAGGGGGAAATCTCTTTTCAGGACTATTTCGTCAAGCAGCGCTGGTCGAGCGAGGTGAGGGGAGTCGCTTACGCGGGAGCCGAAAAGAGCCGGCCGGCGCCGGGCGTCGTCGAGGCGATCCGCAACGCCCGCGCGGTGATCGTCTGTCCGAGCAATCCGGTGACCAGCATCGGTCCGATTCTGGCCGTGCCTGGGGTCGGAAGCGCGCTCAAAGAGGCTAAGGCGCGCGTCATCGGCGTAAGTCCGATCATTCAGGGCGTCGCGGTGACGGGTCCGGCGGACAAGTTGATGGTCGCGACGGGCATGGAGGCGTCTTCGTTCGGCGTGGCGAAGGCATACGCGGATTTTCTGGACACTTTTGTCATCGCGCCGGAAGACGGCTCTCAACGGAATCGCATCGAAGCGCTCGGCGTCAAGACGGTGTCGACGGCGATACGCATGAGTAATCTCGACGACAAGAGACGGCTGGCCCGCGAGGTTTTGGCTCTCGTATGAAAGTCTCGGCTCTCATACCGGCGAAGGGCTTCGCCAATGCCAAGCAGCGGCTCTCCGCGCTGTTGAGCGAGCCTGAGCGCGCGCTGCTTGCGGAGACGATGTTGCGCGACGTGCTTCGCCAAACGCTTTTAGCGCGCGGGTTGGAATCGACGCACGTCGTGACCGGAGATCGGCGCGTGCGCGAGATCGCCGCCGCGCTCGGGGCCGAGGTGATCGTGGAGGAGCAGGAAAAAGGCGAGACCGAAGCCGTCACCTTTGCCCTTTTGGAGATGAAGCGCAGCGGAATCGAGGCCGCCCTGATTATTCCCGCAGACATCCCCCTGCTTCGCGCCCGCGACATCGAGCTTGTGCTTGAACAGGCGGCGAGACACGACGGCCTGTCTCCCTTCGCGCTGCTGGTTCCGTCCCACGACCGCATGGGGACCAACGCGCTCTTGCTCTCGCCGCCGGACCTGATTCATCTGCGCTTCGGCTACGACAGCTTCTCGTATCACTTGAGTCAGGTGGCGGCCCAGGAGATCCCGCTGCGCGTCCTGGAGAACGAGCGGATCGCGCTCGATATCGACGAGCCGCAAGATCTTGAGCGCTTCATCTTATCGGGCGATGGCTCGGGGGAGAGTTATGGCAAGGTCATGGAGATGAGACGCGCGGTGGACGCGCGCCGCCCGGGTGAAGCATGAAGCGGCTGGAAATTATCGGGCTTGAAGGCTTGGGCGAAATACGGCAGGGCGATTCGATCGGCTCGCTGGTTGTTCATGCCTGCGCCGGGCAGGGGGTTGTGCTCGCGGACCAGGATGTTTTGGTCGTGGCCCATAAGATCGTTTCCAAAGCCGAGGGACAGGTTTTGAAACTGGAAGAGGTTCAGCCTTCGCCCCGGGCCGTCGACCTGGCGAAAGAGCTCGGCAAGGACGCGCGCGTATTGGAGGTGATACTCAGGGAGAGCCGGCGGATTATTCGGACGGGACACGGAGCGATCATCGTTGAAACGCATCACGGGTTCGTCTGCGCCAATGCAGGAGTGGATCAATCGAACATCGGACTGGGCAAGATTGCGCTTCTACCGCGCGATCCCGACGCCTCGGCGCGGACAATCAGAGAAGAGATCAAGCAGCGCGTCGGCGTCGCGCCGGGAGTTATCGTCAGCGACAGCTTCGGACGGGCGTGGCGCCTGGGGACGGTGGACATCGCCGTCGGCGTCGCCGGCCTGAAGCCGTTCAAAGACGAGCGGGGAAGCAACGATCCGTACGGCTACGAACTCAGGGCCGCGGTGGCGGCGGTGGTGGACGAACTGGCCGGCGCGGCGGAGATCGTGATGGGGAAAAAGGGTCGAACCCCGGTGGTGGTTATTCGAGGTTACGAGAGAAAGGGGGAACTTGGATCGGCGAAGGAGCTGCTCCGTCCTGAGGCGGAAGATCTCTTTCGTAGTTTCTGATTCCTTGTGGATTACCTCCCCCTAACCCCCTCCTTGGAAAGGAGGGGGGGGGGTGAGAACAAAGACGATCAGGAACTATTCCCAATGCGCCCACTGATTGACGTTCTTGTGTCGACCGTTCCCCTCCTTGCTAAGGAGGGGTTAGGGGAGGTCGATTGTGACCCTGCACTTCAACCGACGTAGCGAACGCGATAAACGGAAAGCGCTACGGAGCAACGCGAGTAACGCCGAGCAAAGGCTCTGGCAACACCTCAGTGCCAAGCAGCTCGGCGCGAAGTTTCGCCGGCAGTACAGTGTTGACGCGTACGTCCTTGACTTTTACGCGCCGCGGTCGAAGCTCGCCATCGAGGTTGACGGCGACTCTCACTTCACGGCGGACGCGGTGCAGTATGACGAGGAGCGAACAGCCTACATCAAGCAGTTCGGCATTGAGGTCCTGCGGTTCACCAACTTGGAGATCTTTGAAAACATCGAAGGCGTGCTGGACAATATTGAAGCGGCGGTCAAACGGCGGAGGGATACCTCCCCCTGACCCCCTCCTTGGAAAGGAGGGGGGAATGGAAGCGAAAATGCACGATTCTAAGAAAGCGAAGTGGAAGAGGGATATAGTCTTCGGAAGGATGGTGAATTAAAAGCGGAAATCTTCTCTTTACTGGTCCCCCTCCTTACCAAGGAGGGGTTAGGGGAGGTTGATTAAGAATTTATGGAAACAATCTCAATCGCTATCGTCGGTGGGACGGGCAATCTCGGCACGGCGCTTGCCGCGCGTCTGGCGGCGCCGGGCGTGCGCGTGCTGATCGGGTCGCGCGACCCGGAAAAAGCGAAGGCGGTCGTCGAGTCGTTGAAGCCGAAAGTGACGCAGGGAACGCTCGAAGGCAGAGGCAATCAAGAGGCGGTGACAGAGGCCGAGTTCGTCGTTATCGCGGTGCCTTACGAAGGGCACGCCAAGATCGTCGCCGATCTCAAGGGACAGTTGGCCGGCAAGACCGTGATTGACACTGTCGTGCCGCTGCAGAAAGGGAAGCCCTTTGTGCCGCCCGCGGGATCGGCTTTGCTCGAGGCGCAGAAAATCCTCGAAGGCGAAGCGCCGGTGGTCGGCGCGCTGCACAACATCTCGGCGGCCGATTTGGGCGATGCCGGTGCGACTCTCGGCGACGTGCTGGTCTGCGGCGACAGCGAGGCGGCCAAGCAGAGCGTGATGGAGATCATTCGCCGGATCGGCGCGCGCCCGTTCGACGCCGGCCCGGCGGCCAACGCCTATGTGGTCGAGGGGCTCACCGGCGTGCTGATTTATCTCAATCGCAAGTACAAGTCGAAACACGGCAGCGTGAAAATAACAGGAATCGTCGAAGCCAAGTAAAAAGGCAAAAGTAAAAAGGAACAAGTTTCAGATTCCGGATTTTCAGAACTTTTGCCTTTTACCTTTTTACTTTTGACTTGTGTTTATGAATCTGCCGCCTATCGCCACAACAACCATCGGCAGTTTTCCGCGGCCGCGCTGGCTCGCCGATCAGGAGCGCAGCGAGGTGACGTTTCGCCTCGAAGGGGATGCGCTGCGCGAGGCGCAGGATGACGCCACGCGGATCATTCTAAGCGAGCAAGAGCGCGCGGGGCTCGATCTCCTGACCGACGGCGAGCAGCGCCGCCCGCAGTTTATCTATCACGTACTCTCCAGCATGGACGGCTTCGACTTCGCCAGGCGCCATGCCAAATCGATCCGCCGGCGGAGCGATGTCGAGCGGATGGTGCCGCGCGTGGTGGGGCCGATCCGCCGGCGCGCTCCGGCAGTCATCGATGACCTGCGCTTCGCCAAGGCACAGACTTCGAAGCCTATAAAGATGGCCGTGCCCGGGCCGGTGACCGTGGTGGACAGCACCTACGACGAGTTCTACAAAGACGAGGCGGCGCTGGCTATGGACGTCGCGGCGGCGCTCAATCAAGAACTGCGCGAGCTTGAAGCCGCCGGCTGCGATGTCATCCAGATCGACGAGCCGGCGATGACGCGCTACCACGAAAAGGCCGCCGCCTACGGCGTCCGCGCGCTCGACCGCTGCCTCGAAGGCATCACGATTCCGACGATCATTCACCTCTGCTACGGCTATCCGGGCGGCGGCAAGCGCCAGCACGAATACGAATATCCGGAGCTGATCTCACTTCTAATGAAGAGCCGCATCGGTGGCTTTTCGCTCGAATTTGCCCGCAGCGGCTACGATCCGGCGTTGCTCAAGCTCTGCGGCGACAGGCTCGTCGTCTTCGGCGCCGTCGATCCCGGCGATACGCCGCCGGAACCGGTGGAGAAAGTCGTCGCGCGCGTCCGTCCCGCGCTTGACCACGTAAAACCATCGCGCCTGCTGCTCGCGCCGGACTGCGGGTTGATGACGATCGGCCGCGAGCTGGCGATGGCCAAGGCGGCGCTGTTGGTTCAGGCCGCCCGGGAGCTGAGACAAACTCTTTGAGGCGCATTCGCCCGGTGCGTTGAAATTCGCCCGCAAATGTCTTAGGAACAAAGAACGGGAGGAAGTTATATGTCTCAGCCCAGCGCATCCAAATGGCACGAGCCGACCGATCAGACGACCAAAGCCGGCTACGGAAAGTTTCTCCGGCCGAAGACGCCCTATGACCTCTACATGGAGGCGCAGGAGATTCCGATCTATCGCGAGATCGGCGTGCGGAGGGTTCAGGACCTGCCGCGCAAGCCGTGGAAGAAGGTGGGCGGCAACGGGACTTTTATCCAGCTGCTCGGCACCGAGGGGCTTTGGGGCTGTTACGTCGTCGAGGTGCCGGGCGCCGGCGCGCTAAACGCCGAGCGCCATCTCTATGAAGAGATCTATCTCGTCGTCGAAGGGCGCGGCACGACGGAGGTCTGGGCGGAGGGCAACGGCAAGAAGCTTACCTTCGAGTGGCAGCGCGGCTCGCTGTTTTCGATCCCGCTCAACGCCTCCCACCGGATCGTCAACGCGACCTCCAGCCCCGCGCTTTTGCTCGCGGGAACCACCGCCCCGAACATCATGAATCTCATGTCGAATCCCGATTTCATTTTTAACTGCCCCTACAACTTCAAAGACCGCTTCGACCCGACGGACGATTACTTCAAGCCCAGGGACGAGATCGAGCCCGATCCGTTGCGCGGTCTCGCCATGCGCCAAACCAACATCATACCGGACATTATCAACTGCGAGCTGCCGCTCGATAACCGCCGCTCGCCCGGCTACCGTAGAATCGAGCCGCACATGACGGGGAACAATTTTTACCTCTGGATCGGCCAGCACGAAAACGGCCGATATTCCAAAGCCCACGCGCACGGCTCGGCGGCCGTCCTCGTCTGCCTCACGGGCAAAGGCTACACTTATACCTGGCCCGCGACCCTCGGACAGAATCCCTGGAAAGACGGCAAGGGCGATCAGGTCAAACGGCAGGATTACGAGCCGGTCGGGTTGGTGAGCGCCGCGCCGATGGGCGGAAACTGGTTTCACGCGCACTTTGGCACGAGCCAGGAGCCGCTGCGCCTGTCGGCCTGGTTCGGGCCGAACGCGCCCGGGCGCGAGCGCGGCCGTCCCGGCGAAAAAGCGATCGACTACGGCGCGATCGATATCCATGAAGGCGGCACGGCGATTCCCTACTACGACGAAGATCCCTACCTCAGAAAGGAATACGAGGAGACGCTGAAGAAAGAGGGGATCGCCACAAGAATGGCCGACTCGCTCTACCGCAAGCCCTGATTCGATTTTAGATTTTGGATTGGCAGGCAGCTTTCCCGAATCGAAAATCTAAAATCGGCAATCGAAAATGGGTTACTCTACCGAACCTTCGGTTTCTCGCAATAAATCATGCCCGCCAGCTTCACCGCGCCCGGCCGCCACATCGTCGAAGAGGACGAGATCAAGCTCACCAGCGTCGGCGTCGATATCGGCTCGTCGACGTCCCATCTCGTCTTCTCTCGCCTTGAGATGCGGCAGGAGGGGACGCGCTACGTCGTCAAACGCCGCACTGTTTTGAACGAATCAGAAATTCTTCTCACGCCCTACCTCGACGACTTGACCATCGATGTCGCGGCGCTGGAAAAATTCATCAACCGCCAGTACGAGCACGCGGGGCTTAAGCGCGACGACGTCGACACCGGCGCGCTGATTCTCACCGGCGTCGCGGTCAGGCGGCGCAACGCGCGCGCGATCGGCGAGCTGTTCGCCCGGGAGGCGGGGCGATTCGTGGCGGTCAGCGCCGGCGACCGGCTGGAGAGCACGATGGCGGCGCACGGTTCGGGCGCGGTGGCCGAGTCCGCGCGATTGGGCGGTGTCTGCATGAACATCGACGTCGGCGGCGGGACGAGCAAGATCGCGATCTGCGTCAAAGGCAGGGTGAGGGAGACGACTGCGATCGACGTTGGCGCGCGGCTGATCGTGCTGGATAAAAACGGCGTCGTCACACGCTTAGAAGAAGCCGGCCGTCTTTTTGGATCGGCGGTCGGGCTGAACTTGGCGCTCGGCCAGAAGGTGGATCGATCCAAACTCCAGGCGATGGCTTCGTTGATGGCCGATCGGTTGTTCGAGGTCGTGAGTTTGAATTCCCTCTCGCCGGAGACCCAATCGCTGCTCCGTCTTCCGCCGCTCGCCTACCGGGGAAAGATCGACGCGATCACCTTCTCCGGCGGAGTGGCGGAATTTATTTACGACCAGAAGCCGGGCGACTTCGGCGACCTGGGAGCGCTCTTGGCGAGCGAGGTCAAGGAGCGAATCGGCCGTCTGGCCATTCCCATACTGGAGCCGGCCGCAAAAATCCGCGCCACGGTCATCGGCGCGTCGCAGTACACGATTCAAGTCAGCGGCAGCACGATTTTTGTCGATCCGCTCGACGCGGTGCCGGTGCGCAACGTGCCGGTGGTCGCGCCGGAGTTTCCGTTTGACGGCGAGGCGATGGATTCGGCTGCGGTCAAAGGCGCAGTGGAGCGGGCGCTCGCGCGCATGGATCTCGTCGACGGCAAGCAATCGGTGGCCGTGGCGTTTCACTGGGAGGGCTCGGCGACCTTTGCCCGCCTTCAGGCATTTTGCTCAGGAGTGAAAGAAGGTCTCGAAAAAATCCTCGCCAAGGGCCATCCGCTCACGCTCGTCAGCGACGGCGACATCGGCGGCATCATCGGCCTGCATTTCAAAGAAGAGATGCGGTTTACGAGTCCGGTGATCTCGATCGATGGCGTGTCGCTGAACGAATTTGACTATATCGACATCGGCGCGCTGATCCATTCCTCCGGCGCCGTTCCCGTGGTCATCAAGTCGCTCATCTTTCCCGCCGCGGTAGAGCCGGCTCTGCGCTAGCGACTCCTCAGAGGTTCGTGGCAAAAAATAGAAAGGCATGCTCCGCGAAATCGCAGGGATGCGAAAAGCTGCCCGGTTGCCTCCGGCCATCTGCCTTCTAAGTTCATGTTTTTGTTTGCTTTGCGCTTTGGCATCACGGTTGCTTCCTGCATCGGGTGGAATAGTGTCTCTCCGGCGTTGACGCAGGGAATCGCGAATGGACGTTCTGAATGTGATATTGCCAAGGAGCATCTTGAGCGTTCTCCTGATCGTCGCCCTCCCTGGCTGCGTCGCGCCCTGGCTTGACCAGCCGTTGCGCGAAGATAAAGAACTCAACGCCGTTCTCGACGCTTACAAAAAGCAAAACGCCGAACTCACGGCCCGCCACGAAGCAGCCGCGTCCCAGGGGATCGGCCAACTGGCGATTATCAAAGGGGCGGGAGCGGAAGAGACGCTTGTCACCCTGGAACTTGACCGCGCCTCGCTGCCGGTTGTGATCGGCAGGATTCTTCACGAGGCGGGCGTCTCCTACGTCGTGGAGCCGGGCCTGCTGCGTGGCGCCGTGACCAGCCGCCTCACGAGCGTGCCGCTCGTTCGAGCGATCAATGCGCTCTTGGCGCCGCGTGGGCTGGTCGCCGTTATGCACGACAACGTCCTCGCCATCAGGGAAGCGGATCTCGATGACCCTGTGACGGTTCAGCCGTTAGCCGGGCGGAAGCCGGCCGACAAGGCAGGCGCGCAAGGCCAAAGCCCCGCCCAGGCGGCTCGGCCGACGGCAGGCGGCGGAAAGCCCGGCGCTGCTGCAAAGAGCGAGGGGAGCGCGACGGCCAAACCACAGCCTAAGCCGGTTGTCACGAGGGAAGTGCCGCTGCTCCACCTCGATGCGGCGATGGCTTCGGCATTTTTGGAAGGTCTGGCGAAAAAGGCGGCGACCGATACGGACCCAGGTCTCCGGTTCAGTCTGCAACCCTATACCAACACGGTCTTTCTTTCCGGCTCTGCGGACGCCGTCGCTAGCGCGGCAACGGCGTTGCGCGGTGCCGATCGCGATCCGGCGCACGTGGTCATCGAGGTTCTTGTAGTCGAGATGGGTACAACGGGTACCGATGAACTGGGTGTCGACCTGAAAAACACCGCAAAGTCGGGAACGCAATTTACCACTGCTTTCGGGAGCCTAGTCAATCCAGCGTTGACCTATGCGACAGGCGTGAAAGATCCCAGAGGTCTTAGAGTCCAAATCCAGATGTTGGTATCGCGCAACAAAGCCCGGATCATCGCCCGGCCCTATCTCACAACCACCAGCGGTCGGAAAGCTAAAATCGAAATCACCAACGATCAGTACCTTATAGTTCAACAGGCGTCCGGCGGTGCGAGCATCGCAACCCCGCAGTCGGTATCGACCGGCGTGAAGCTCGAGATTTTGCCGCACGTGGCCCGCGACGGGAAAGTGCGGATGGATGTAGTCGTAGAGCAGTCCCAGTTCGCCGAAACCACTAATGAGAATGTGGCAACCGAAGTAGCGAAAAATCTGGCTCAGACCACCATGGAGGTCGAAAGCGGGCAGGCGATCCTCATCGGGGGCATGTCCCAGCACCAGAGTTCAACCAGCAGCTCCGGGCTGCCGTGGCTTCGCAACATTCCTTTCTTGAATATCTTTTTTTCCAAGTTCGATGTCGACTCGCGCCGACAGGAGGTCTTGGTCTATCTGACTCCGTACGTTGTGTGGAGCCCGGACTTGACCTCTCCGATTCCGGAGTCCGACGCCTTCGGCCCGAAAGAGCCGCGCGATCTTTACGGCACGATTGAAGGCAACCGCGAATGAAAATCCCGAACGTATAGCGGAAGAATAGAAAACGTATCGCACGCGCGGACCGCAAGCGGGGCAGGTCAGACACGCCGTAGAAAAGTTGACTTCTTTGGTGCCGGAGAAGGGACTTGAACCCCCACGGAGTTTCCCCCATCGGATTTTGAGTCCGACGCGTCTGCCATTCCGCCACTCCGGCCCAGGTCTAAAATAAAAAAATTAGCTTGTTTTGCCTTCTTCTGCAAGGAGCCGCGGTTGCCCGGGCGCGGCGCACCAGCTTGATTTTCGGTTGGCTGTGCCCGTAGAATCTCAGCAGCCGTGAAGAGAACCGAGCCCACCCGCGTTTCCAGCTCTCCATCCCTACCCCAAGGGCGACGTATCGCGCTGCGAGCAACGTGCGCTCTGGGCCTGATCGTTTTCCTTATAATAGTAAATGGGACCGGCGTGAGCGCCGCGGAAGCGCCGCAGGTCAGGCGCGTGCTTATCCTACATTCGTTCGGCCGCGATTTTGCGCCTTTCAGCGCCGTGGCATCGCACTTCCGGACGGAGTTGGCGCGGCAATCGCCGGTGCCGGTAGAATTTTCCGAGGCTTCGCTTGAGACGGCGCGGGTCACAGAGGGCGAGTCTGAAAGGCCCTTCGTCGAGTATCTGCGCGCTCTGTTGGCCAATCGAAAATTGGATCTGGTGGCGCCGTTCGGCGCTCCGGCGGCGCATTTTATGCAGCGTTATCGGGCGCGCCTTTTCCCGGGCACCCCCATGCTGATCGGCGGGGCAGACCAGCGCCGCGTCCGAGACGAGAATCTCGGTGCCAACTCGACCTCCGTCACTATGCGCTTGGAGCTTTCCGCGATTGTCGAGAATATCCTGCGAGTTTTACCCGGCACGAAGAACATCGCGGTTGTTCTGGGAAATTCGCCGCTCGAAAAATTCTGGCTGGCGGAATTGCGCCGGGAGTTCCAGCCCTTCACCGGCCGCGTCAATTTCGTTTGGCTTAATGAGCTGTCGTTCGAGGAGATGCGGAAGCGCCTCGCCGCGTTACAACCCAACTCCGCCATATTATACGCGGCCTTGGTCGTGGATGCGGCCGGCGTCCCGCACCAACAAGAGCGCGCGCTCCAGGTTTTGCATACGGAGAGCAACGCGCCTATTTTTGGCGCATTCGATAACCAGCTTGGCGAGGGCATCGTCGGCGGCGCGCTGATTCCGATTCAAAAGGCGGGCTTTGAAACGGCTCGCGTGGCCAACGGCATCATGAACGGCGAATCGGCGGGCAGCATCCGGACGCCGCCGCTAGGTCCAGGGGCACCGGTCTACGACTGGCGCGAATTAAAACGTTGGGGGATCAGCGAAAGCCGCCTGCCGCCGGGCAGCACGGTGCGGTTCAAACCGCAGTCGGTGTGGGAGCAGTACCGCTGGTACATCATTGGCGCGCTTACCATCATCCTGGTGCAAGCGGTGTTGATTGGCGGCTTCGTTTTCCAGCGCGCGCGCCGCCGCCAGGCGCAGGCCGAGCTTAGCGAGAGCGAGGAGCGGATGAGTCTCGCCGCCGACGTGGGCAGACTCGGATTGTGGATGTGGGACGTTGCGCGTGACGAGATCTGGGTAACGCAGGAGGACCGTGCGTTGTTCAGCTGGGGCGAATCTGAGGCAATCAGCCTCGATCGGTTCATCGAGACGCTGCATCCCGACGATCGCGAGCCGACGCGCGAGGCGGTGCACCGGGCGTTGGAGAGCGGCGGCGACTATCGCTTCGAATATCGGGTCGTGTTGAGCGACGGCTCGATGCGGTGGATTGCGGCGCGCGGAAGGGTGGAATACGACGCCCGCCGCAAACCGATCCACATGCGCAGCGTGTCGCTCGATATCACCGACCGCAAGCGGGCCGAAGAGGCGCTGCGCGAAAGCGAGGCCCGCTTTCGCGTCGTCGCCAATACGGCGCCCGTAATGATCTGGATGTCGGGCACCGACAAGCTCTGTACTTTTTTCAACAAAGGCTGGATCGACTTTACCGGACGCGCCATGGAGCAGGAACTTGGCAATGGATGGGCGGAGGGCGTGCACCGGGAAGACCTCGACCGCTGTCTTGAAGTCTACATAAACTCCTTCGACGCGCGGCAAGAGTTCGCGATGGAATACCGCTTGAGGAGATTTGACGGCGAATATTGCTGGATTCTCGATAGCGGAGTGCCGCGCTTTGAATCCAACGGCACGTTCCTTGGGTACATCGGCTCGTGCATCGACATCACCGAGCGCAAGCGCGCCGAGGAGGTTCTGCGCCAGAGTGAGGAGCGCTACCGCACCCTGGCCGAGACCGCGACCGATGTGATCGTAACGATGGACCAAAACAGCACTATCCTCTTCGTCAATTCGGCTGTAGCGAGGGTCTTCGGCTATTCTTCATCTGAGTTAGTCGGCCGGAAGATCACGGCGCTCATGCCTGAGCCGTTGCGACAGCGCCACGAAGAAGGCATGCGTCGTTATCTTGAGACCGGTGTAAAACTCCTTTCCTGGGATGCCGTATCTTTTTCCGGGCTACACAAGAGCGGGCGAGAGATTAGTCTGGAGATCTCTTTTGCCGAGTCGAGGGTGGGCGAGCGGCGCCTGTTTACCGGGATCATGCGCGATGTCACCGAGCGCCTGCAGGCGGAGCTGGAAGCGGCGCGGCAGCGGGCGGAGCTGGCCCACATCGCCCGCGTCTCCACGATGGGCGAACTGGCGACGTCGCTGGCGCACGAGTTGAATCAGCCGCTCGGGGCCATCCTCAGCAATGCCGAAGCGGCGGAACTTTTCCTTGAAAACGATCAGCCCGACTTGCGGGAGCTGCGCGCCATACTCGCCGACATCCGCAAAGACGATCAGCGCGCCGCCGACGTCATTCGGCGAATGCGGGCCTTGCTTAGCCGGCGCGAGTTGGAATTGAAGGTCGTAGCCGTGGAAGAGTTGATCGAAGAGGCCGTCGCCATGACGAAGCCCGATGCCCTGGTGCGCCAGGTCAAGGTGGAGACCGAAGTGGCATCGAATTTACCAAGGGTGCGAGGCGACCGGGTTCATCTAGAGCAGGTCTTGCTTAATCTCATGCTCAACGGTATGGACAGCTTGAACGGATGTCCGGCGGAGCAACGGCGGCTCGTCGTGCGTGCGGATCGGACCGGTGACGGCACCGTCGAATTATCGGTCCGCGACTGCGGTCACGGCATCCCCGCCGACGGCCTCACTAAGGTGTTCGAGCCTTTCTACTCGACTAAGGCCAAGGGCATGGGCATGGGACTGGCCATTTCACGAACCATTGTCGAAGCGCACGGCGGGCGTATCTGGGCGGAGAACAATCCCGACGGTGGCGCGACGTTCAGGTTCACGCTGTTAACCGCATGAACTCAACGCAGCCTATAGTGCGCGTCGTCGATGACGATGCATCCTTCCGCAGCGCGATCTCCCGCCTCCTGCGCGCCGGCGGATACGCGGTACAGACCTTCACGTCGGCGGCTGAATTTCTCGAACGCCTCGATCCCCACACTCCGGGCTGCGTGCTCGCGGACCTGCGCATGCCCGGACAGAGCGGCCTCGATCTGCAGGCCCTGTTGGCCAAAGCGGACAATCCGACGCCGGTTATTTTTCTTACCGGCCACGGCGACATTCCCACCACGGTGCGCGCCATGCGACAGGGGGCAGTGGATTTTCTCACCAAGCCGGTTCAGAAGCAGAAGCTGTTCGACTCTGTGAAACGGGCATTGGCCCGTAACGCTCGGGAGCGCGAACAGCGCGCGCATCTGCGCGCGCTCGGCGACCGCCTCGACACGCTTACGCCCCGCGAGCGCGAGGTGGTGGCGCACGTCGTCAGCGGCAAGCTGAACAAGCAGATTGCCGCCGACCTGGGCACGACGGAGCGCACGATCAAGGCGCACCGGGCCGGCATCATGAAGAAGCTCGCCGTCCAGTCGGTCGCCGAGCTGGTGCGCCTCGCCCAGGAGCTGGGTATCCAACCGGTCCCATAGTAGTGACGTGTCGAGTGTCCCTTCCCCCTACTTCACCAAAGTACAATAGACGCCCTTCCCGCCGGTGCGGTATTCTTTTCACCAAGTCTCGCCATAGAAAGGCGAGCGCCTTCACATGAGCGCAGAAAAGATCAACGTTGCGGTGGTGGACGACGACGGCAGCTTCTGCCGCGCGCTCGGCCGCTTGCTGCGCGCCGCCGGTTTTGCGCCGGTGATGTATCCTTCCGCCGAGGCGTTCTTGCAGGATGCGACGCGCACAGGCATGGACTGCCTCGTCCTCGACATTCATCTCGGCGGCATGTCCGGCTTCGATTTGCAGAAACATCTCGCCGAGACCGGTTCCCCGCCGCCGATCATTTTCATGACCGGCCACGAGGAGCCTGAGACGCCCGAGCTGGCGCGCCGCGCGGGCTGCGTCGCCTTCCTGCGCAAACCGTTTGTCGGCAGTTCGCTGCTGGATGCCATCAGGCGGGCGGTCGAGGCGCGACCGAGCGCAGAGTGACGAGGGACGAGGGTCGAGGGAGGAGAGCAGGTGTCGGGTGTCAGGTTTCAGCACTGACACCCGAACTCTTTATATAAGGCGACGGAGGAACAACTCTGTGAAAAAGGCGCGTCGAATTATTGTAGTCGCGGCGCTGTTAGTCGGATTCGCCTGCTCTCCGGCGCAAGCGCAAGACGACACGGAGCTGGCGAAGAAGACTCAGAACCCCGTGGCGGACCTTATCAGCGTCCCGCTGCAAAGCAACTTCAACTTCGGGGCGGGCTTTAAGCACAATAAGATGATTTATGTTCTCAACATTCAGCCCGTGATTCCGATCAAAGTCAGCGACGAGTGGAATCTCATCACGCGCGTCATCATGCCGATCATCAACCAGCCGTCGCTGTTTCCCGGAATCGACAGCGCGGCGGGACTTGGAGACATCAACCCGACGTTTTTCCTCTCGCCGGCGAAGTCCGGCGCCTTGATCTGGGGCGTCGGCCCGACCATCACGCTGCCGACGGCGAGCGACCGGCTGCTCGGCAGCGGCAACTGGAGCGCAGGTCCGGCGGCCGTAGCGCTGACGATCCAAGGGCCGTGGGTGTTCGGCGCGCTGATGAACAACCAGTGGTCGTTTGCCGGCTGGGGCGAGCGGAAAGTGAATGCGATGCTGCTCCAACCGTTCGTCAACTACAACTTGGCTGACGGTTGGTATCTGACCAGCTCTCCCGTCATAACCGCCAACTGGGCGGCGGAGAAAGGGCGCGACGTGTGGACCGTTCCCGTCGGCGGCGGCGTAGGCAAGTTGTTCAGGGTAGGCAAGCTACCGATCAACGCGCAGATCGGCGCGTACGGCAACGTCGCCAAGCCCGAGTTCGGCCCGGACTGGCAGTTGCGCTTTCAAGTGCAGCTTTTGTTTCCGAAGTGAAAAAAGAGTGACGAGGAACGAGTGACGAGTGGAATTCTCCTCGACACCCGACCCACGGTAAAACAGATCCTGAACTCGCCTGAAGGACAGGCTCGCCTAGCGGAAGGACGAATGAAGATCGCCGGCGCCATTTACGAAATCGAGTCCGGTCGGACGAGTTTTCGGTCAAGTGAATAAAAGGTAGGGACTCCGATGACTTGGCTTCAACGCTATCGCGTTCGTTACTTCCTGCGCTTTTCCTTCTGGTGGGTGCCTGTGGGATGGATGCTTGCGGCAATGACTGCCGTGCGTACGCTGCGGTGGATCGACCTTCAGACGCGCTGGTCCTGGTTCGGCTTCACACCGGAAGGAGCGCAAGCGATCCTGGGGGTCTTGTCGTCTTCCATGCTGACCTTCCTCGTCTTTGCCGTCTCCTCCCTTCTTTTGGTCGTGCAGCTTGCCAGCGCGCAGCTTACTCCGCGTATCATCGCCTTTGCCTTTTCCAATCGAAATATCAAGATTTGTGTGGGCGTCTTTGTCTTCTCCTACACGTTCGCCCTGGCTGCGCTTGGCCGGACCGAAGAGCGGTACGTTCCGCAGTTGTTGGTTTTCATCGCGGTTCTCAGCAATCTCATCAGCATCGGCCTGTTTTTCTGGTTCGTCCAGCAGGTGGGGACGAGTCTCAGGCCGGTGGCCATTTTGCAATCGCTGTGGGGAGCTGGGCAGCGGGTCATCGACAGCGTTTATCCGCACCTGCTCGATCCTACAGAGCCGCCGCAGCCCCAGCTCAATGCAAATATTCTCTCCCAGCCATCGCGAATCCTTGAACACGCGGGGAACTCGGGCACCTTCCTGGCTTTCGGCCATCAGGAGCTAGTCGCCGCGGCGCGGCAGGCCGATTGCGTGATAGAGTTGGTTCCCCAGGTAGGCGATTTCGTGTCACGCGGCGATCCGCTGTTTCGGATCTGTCCGGCGGACCGGCGCATCGACGGAGGCGCGCTTCAGGAGATGGTTGCTTTGGGTCCTGAACGAACGCTGGAACAAGATCCGGCGTTTGCGTTCCGCATCATGGTCGACATCGCCTCGCGCGCGCTGTCGCCGGCGATCAACGACCCGACCACCGCGGTGCTGGCTCTCGACCAGCTCCATCGCCTGTTGCGCTACGTCGGCCAGAAGCAGCTCGGGCCCGGCAGAGTCGTTGACGCGCAAGGTAACCTGAGACTCCTCTACCCGACGCCGCAGTGGGAAGATTTCGTCGCTCTGGCTGTGAGTGAAATCCGTCTATTCGGCGCGGGGAGCATCCAGGTTCCGCGCCGTCTGCGGGCGCTGCTGGAGCACCTGATTGCTGTTTTGCCTGAGGCGAGGGCGCCGGCATTGCGTCAGGAATTGGCCTTGCTCCACAGCTCCGCGGAACGGGATTATCCGGATGTGGAAGATCGCCGTCGCGCCGAGACCGGCGACCGGCAGGGTATCGGCGGCTCGGCTACGAGGGGTGGTAGTGGGGAGCCGGTGTGAAGTGAAATGTCAGCGGAGCTAGGAGAAAAAAATGAGACTAATAAGAATATCCCCGACCGTGCTGTTGCTGCTCGCGTTGAACGGCTGCGCGAGCATCGGTCCCGGCACTATCGGTCGGGATCGTCTCGACTACGAACAGGCCGTTACCGAATCGTGGAAGCACCAGATGCTGGATAATCTGGTTAAACTACGATACGGCGACACGCCGCTATTCCTCGATGTCGCCTCGATCATCAATTCCTATGGCCTGGAGACGCAAGTCAGTTTGGCGGCAAGCTGGGCAGATTTCTTCTTTTTTAAGGGTGCTACTTCTGGTGCTGCTGGCCCTACCAACTCTCAATCCCTGGGCGCTGCCACCCGTTATAGCGACAAGCCGACGATTACCTACAGCCCGGTGTCAGGCAAGCGGTTCACCACCAGCCTGATGACGCCTTTACCGCCGGGCGTGGTTATATCGCTCGTGCAAGCAGGGTGGGCGGCGGATGCCGTCTTCCGTATTATGGTGACTTCGGTTAACGGGATTCAAAACCGCTACGGTTCCGGGGCTCGGGCGCGCGGCGCCGATCCGGAGTTCTATCGGCTGATTGCGGCTATCCGGCGCGTCCAATCCTCGGGCGCCGTCGGCATGCGGGTGGAGCGCACCAAGGAACAAGAGGCGACGGTGATGAGCATGGCCACGAAGAAATTGTCAAAGGAAATCGAAGAAGACCGCCGATTGGTGCACGAAATCCTCGGACTTCGCGAGGGCCTCACCGAGTTCCGTGTGGCATTCGGATCCGTGCCGCGCAGCGACGACGAGGTCGCGATGGTCACGCGCTCCTTACTGGAGATCTTGATCGACTTCGCTTCATCGATCGAGGTGCCGCCTTTACACGTCGAAGAAGGACGCGTCCCGAAGACTACGGTGTTCGACACGGACAAGGAGGGCGGATTTCGCCCGATGGTTCGCATTCACAGCGGGTTGGAGCGGCCCGCGGACGCCTTCGTTGCCGTGCGCTACCGGGACCACTGGTTCTGGGTGGAGGACCGGGATTATCCGTCCAAGTTAGTTTTCTCGTTCCTGCTGATTCTCTTCTCGCTCACTGAGACCGATTCCGGAAGGGGATCACCGCTGGTAACGATCCCGGCAGGTTAATGATTCAATGTAAACCCCGCCTCTTGAGGCGGGCACAAAGCCGATGGGGTTTCCAAAGGGGAGAAGCGGCAGCTCTCCCCTTTGGTCGAACACGGGGATTCAAACCCCGTGTTCGATATAAATTGATTGCAACGTTGTGGGAGGATAAGACCGAAGATAATGATTACAGCTCTTGTGGGAAGCGTAAGATCGTAGCGCAGCCGAACGTACAGACGGGGTGGAGCATATGAATCGACCTCTGAGCTTGACGGTCATGGCCTGGTTGGCTTTAGCGCAGGGCCTGTTGGGTTTTTTGCGGGCTGTTCAATGGCTGGAGATCGGGGTCGACCTATTCGAGCAAGGCCGATTGATTTTACCCATGGTGGGAGTCGCGGCGCTATTCCGGGGAGCGGTCATCGCGACGATTGCGTTGCTCTATGTCCTGTTCTTTTGCGGCGCCCTGTTGGGCATGAGTTGGGCGCGTTTCGTGGGCCTCACCGCGGCCCTGATCAACATTGTTCTGGTTTTGAATGCTATCGCGAAGGCGCCACCGTAGCGCAAGCGCTTCCTTGGGGGATCATACCCGTGCTCCTCGCCGGCTATCTACTGTCGCCCGGAGGGCGCAAAGCGCTGAAAGCCCAAGCCGCTCCCGCCAAATAAACCACGCGATTGCACCCGTCTCGCCTACGAGCGTAACCTGCATGGCCCGGGGTAGGGACTCGGATGACTTGGCTTCAACGCTCTCGCGTTCGACACCTTCTGCGTTTTTCCTTCTGGTCGAGGGGCAAGTGACAAGTGGCCGAGTGGCGAGGGCCGAGTGACAAGTGGTGGGGCTACGCTGAAGAGTCGCTTGCTAGATCAGCCGATCCAGCAAGGCCAGCGCCGGGCTTACTCGGATGCCCTCGGGAGTGAGATAGTCCTTTTTGCCGGTTGCCGATACCTGCCACGCCTCAGCCTCCGGGAACCGGGCTTTGAGGTAGCGAAGACTCCGGTCCACGTCCGCGTCCGCCCACTTGCATTCAACAACTAATTGCGGCCGTCGTCCCTCGACCACGACAAAGTCCACCTCCCGGCCGTCGGTGTCGCGGAAGTAGCGCAGCTCGAGATCCCGGCCCCGGGCATCCTCCTCGAAATGCACCCACTTGAGCAGGTGCGAGGCGATGAGGTTCTCAAAACGGGCGGGCTCCGCAGAAACAAGCGACCAATCAAAATGGTAATGCTTCTGTTCCTTTTTGACGGCGCGGATGCGAGGCGACCCGAAGGGCGACAATCGAAAAATCGCGTAGAGCCGCTCGAGCACCTGCAGCCAACCACTGACCGTCTTGTGGCTGATCTGCAGGTCTTCGCGCAGGGCGTTGATCGAGAGCGGGGAGCCCACCAGCTCGGGCAGGCGGAGTGCCAGAAGCTCCAGGTTGCCGAGGTCTTGGACGCGCTCCAGTCCGGCCACGTCCTCACGGACCAGCCGATTGCGGTATTCACGTGACCACCGCCGCGCCTCGACTTCGGAACCGCTTAGGAAGGGCTCGGGAAAACCTCCCAACTTGAGCAGATCGCTCAGCCCGGCGGAGGTGCGAATGGCGAGTTCCTTTGCCGAAAACGGATGGAGCCGCAGCATATGATACCGTCCCTGCAACGAATCGCCGCCGAAACGATAGAAATCCAGCCGAGCGCTTCCCGTGACCAGGATTTTCTGGCCGGTCCTTCGGCCATCGTAGAGCCCTTTCAGCCAGTTGCGCCACGAGCGGTATTTATGGATCTCGTCGAAGACCCATAGGCGGGAATCGGGCAGCTCGCGCTTGAGAATGCGCTCGCGGTGCTCGGCCACGTCCCAGCTAAGATAACCCGCGAGCGCTCCGGGCAGGCTCAGCGCCAGGGTGGTTTTCCCCACTTGCCGGGGCCCAGCGACAAAAACCATTTTGCGGCCTAGATCCTGGCGAAGCTGGGAGACGAGATAACGGGGCTGCGTGGACATGGCTGGAGAATACGGTAACTTTCGACTGGGGTCAAACTTACTCACGGTGATTTTCGACCAGGGCTGAAAATCCTCCCGCGGGGTATTCAGCCGCGACGACAATTGTGTAGTGACAAGTGACGAGTGTCGAGGGTGAAACGCGAGGATGACAGATCGATTAAAACAATAAAGAGGGCAGTGACCGAGGACTCATTTTTTCCCTCTTCCCTCTACCCTCGTCCCTTCCCCTATTGCACCAAAGTACAATAGACGGGGCTCCGTCCCATTTGCTATCCGTAGGCGGTCCCTGAGAACCAAAGGAGGTTCCTATGAAGCATGCTGTAAGTTCAAAACTCAGCGCGATCTGCTGCGTGATCGTGCTGTCGCTGTTAGTGACGGTGCTTTTCGGTGGTGTGGTCGCGGCGGCGCAGCCGCAGCAGGCGAAGAAACCCAACATTCTCATCATCTGGGGCGACGACATCGGCGGGTTCAACATCAGCGCCTACAACCTGGGCATGATGGGATACAAGACGCCGAACATCGACCGTATCGCGAAGGAAGGCGCGCTGTTCACGGACTGGTATGGGCAGCAAAGCTGCACGGCGGGCCGCGCGGCGTTCATCACCGGGCAATCGCCGATTCGCACCGGCCTCACCAAGGTCGGGCTACCGGGCGCGCCCGAGGGTCTGAAGCCGCAGGACCCGACGCTGGCCGATTTGCTCAAGTCGCATGGCTATGTGACCGGCCAGTTCGGCAAGAACCACCTCGGCGACCGCAACGAGTTTCTGCCCACGGTCCACGGCTTCGACGAGTTCTATGGCAACCTCTACCACTTGAACGCGGAAGAGGAGCCGGAAAATGTGGACTACCCGAAGGATCCCAAGTTCAAAGCGATGTTCGGCCCGCGCGGTGTAATGCACTGCTTCGCGGCGGACAAGGATGATGCGACCGATGACCCGCGATTCGGCAAGATGGGGTGGAACTCCACCCGCATGCACGTCTTCACGCACCTCAAGCCGGCGTCGGTCGGCAAGACCGGCCTCGGCATTTATGCCGACGGCATGGTCGAGCATGACGGGATGGTCGGCCAGCTACTGGCCAAGCTCAAGGAACTGGGTATCGAGGAAAACACCATCGTGATGTATTCCACCGACAACGGCGCCGAGGCCTTCACCTGGCCTGACGGCGGCACGACGATGTTCCGGGGTGAGAAAAACACCCAATGGGAAGGCGGCTTCCGCGTTCCCACCGCGATCCGCTGGCCCGGCGTCATCAAGCCCGGCACGCTCGTCAACGACATTGCCGCGCACGAGGATATGATCCCGACGCTGCTGGCCGCGGCGGGAGATACGACCGTCAAAGAAGACCTGCTCAAAGGCAAGAAAGTCGGCGACACGACCTACAAGGTTCATCTAGACGGCTACAACCTGATCCCGGCGCTCAAGGGCGAAGGCGAGTGGCCGCGCAAAGAGTTCATCTACTGGACCGACGACGGCAGCGTCGCGGCGTTGCGCTACAACAACTGGAAGTTGAGCTTCCTGAGGCAGGACGCCACCGGGTTGCGTGTTTGGAGCGAGCCCTTCGTGGAGCTTCGTATGCCCTTGGTCGAAAACCTGCGCATGGACCCGTTCGAACGTGCCGCGGATGAAGGGATGGGCTACCAGCAATGGATGGCCGAGCGCATGTACACGTTCGCGCCTGCCGGATTCTACGTCGCCCAATGGCGGTGACCCGCCCGCAGGGCGGCACCAAGTAACGCCGCGCTGAATGAAAACGTGAGTCAATATCGGGCCGCGCTCGCTGCAATGGCGGGTGCGGCCCGATACTTTTTGGCATTGCAAAGGAAGCACGACGATGAAAACCACAAGCAGACAAAACCTCATCGCCGCCGCCGGGCTGGGAAATGGCAACACTGAGGCCGTTCCGCTATTGTCCTTTTAATAAGGATGAATATACGGCCATTTGGCCTGGATATGAGGACAGATGCGCGCCGCGAGCGCGAGTTCCGCGCCTTGAGGGACGCCCTGCCGGCTCATCGCCGTGCCGAGGCCCTGTTGCTCACGCTCACCGGTAGCGACGTGCTCGCCGCCCAGCCCGACACCCCTGCCGGCGTGACGGTGCGGACCGTTTGGGAATGGATGTTGGAGACATGAGGGAGGAGGGGGAAGTGGGAGGTCGGAAAGGAGACAGGGATGAAGACCGCACGCGCAAAGACGGACGAGGGACGGGTGTCGAGTAGCGAGTGATCAAGATGGCATCCTGCAGGGAACCATCTGCCGGCTATGCCGGCGATAGATGCGGAAGTCGGAATCTGTAGTGAGAATCATCGGATCAGGAAGCGTTTCGGTCATGCGCACAAGGCAGGCGTCGGCGAGGCTCATGGGCACGTCTGCGTATTTCTGCAAGAGCTTGAGTACTGACTCCACGTCGTTGTCCAGGTCGAAAGCGGCAATCAGTGCCCGGCGGCGAAGCAGCGCGCTGAGTCCAGGCGCGCCGCGCGCGCCGAGAAGGTGGAAGGTCTCAGACAGGACGGCTTCGCAGGTGCGCCAAGATGGAGCGTGGCCAGGCGCTAGCGTCACCGCCCACTGGTGGTGGGAGTCGCGGCGGCTAAGCAAAGCCACTAAAAAGCCCGCGTCAACGAGCACGTTTCTGGCCATAGCCCGTGGCTTTCAAGTATCGCTTCTTTCGTGCGCTCAGGTCGGCCGGCAAGCCATCCACCGAGCCGATGAGATCGACAATGGCATCAAGCGGTGTGGACTTACGCCGTGTGGGTCGAGCGATGCGCTGCAAGCGCTCGCGAACGATGTCGGACTTCGAACACCTGCGCCCGCGCGATTCCACCTCGATCTCGGCTACGAGCGGCTCGGGCAGTCGTACGGTTAAAGTTTTCATGCGATCAGTGTAATACGGTGCTGCCAGGGATGCAAGACCGGGCGGGCGACGAGGGGGGGGTGACGAGCGCCGAGGGAAGAAACATGAAGCGGGGATTAGCGCGGTCACGCGAAGAGGTCCAGCACCTTTTTGCCAGTCTTCTTGAAATCGCGCGTGTTACGGAATGGCGGGCCCGGTCTTTCAAACAAAATGTTCAATGGACTGAACAAATTGTTGACAACGCTGTAACTTCGCGAAACCTATACGCTAATCGAGCGCGAGCGGGAGGTCCTTTTGCGGGTGGAGAGGTCCTTCGGGCCGCGCACACTTCCGGCCAGGCGCATAAGGGCCTGCGCCCCTTTACCGGCCTTGCCCTTCTCCAATTGATCGCGTATGAGCTTGCCTTGGAACACGCCGCTTTCGGCTACGGCCGTTTCCAGCCACGCCGCCAACGCCTTAGTCAGACGGACAGTAATTGCATGACTCATATGACGAAGGTGCATTCGGAAACGCTGCCCTCTGCAAGCCCGACCGTCGGCGCGGCGGTCATCATGAGTCTTGCGCTCTCTCAAGCGGCCTTCGCCGCGGCGGCGCAACAAAAAACTTTTACCTCCGCCGAAGAGGCCGTCAAGGCTGCCATCGCGGCGGCGAGAAAAAATGACGACACGGAGCTGCTGGCGATCTTCGGCGCTAAAGCGAAAGAGTTAATCTCTTCCGGAGATGCGATCGCCGATAAGCAGAGACGCGAGCGCTTTCTCAAAGCCTTCGACGAGAAGAATCGTCTCGTTAAAGAGGGCGAAAACACGGTCATCGTCATCGGCAACAACGACTGGCCTTTTCCGATCCCGCTGGTGAAGAAGGGCAACAACTGGCTGTTCGATACGGAGGCGGGAAGGGAGGAGATCCTCAACCGCCGCATCGGCGAGAACGAGCTGAACACGATCCAGGTCCTCCTTGCCGTTGTCGATGCTCAGCGAGAATATGCGATGAAAGATCGGGACGGTAACGGGCTTTTAGAATACGCGCAGAAGTTCATCAGCGATGCGGGAAAGAAAAACGGCCTCTACTGGGAGATGAAGCAAGGAGAAGATCCGATCCCCATCGGTCCCCTTGTGGCAGAGGCGATGAGAGAGGGATACAAAGCGCCGCAACCCGGCGGCAAGCCCACCCCGTATTACGGCTACTACTACAAGCTGCTGACGGCTCAAGGGAAAAACGCGCCCGGCGGCGCCTACGAATATCTTGTCAAAGGCAAATTAATCGGCGGCTTTGCCGTCGTTGCATACCCGGCGACCTACGAAAACTCCGGCGTCGTGACCTTCATCGTCAACCATGACGGCGTGGTCTATGAAAAAGATCTTGGGAAAAACACCGAGAAAACGGCGCAGGCGATGAAGTTGTTTGATCCCGATAAAGCTTGGAAGAAGGCGCAAGAGGCGACAGCCGCAAAAAAGTAGGGGCACGATGAAAGGTGAATCAACCTCTTTCGCGCTAAGGAGTCGGCAGTGAAAATCATAGCTCGCTTATTGATGGGCATCGTGGTCGCGGGGATGACCGCGTGGGGCGCCGGGGCGATCTATTATTCGCCGCTTCCCGGTGAAACTCTGCGAGCCGCACTCGCCGGAATTTTTGTCCTATTAACCGTCCTCGCGTTCGCTTTCCTGCCGCGGCGCCGTCGTACGCTGTTGGGCTTCCTGTTTGCCTTTGCCGTCCTCGTCGCGTTGTTTTTCCAGATTCCCGCCTCGAACGACCGCGATTGGCAGCCCGAAGTTGCCGTCACGCCATGGGCCGAGCAAAACGGCGATCTCGTCACGATTCACGGCGTCAGAAATCTCGACTACCGGACGGAGACGGACTTCACCCCGCGCTGGGAGGACCGCACTTACGATCTCCGTAAGCTCGACTCGGTCGATCTCGTGGCGGTCTATTGGGGCAGCGACGCTATCGCCCATATCATGATAAGCTTCGGCTTCGAGGGCAAAGATTTTCTGGCCGCCTCGATCGAGACGCGGAAAGAGCGGGGCGAGAACTACTCGACGATCGCCGGTTTCTTCAGGCAGTATGAGCTGGTTTACGTCGTCGCCGACGAGCGCGACGTGATCCGGGTCCGGACCGGTTTCCGCGAGCCCCGCGAGGATGTGTATGTCTATCGGGTGCGCGCGCCGCTGGAGAACGGTCGCCGGGTATTTCTGGACTACTTAAAGTCGATGAACGAGATGCACAAGCGTCCACGCTTCTATAACACGCTGACCACCAATTGCACGACGGGCGTCCTGATGCACTCGCGCATGAACCCGGAATCTCCGCCCGTGTCATGGAAGATCCTGATAAGCGGCTACGTTCCGGAATATCTCTACGAGCTGGGGCGTCTCGACACCAGGCACTCCTTCCAGGAGCTAAGAAAACTCTCTCATGTGAACGCGCGCGCCGAAGCGGCCGGCTCAGACCCCGCATTTTCACAGCGCATCAGGGAAGGGCTGCCGTTGCCGCCGGCTTGGGGGGAGAAACAAAAGTGAGATCATTCGACATTTCCGGTTTCCGGCGGCGGCAAGTTATCCAAATAACCGCGCTGGTCGGGCTGCTGGTTCTTGCCGGCGCCTGCGCCACGCCGATCGGCGTAACGCGCGGCTCCACCCAGCAACTGCACCATGAGCTGACCGCGAGCGTGCTCTCGGCGGGAACGCCGAGTGCATGGTCGAGGCAGGTGCTCGATCGAAACAATCTGGTCGAGCGTTTCGATGCGGATCCCGAGGCGACCCTCGGCGAGCTGCGCAAGACGCTTACCCAACCGGCGGCGCCGGAACGGTTGCAGGACCGGCGCTTTGCGCTTTCGGAATTATCTTTCTTTTACGCCGAGCAGTCCGGCAAGAGCGCGCACTACCTCGCGGCAGCCGTTTACGCTTACGCCTTTCTCTTTCCGGAAGATGGCTCGCCGGAGCCGGCGCCGCTCGACCCGCGCCGCAGGCTGGCCGCGGACCTCTACAATCGCGGAATGACCAGGGGGCTGGCCTCGTCGGATGGGCAGGAGGTGAGTCTCGAAGAGCGGACTGTCTCCCTTCCCTTCGGCGAGCTGACGCTGGCAGTGGAGCCGACTGGATTTCTGTGGGGCGGCTACCGTTTCAAGCATTTCATCCCGGTCGGAGAGTTCGAGATCAGGGGCCTGCGCAACCGCTATCGCCAGGCCGGCATCGGCGCGCCGCTGGCCGCCGAGTTGGAACCGATCGAATCCGGGGAGGCAGCCGAGAGAGCGCGTAAGCGAATCGTGCCGCGGACCAAGGTGCCGGTGACGGCCTTTGTCTGGATTGCGGAGCCGCGGCGCGCCATTTTAGACGGCAAGCTGCAGGGGCGGATAGAGGTCTATGCCGCCGACAACGCTTCCACGGTGAACGTGGACAGGCGCGACGTTCTGTTGGAGCTTGAGCCGACTGCGGCGCTCGCCTATCAGCTCGAGGGCGCGCCGGCCTGGGATTTCGAGATCGCAGGTTTCCGTTTCGCCGCCGACCAGGCGAAGGTTTTTGGGGACGGCCTTGTGATGATGCATCCTTATCGCCCCGGACGCATTCCGGTCGTCCTGGTGCACGGCACGGCGTCGAGCCCGGTACGCTGGGCGGAGATGTACAACGAGCTGGCGAACGATCCGACAGTCGGCCGGCGCTACCAGACTTGGCTGTTCATGTACAACACCGGCCAACCGATTCTGTATTCGGCGATGCTTCTGCGTCGCGCTCTGGAGGCGGCTGTCAAAGAGGTCGACCCCGCCGGTCAGGATCCGGCTTTGCGTCGCATGGTGATCGTAGGCCACAGCCAGGGCGGGCTACTCACCCGGCTCATGGCTGTCAGCAGCGGCACGCGCTTCTGGGGCAACATGTCCGATGCCCCGTTCGAACAGGTGGCAAAGGAAATGAAGCCCGAAACCCGCGACCTCATACGCGAGGCGGTGTTTTTCGAACCCGTGCCGAGCGTCGAGAGTGTCATTTTCATCTCTACGCCGCATCGCGGAAGTTATCGCGCAACGGGCTGGGGGCTTGATATCGTCAGATGGTTCATCAACCTTCCGGGCACGCTGGTCTCACAGTTTGGGGACCTCCTGAAAGCGGACCAGGCCTTCGGTCACTTGAGGGCAAGCCAGCTCCCTACCTCGGTGGACAACATGAGCCCCGGTCATCCTTTCCTCACAGCGCTGAACGCCACCTCTATAGATCCACACATCAGCGCGCACTCGATCGTCGCCGTGCTCGGCGACGGGCCGTTAATTGGACGTACCGACGGAGTTGTGGCTTACGAAAGCGCCCACATCGATTGGGCCGCGTCGGAAAAGGTTGTGCGCTCGGGCCATTCCGCCCAGGGCAATCCCGAGACGATCGCGGAAGTGGGGAGAATCCTGCGCGAGCACCTAAAAGGGCCGTGACGGCGGCTCATCCGGATCCGAAGGAGCGGCTAAATTGACGCTCACGGTTCGATCTTCCTCACCATGACCCTGAGCTTAGTCGAATGGGTCAGAAGAGGATTTTCCAGCACTCGGCCAGCGAGCTTACGCCGATCAGTTCCGGACTTTTGATGTGGCCCAACTGCGAGCTGTTGCTCATGGGGAGGATGCAGCGCTCGAAGCCGAGTTTGCCGGCCTCTTTGACGCGCGCCTCGGCCTGGGCGATGGCGCGGATCTCGCCGGCGAGGCCCACCTCGCCGAAGATGACCGTCTTTGCATCGACGGCCTTCTCCTGATAGCTCGAGGCGATGGCGGCGACGATGCCGAGATCGACCGCCGGCTCTTCGACCTGCACGCCGCCGGCGACATTCACGAACACATCCTGGTTGAACAGATTCACGCCCATTTTCTTTTCCAGAACAGCGACCAGCAGCGCGACGCGGTTGTGATCGACGCCGATGGTGGTTCGGCGCGGGACTGCCAGAAAGGACGGGCTGACCAACGCCTGCAGCTCGACCAGGATCGGGCGCGTCCCCTCCATGCTGCAGATCACCACCGAGCCGGGCGCGTGCAGCGGCCGCTCCATGAGAAAAAGCTCCGATGGATTGCTCACCTCCCGAAGCCCGCCCTCCTTCATCTCGAAGACGCCGATCTCGTTGGTCGAGCCGAAGCGGTTCTTGATCGCTCTCAGAATCCGGAAGTTGTGCCCCCGGTCGCCCTCGAAGTAGAGCACGGTATCGACCATGTGTTCGAGCACGCGCGGGCCGGCGAGCGATCCGTCTTTGGTCACGTGGCCGATGAGAAACGTGCTGAGGCCGCTCTTTTTCGCCAGCGTGATAATCAGGCCGGAAGACTCCCTGACCTGGCCGATACTCCCCGGAGCGGAAGGAAGGGTGGAGGTGAAAATCGTCTGGATCGAATCGATCACCAGGACATCGGGTTTATTTTTTTTGACCTGCTCCAGGATCCTTTCGAGCGACGTCTCGCTCAGAATCAACAGCTTCGGCGAGACGATGCCAAGCCGCTCGGCGCGCATCTTGATCTGCCGCGGCGATTCTTCTCCCGAGACGTAGAGACAGGAAAGGCCGCTTTGGCTCAGCGCCGCGAAGGCTTGCAGCAATAGAGTGGACTTGCCGATGCCGGGGTCGCCGCCGATCAGCGTGACCGAGCC
>JBGPGE010000021.1:0-50922 GCA_041483675.1 Binatia bacterium
CAAAGCCTATAGCGGATCGGCCAGTTGTTAGCGCGACAACAAGTGTTCGTCCGGTGCCGCAGAATGGATCCACGACGAGACCGCCGGGAGGACACGAACTTTCGATACGCGGTCGGATCAGTTCGGCCGGGAAGGTTGCGGTGTGGCCATTTTGTCCCGGACGAACGTTGTAGGTGACGACATCTATCGCTCGGGGCTCGACTTTACTGATGTCATAGAAATATTTTGGACGCCCTTCCTTCGGACGCTTCACGAAATGGAAGAAGTGCTCGTGAGAAAGCCGAAGCCGATCGCGCTCGGGTCGCGGTGGAATATTAGGCTTGGACCAGATGAGATCGTTGCGAACAATCCAACGCTGCTCCTGCATGGCAATTGCGAAGCGGGCAGGGATGAGAAGAAGTTGCTTTTCCTGCCGATATCCTCCCATCGGCGTGCGCCGTCGCTGTCGCGGATGGTTCCCGAGCCCTTGGCGTCCTTTCTGTCGGATACTCGACCAACGAGCAAAATAAGTGTCGCCGAGGTTGATCCACAGGCTGCCATCCGCCTTCAGGCAGGTCTGCGCGGCGTCGAAAATTTCAACTAAGTGATACACGTACCATTCGGGCAAGGGTTCAAGACCGAGGAGACCACCATGCTTTTTGTACCACTCGTAAGACGGCAGGGTAGCCGCCTCGCCCATCAACTGCCATTCTTTGACGATGCCCCAGTTGTGGTTCTGAGAGTATGTACGATGACCCCAGTAAGGCGGACTCGTAACGATCAAATCAACACTTGATCGGGGAAGCTGACGCAGGAGATCGAAGGCATCGCCTAGTTCAACGCGATAAGTCGGCACGTGCGGTCCGTGCTTTGTTTCGCATATCGAAGACAAGTTATGTTGCATACCCCGCACGCGAAGGAACAGTCGGGTCGCCCGAATTGATCTCAGAAAACGAAGCTCAAGTATTTCCAGCAGTCTATAATTTTGTCCACTTGTTAGCAAGAAAATTCCAAGCAAAATTCCAAGCAACAAATCTCGGTTGTGCTTTTCCACCCGATGCAGGCCTGACTTTTGGGAAAATCGCTGAGCGGGAAATCCGCCTTCGTGGGCGACATGGATAAGACGAACCCCTGTGCCCGTTTATCCTTTGGGTCGAAATGATATATTGATCTTGTAACAAGAAGGAGGGGTCGCCGTGACGCGCTTTATGGTTTCAATGCCGGACGAGATGGTGAAAAAGCTGGACCGGCGGGCAAAAGACGAGCACCGGACTCGGAGCGAACTTCTGTGTGAAGCACTGCAACAGCATTTGGCGACTGCTGCGAGTGGCAGGAAGAAGCTAACCTTTCAATCGAAAAATCGGAAGCGAAAAGGTCAGCGGTGGAAGAAGTGGACCAAAGAGGCGCTGCAGCAATATTTGTTAGAGAAGGGGATAGTACAGAAAGGCTGTCCTGGGCTTGACGCCATGTTGGGCCCGGTTAAGGGCCCGGTCGATATGAAGCGCGTCTTAGAAATCGGCCGAAAGCTCACCGGTTTAACCCGCCAGATTATCGCAGACCGTGAAGACCGGGTGTGACCTCGCTCTCGCCAATCTCAACTCATCGATATAAACCCCGGCTGCGTCTTTACCCGCTCGATCCAGGCGCGGATTTTGTGAAAATCAGGCTGGAAAAAAAGAAGGGACGGTAGAGAACCGTCCCATATGCCCAGGCCGTTAAAGATCACGAACTAGTTTTTTGACCTATCGGACTACAACTCACGTCCCCTCACTGTGGGGGCATACGGTCTGGGCAATCTCAACATAGCGCCTGTAACTCCTTTGTCAAGAAGAATCTGGGCCTTTTCACCGGCCTTAGACCTGGCTCTCCAGGACTTCCAGCCCGTCATACCGGTCGATAAGAAACAGCATGCCGTCGTCGCGGCGGAAGACGTCGTTGCTCTGGACAGTGGTCTGTCCCTTGCCGGGAAGCGGGACGTAGTAGCCGACCTCTTCGGGCCGGTAAGGATTCGAGAAGTCGAGCGCGCGCAAGCCGCCGGAGAACCAAGTGACGTAGAGGATATTGTCGTAAACCTGCTCGGCGGGTTGGTGCGCGCCGAAGCGGCTGGCCGCCGTCGATTCGCCGTCGTAGGGAAGCATAAAGGTTGACACGGGCGTGGGGCGGCTCTCCTCGGTGATATCGACGACCCAGAGAAAAGCGAACGGCGTGGGGGTAAGTTTCTCTCCCACCTCCTCGTCCGTCACAATCATGAAGTCCCGGCCTGAAATTTTGTTCGCCAGCGGCAGCGTCGTGTGAGTCGGACAGGGATAGGGTGGGCTGTAGTCGAGGTGGCTTACGAGCTTGGGCTTGCTCATGTCGGAGATGTCGAGGATGACGAAGCCGCCGTGCCAGTAACTGACGTACAGGCGATTGCCTCTTCGAATCGGATGGTGGCAGCGGTGGTCCGCTCCATGCCAGTCCGGCTTCTCGCCGCCCGCGGTCCACTGTCCCGGCAGCCACCAGCGGCCGACCTCTTCAGGTTTTGTCGGGTCCTTGAGATCGACGATCATGACGATGTTGCCGACGTAGCCCTCCACGATGGGCGAGATGTAAGCGTAGCGGCCGTCGAAGGTGAAGCGGTGGACGCCTTTGCCCGCGGCTTTAAAAAAACCGATCTCGCGCGGCCGGGCCTTGTCGGAGATATCGAAAATCTTTAGGCCGCCCTGAAGCTCCAGCTTGGTTTTGAATCTCTCATAGTTGACCAGCATAACGTCACCGCTGACTCTCACCTTGTGCGAGTGAATGCCCTCGGGCACTTCGAGGTGGGAGACAAGCTTGGGATGTTTCGGGTCGCGCACGTCGATAATCGATGTCCCGTGGGGTGGGTCCATGTGGCCGACGTAGGCGTAGCCGTTTTCGACGGCGACGAGACCGCCGCCGGGAAGGTCCATGCGGCCAACCTGTTTGATATGTTTACTTGTACCGAAGGTGGTTCCGTTGGTCGCCATTTCCGCCCTCCTTATAAGTCACTCCCGCAGAAGCGGGAGTCCAGGCATGAAAAGGTTCTGGATTCCCGTTTTCACGGGAATGACGCACAGGCGCAAAGCCCTGTTATCGTCCCTTTGCCGTTTGTATCATCTTTATCGTCTGATCCGTCGTGCGGACGCGCGCCATGCGCGGAAACATCAGGTCCATCAACGCGTCATGGGCGCGGTCGTCGTGCGAGCTGCCGCAGGCGTCGCGCACCACGA
Source organism: Binatia bacterium (assembly GCA_041483675.1). Classification (GTDB taxonomy): domain Bacteria; phylum Desulfobacterota; class Binatia; order UBA9968; family UBA9968; genus 2-12-FULL-60-19. The sequence continues at coordinate 3,210 of JBGPGE010000021.1, forward strand.
CCATGTTGTAATCCATGTCGCGTCCGGCGAAGACCGTGGAGACGATCCCGACGTCGGTCGAGCCGCCGCAGATGATCAGCGTGTCAATCCCGCGGGCGCGCAGCGCCAGGTCGAAATAGGTCTGGTAAAAAGTGCTCCAGCGGTATTTGGGGATGTAATAGTCATCGGGCTGCGGCTCCAGCTCCGGAATGACCTCCGAATTCTTCGTCCCGCCGACGATGTGGGGGCTGAATCTTTTTACCTGGCCGTTGGGCCACGGCTTCAAGCTCATGTCGGTGTCGGTCAAGATCGTGGCCGACGAGGCGCCATCGGCCCGGTGGTTGCCCTTGCCGAAAAATATCGGAACGCCGGCGGCGCGGCCCGCCTTCATCAGGCGCACGGCGTTGTCGATCCAGGGCTTCATCCGCGCCTTTTTCGCCGGCTCGGCGTCGTGATAATAGCCGTTCAAAATGTCGAAGAACAAAATCCCGGTTTTTTTCAAGTCTAGATCGCTGACGTTCACATTCGGCCTCCTGCTAGACATTCAGCCCAAAAAACTTCTTGGCGTTGTCGAGCATGATCTTCTGCCTGACTTCCGGCTTGATGTTGATCTGCTGGAACTCCTCCAGCCAGCGCTCGACGCCGATCGCCGGCCAGTCCGAGCCGAACATCACCTTGTCTTGCAGCAGGGTGTTCACGTTATGCACCAGCTCGCTCGGAAAATATTTCGGCGCCCAGCCGGAGAGGTCGATGTAGTAGTTGCTCTTGTGGCGGCAGATTGCGAGGCTCTCCGCCGTCCACGGCCAGGTGGGGTGGGCGGAAATAATTTTCAGCTCGGGGAAATCGGCTGCCACGTCGTCGAGATAGATTGGCTGGCTGTATTTCAGCTTGGTCCCCATGCCCCCGGGCGTGCCGGCGCCGGCCGCGGCCATGCCGCCGTGAAACAGAATCGGCATGCCGAGCCGCTGGCATTCTTCCCAGAGCGGATAGAAGCGCGCGTCGTTCGGGAAGAAGTGCTGCCTTGCCGGGTTCAGCTCGCCGATGCCGGTCAGCCCCAGCTCCTCCTTGCAGCGTTTGATCTCTTGTAACGCGAGCTTTCCGGTCCAGGGATCGATCGCGCCGAAGGCCATAAACAGGTCGGGATATTTCCGCACGTATTCGGCCACGTGATCGTTAGGCACCGGCGGCAAGCCGGTCACGGTCTCGTCCCTCGTGTTCATGATGACCGCCATCATCTTGCGCTGGCGGTATTGCTCGGCCATCTCGTCCATAGAAACCGGCTTGCGCTCCCGGCCGAAATAGCGCGCCATCTGCTGGGTGCGCGGCCCTTTGGCCTTGAGCGTCGTCTCGTCGCAGAGGTGAACGTGCACGTCGATTGCGGTGACTTCCATAACTAGTCCCTCCCTTTTCTCTCCAGTGTCAGCGATAGTCCGGGCTTCTCCACCTGAATCCGGTTGCACTCGGTCCGCCGGGTCAGCTCTTCGAGGAGCGTTATCAATGGATGCGCCACCGTAACGTATTCTTTCACCGGTCCGGCGGCGCGCATCGCGTCGATCTCCGACTGATGCAACAGCCAGCGGAGCAGCAACTCCTCGTCCGAGACCCCCGGGCCTCCGATCTTTTGGCGGACCTCATGCAGCGACGGCTCCGGGGGAACCCATTTGGCCAGCTCCCTGGCGCGCGGGCGGTTGAGAATCTTCTCTTTTACGTTCGGGTCCATGTCTCTTGCGCCCTCCTCGCCCCAAAGCCCGAGCGCGTACTGGATGACCTGATCGGTGACTTCTTTATAACGCTCGCCGACGATGACGTTGATCGCCGCCTGCGAGCCTACGAACTGGGAGAGGGGAGTGACCATGATCGGATAACCGAACTCCTCGCGAACGCGCGCGGCCTCTTCCAGCGCGTCTTCGATGTGGTCCTCTTTTCCCACGCGCTTTAACTGGTGGCGGAGATTCGACACCATCCCGCCGGGCACCTGGTGGAGATACTGCGCGTAGTCGTACTCGACCGGCGCGCCAATGCGGAAGCCCTCGCGCTTGGCCACGATCGTAAAATGCTCCTCCACCGGTTTAAGCACTTCTTCGTCGATCGCGGTCGCGTAGCCGAGCGCGCGGGCGTTTTGCGCGACATTAAAAATCGACGGATTCGACGATGCGTTGGCCAGCGGCGGGATGGCGGTGTTGATCGACTTGACGCCGAGCTTGATCGCCTCCAGGGCGCAGAGGCCGCCCAGGCCCGTCGTGCAGTGCGTGTGCAGCTCGACCGGTATGCCGTTGCCGTGCTTGAAGATCAGCGGGACGAGGGCGCGCGTGCGCTCCGGCGTGAGCAGGCCGCCCGGATCTTTGAGGCAGAGGCGATAGGGCTTGAAGGCCGCCGCCTCGCGGGTCTTCTGCGCGTAGTACTCGTCGGTATGCTTGGGCGAGACGGAATAGATAAGATTGACGATCGGGTCGAGCCCGTAGTCCCGGGCGGCCTGCACCTTTTTCTGCCAGCCGGAGATGCTGTTCCACTCGCAGGAGATCCGCGCCTGGCGCATGCCGTTCGCCGCCATCCGCTCGACGAACAGGCGGTAAACGGACTCCGGCGTGATCTCGAAAGTGTTGACCCGGCCGGCGATTAATCGGAGCGGGGTCTTGGTGATGCGTTTGGCGATCAGCCGGATGCGGTCCCAGGGATCTTCCTTAAGCTCCTTCACGCACTTTTTCATGTGCGAGCTGGAGATCAGCTCGATCGCCTCGAATCCCGCGTCGTCCAAATGCTTGGCCGCGGGCAGCATCATGCCGGTGGTCATATTCTCGGCCCAGAGACTCTGGTGGCCGTCTCTGATTGTTGTATCTACAAAGCGGATCTCTTCCATTGTGTCTTCTTCCTTCGTGCTCTTCGTGTCCTTCGTGGTGAAATGCCCCGTCAGCGTGAGACCCTATTGATAACTAGTGGCGGCCGTGGCCGCTTGAAACGACGAGGTGGCCAGGACCGATTCCAGCCAGCGCGTGTTCACCTCGCCTTTGACGTATTCCAGCCGCTGCGCGATGAAGCGCAGAAAGGGAATCGTCGTCTCGATGCCAGAGACAAAAAATGTCTCCAACGCGTCCTGCATCTTTCCCACGGCCTCGATGCGGTTTTCCCCGCGCACGATCAGTTTCGCCAAGAGCGAATCGTAGAAAGGCGGCACGCGGTAGCCGGCGTAGCAGTGGGTGTCCACGCGAATGTCGTCTCCCTCCGGCGGTTGCCATTCAGTGATGAGTCCCGGGCAGGGACGAAAGCCGTGGGCCGCCGACTCCGCCGTGATGCGGCACTCGATGGCGTGGCCGCTGAGCTTCACCTCGGACTGGGAGCGGCTGAGCGGCTCGCCGGCGGCGATGCGAAGCTGCTCCTGGACGAGGTCCATGCCTGAAATCGCCTCCGTAACGGGATGCTCGACTTGAATGCGCGTGTTCATTTCGAGAAAGTAAAAGCGCTCGGCGTCCTGGTCCAAAAGAAACTCGATCGTGCCGGCGTTCTCATAGCCGATCTTTTTCGCGATCGTCACCGCGGCGTTCTGAATCTCTTCTCTCAGCTTAAGCGGAAGCGCGGCCGCCGGCGCCTCCTCGATCACTTTCTGATGGCGGCGCTGCAGCGAGCAATCGCGCTCGCCGACGTGAATCACGTTGCCGTGGCGGTCGCCGAGAATCTGCACCTCGATATGCCGCGCGTTCGCGATATAGCGCTCGAGGTAGAGCGTCGGGTCGCCGAACGCCGCGCGCGCCTCGGCGGAGGCCATCTCAAACGCCCCTTGCAGTTGGCCGGCGCTCGCGACGATCTTCATCCCCCGCCCGCCGCCGCCTGCCGCGGCTTTGATCAACACGGGAAAGCCGATCTTTTGAGCTTCCGCCGTAGCCTCTTTGAAGTTGTGAACTTTTTCCGAGCCGGAGACAACGGGAATTCCGAACTCTTGCGCCAGGGTTCGCGCCTTAATCTTGTTGCCCATGCGGCGGATGCTCTCGGCATGCGGTCCGATGAACTTGATGCCGTTTTTCTCGCAGGCTTCGGCCAACTCGGGCCGCTCGGCCAAGAAGCCGTAGCCGGGATGGAGCGCGTCACATACCGTCCCCAACGCGGCCGAGATAATGGCTTCTATCTTAAGGTAGCTGTCCGTAGGTCGCGGCGGCCCCACGCAGACCGAGCGGTCGGCGGCGCGCGCGACGAGATTGTCCCGGTCGGCTTCCGAAACCGCCGCCACCGTCTCGATGCCGAGGGCGCGGCAGGCGCGGATGACCCGGAGCGCGATCTCGCCCCGGTTGGCTACCAGGACTCGGGATACGCTCATTTGGCTTTCTTCTGACCGGCGGCGGCTTTCGGTTTCACGATAAAGAGCGTCTGGCCGTACTCGACAAACTGGCCGTTCTGGACGCAGATCTCGGCGATGACGCCGCGCGCGTGGGACTGAACGGCGTTGAAGACTTTCATCACTTCGATCAAGCCGACGGTCGTCTCTTCGTCCACCGGCGCGCCCAAGTCGACGAACGGCGGCGCGCCCGGCTCCGGCGTGGTATAGAACGTCCCCACCATCGGCGCGACGATGACCACCCCATCGGCTGCGGCCGCAGGCTGTTTCGGTTTGGCCGCGACCGGCTCCGCCTTCGGTTTGCTCTCTTTGATTTGCGGAGCGGGCTTCGCAGCCGGCGGAGGATCGCTCGCGACCGCCGGGGCTGCCACGGCGCTCGGCACGTAATTGCCTTTGCTAACGGTCAGCTTCAGCTCTCCGACCTGAAGCTGCATGAAGTCGAAGTCGGACTTCTCGATCAGGTTCAATATCTGCAGGACTTCCTCTTGCGTCAGTTCCATGATGTCTCCCGGTATTTTTTTAACCTAATGGCCTCGGCGGAGTCTCAAGCCGTTTACTTATAAGATGCGGTGTGGCAGGTCAAGAATCGCGCAATTTCAGATTTTCGGCTTCGCCGTGAGCGCAATCGAACGATCCAATCCGGAATTGGCGATCTGAAATCCAAAATGATTTGGCTCATCTGCCCGACATCTCTCCATCCCGCTTAGGCTTGACCAAATGGCCCAAGATGCCTAGAATCCTCCTTCACGAGCGTGGATAAGGAAATCATACGGAAACTGTTTGGGTTGGGGAGATATGAATTCTCAAAACACGCCGAGCGTGAACGGCAATCCGATCAGATTACCATCGCGGAACTTGAACAGGCGCTCTGCATCTGTGAGATTATTGAAGACTACCCTGACGATCCACGCGGGTCGAGTTGTTTGGCGCTTGGGTTTGCTGGCGAGCGTCCAATCCATGCCGTCTGCGCCGTGAAGAGCGAACCCGAGGAGATCCTGCTGATTACAGTTTACGATCCGGCAAAACGGCCTGAGAAGTGGACGCCCGATTATCGACGGAGAAAGGAGTGAGAAATGGGCAGAATTTATCACCGTTGTCATTTCTGCCGAGGAGAAGTAGCGGAGCGACAAATCACCGTGGATTATCGGTGGGGTGACAAGCTGCTCACGGTGATCAAAAACGTGCCCGCGGGGGTCTGCGAGGTCTGCGGGGAGCAATACTTCAAGGCAGAGGTCGTGAAAGCGATGGAGAAAGTAGCTCGATCGAAGACAAAGCCCAAGGAGACGCTGAATATCCCCGTGCGCGACTTAAAGGTGGCATAGCCCTGCTCAACCTTTCCGTGCCGCTTCCACGGCCGGCTGATGACCCCGCCGTGGCCCAGCAAGCGAAAGATCGGATTTCTCGTGCATGAAAGCGCGGCAAAACACGGGAGGCGAGAAGTCGCCCCGACGCGTTAAAAACCTCTTCGCGCGACCCACAGTCAGGATAGGCGTTACTGACCGAGTAGGCTGTGGTATTACGCAAATTGCGTAACGCAACTTGCGTAATATGAAGAACCCCTTATCTGATCTTTACTCCCTTCCGCTCTTTTTCCTCCACCACTTTCCAGCCTTCGGCGGCGTACCATTCGATCTGGCGGAAGAGACCGGTCAGGATGCGCACGTCGGCTTCCTCCAGGCCGGCGCGGCCGAGGATGCGGCGGATGGCGAAGAGGATGTGCTCGGGATTTTGCGGGTCGAGAAAGCCGATCTTCAATAGAGTAGGTTTCATGCGGTCGAACAGCCGCTCCACGTCTTCGGCGGGCGCGCGGGTAGTCTCGCGGTCGGGAGCTTTTGTCAGTGTGGCAATAAAAATTTCGTACGCGCAGATCATGACCGCCTGGGCGACATTGAGCGACGGGTAGGCTTCGCCGGTCGGAATCGCAATCAACGTCTGGCAGTGCTTAAGATCGCGGTTGCTGAGGCCGTGATCCTCCGGGCCGAAGACCAGGGCGCATTTTCCGGCTTGCATCGCGGCGACGATTTCCGGCGCGGTCTCCCTCGGCGCGCGGCTGTGCCTGCGGTAGAGGCCGCCGCGACAAGTGGTTCCGACCACCAGTCCGCAATCGGCCACCGCTTCGCGCAGCGTGGCGAATCGTCGCGCGTGTGTCAGCACGTCTTTCGCGTGAGCCGCCATCGCCCTGGCCCAGAAACTCTCGGTCCTGCCGACCCCGACGATGGCGAGATCGTTAAGCCCCATGTTCTTCATCGCGCGGGCGATCGAGCCGATATTGCCCGAGCCCTTCGGCTCGACGAGGACGACACGAAGGTTGGTTAACATACTAAAGGCAGAAGGCATAAGGCAGGAGGTAGGCGGGCAGAAGAAAAAGCTATCTGTCATTGTTCGTTCGCTTCCTTCTGCCTACTGCCTTTTGCCTCCTGCCTCTCGGCTATTTTCGGAATGGGCAGAGCCGGTTTTTCAGGACGATGGCCCGGCTCTTCATGTCGAAATCTTCCCGGTAGTCGAAATCGTTATTCATAATCGACCTCGTATCGCTGACGTGCTCGGCGCCGAAGATGTGGCCGAGCTCATGGATCAGGGCGATCACATCCTCGGGCGGCGCGGCGTTGGCGCCGCTGTAGCGATAGGGGGCGGTGACGCGGCTCACCAGATAATTACCCAGCCCCCGCTCGCAGTCTCCGATGAACGCCATGCCTCGCCCGCCGCTGTATTTGCTCAGCGGCTCGCCGGTAAAGGCGACGATGAGATCGTAGCCATTGGGCTGATCTTTCGACGCGAAATCTTTTTTGAGACGGGCGAGCATGTCGACGGCCGCGGGAGACTCTTCCTTGTGCGACCACGGTTCGATCTTTTGGGCGACAAAGCGGAGGCCGAATTCACGCCCGTAGAACTCCGAGGCTCCGCGCAACAGCGCCACAGCCGTTTCGCTCCATTGGGGATCTTTCTCGCGGAATTTCGGGTCCGCCAGAATCCTCACACGCACGATCCGGTCCGGTTGAGCCGGCGCCATCAACGCGCACGAGGAAAGCCAGAGCAGGCTAAGGATTAAGCAGATTGTCCGTCGGCGCATAGTCGTCGGTTAAAACCGGCACGTCCTGGTCGGTGAGCTTGGCGTCGAAGTAGGAAACCCCGATGTCGGTAAGCGGATTGGGAAAGAGGTCGCGGCCGAGCGCCGCCGCCCGTCTGGTGATCTCGCGGATGTCCAGCCGCTCAGCCACTTTGGTGGCGACGACGATCACATTTTGCACGGTGTCAAGGCTCACGTTGTCGGCCCGCCGCGCGGCGAAGATGTAAACCTGCGGGAAGATTCCACGCAGCGTCTTCACAACCGAGCGAGTGATTCTGCCACTCTGGCCGGTGACCGCGCCGATGATATTGATCGCCACGACGCCGTTGGCGGTAAGCTTCTGATCGGCGATCTGAAAGAACTCCCGCGTTGTCAAGTGGAACGGGATGCTGTCGCGAAGGTAGGCGTCGCCCAGGATCAAATCGTAGCGCTGGTTGGTGCGGGCCAAAAACTGCCGTCCGTCCTGGGTGTGGACGCGCAGGTTGTTCCCCTCCTGCAAGCCAAAATATTTTTTCGCGACTTCGACGACCGCGGGATCGATCTCGGCGACATCGATTTCAAGCGCGGGAAGTTCCTTCTGATATTTTTTGGGAATCGAGCCGCCGCCCAGGCCGATAATCAACGCCTTCTTGGCGTCCGGCCGGAACGCCAGCCCCAGCGAGGCGTAGCGGGAATAGATGAGCCTCAGCCCGGTGGGATCTTTGAGCGTCATCGCGCTTTGCAGCGTATGGTCGAAATACATGTAGCGGGCCTCTTCGTCCTCCTCGACGCGGATGCGGTGGTAAAAAGAATCCTTTTCGTAAAGCGTCTTGACCCCCGCCTGAACGGCCTCGGCCGGAGCGAGGAAGATCGCGGTCAGCGCCAGGGCGACGGCGGCCTTGGCCGCCGCGGGCGCGCGCCGCTCCGCCCGTTTCCGCGCGAGGCGCGCGAGCGGCCACATGCCGAGCGCTAAAAGAATCAACGTGAGACCCAGCGCGTGGATGATATTGCTGACGCCCAACGCCGGGATCAGGTAGAAGGCGGTGAAGAGCGTGCCGAAAATGCTGCCGCAGGTGGAGAGCGCGTAGAGCGTGCCGGCCGTGCTCCCGACCGTCGAGACCGTCGTGGCCGCGAGGCGGATCGCGTAGGGCGAGACCGCGCCCAGAAAGATTCCCGGAATAAGAAAATAGATCGTGCTGGCGAGCAATGGATTAAGCCGCACGCCGAAGTCGATGGTCGCGATCCGGAGATTCACCGACGGGTAGAGCCACGGGAGGATCAGGATCATAACGCCCGGAATCAGTAGGAGGAGGAGAAAGCGCGCGAACGAGGGATTACGGTCCGCCAGCCGCCCGCCCCAGTAGTAGCCGGCGCTGAGCGCGGCGAGAACGACGGAGATAAGGCTTCCCCAGACGAAGATCGAGTTGCCAAAGTGGGGCGCGAGCACGCGGCTCCCGACAATCTCCAGAGCCATCAGCACCGCGCCGCCGATAAAGACGATGATATCGAGCAACAGGCGAATCATGATTACCTCTCCCAGCCCCGGTCCATTGACTCTTCGTCCACCACCGTCACCGGCTCGAGCAGCTCTTCGGGAATCCCTTCGATAAACTGCGACGGGCGCGAGAGGACCGCATGCAGGGCCTGATCGAAAACTCTGGTCGGATAGGAGATAAAGAGATTTTCCTTGGCGCGCGTCGCCGCGACATAGAGCAATCTCCGCTCTTCCTCCAGATCCTCGTCGCTATTGGTGTTGTAGTAGGAGGGGAATCTCCCTTCGAGCGCCCAGATGATGAACACCGAGTGCCACTCCAGCCCCTTGGCCGAATGAATCGTCGAGAGGACCAGCGGCCCCTCGTCGGGATCGACGGCGAGCGCGCCGTCCACGCTGTCGTTCGGCGGCTCCAGCGCCATGTCGCTCAGCAGCCGCTCCAGGTTCCGGTAGCGCTCGGTCATTCCCTGAAAATGCTCCAGATCTCTCAGCCGCTTGGGGTAGTCGTCGGCGTATATGCGCTTCAAGATAGGCTGGTAGTACTGCATGAGATATTGGCTCTGCTCGGCGGGCGACTGTCCTTCGGAGCAGGCCGCCAGCACCTGCGCGAGCGTTTTCAAGCCGTGGCCGACTTTACCCTTGGCGTTGAACGAGCGCAATCGCTCGATCGGGTGCGAGCCGTCGGTGAGCCAGCGGATGATCTTCTGGCTCTGCTGCGAGCCTACGCCTTCGAGCAGTTGGAGCGCGCGGTTCCAGGAGACGGCGTCCAGGGGATTGGAGAGAATTCTCAAATGAGCGAGCAGGTCCTTGACGTGGGAGGCCTCCATGAACTGAAAGCCGCCGCGCTTGATGAACGGGATGTTGTGGCGCGCCAGCTCGATCTCAAGATCGAAGGAGTGAAAGCTCGAGCGGAACAGCACCGCGATGTCCCACAGCGGGACGCCCATTTCGCGCAATTCCAAAATCTTCTGGCAGACAAAGAGCGACTGCATCTGCTCGGTCTGAGCCTGGGCCACCACCGGCGTATCGCCCTCTTGCTTGGCGGTAAAGAGCCGCTTTTCGTATCGTTCTCTGGCGCGGGCGATAATCTCATTTGTAAGATTCAAAATGGGCTGGGTGCTCCGGTAGTTTTCTTCGAGCGAGATCAGCCGCGCGCCGGGAAAGTCCTTGGGGAAGTCCATGATGTTGCGGAAATTCGCGCCGCGAAAGGAGTAGATGCTCTGGGCGTCGTCGCCCACGACCATCACGTTGTCGTGCGTCGCCGCGAGCAGGCGGACGATCTCCGACTGGAGACGGTTGGTGTCCTGATATTCGTCCACCATGATGTAGCGATAGGTCTCCGACAGCCGCCGCCGCGCCTCTTCGTGATCCGCCAGCAGAGTCTTGAGCTTGATCAGGAGATCGTCGTAGTCGAGCAGGATGCGCTGGCTCTTATAAGTCTCGTAGCGCTCGAAGAGCCGGAGCAGGTCTTCGAGCGAATCGTAGAGATGAGGATAGTCCCGCTCGACCAGCTCCGGAATGGTACATTGCTTGTTGAGCGCCATGCTGAAAATCTCGCCCACGGTCTGCTTGCGCGGGAAGCGGCGCTCTTTGGTATTGAGGCCGAACTCGGCGCGCAGGAGCTGGATCACGTCCTCGCTGTCGGGGCGGTCCATAATCGTGAAGGAAGGAGAAAGGCCGATTTTCTGGCCGAAGTGGCGCAACACGGTATTGGCAAAAGAGTGGAACGTGCCGCCGGAGACCTGGGCGCAGCGGTTGTCGATCAACAGGCTCGCGCGCCGGAGCATCTCCTCCGAGGCGCGGCGGGTAAAGGTCAGCAGCAGAATCGACCGCGGATCGATGCCGATCTCGATCAGGTGCGCGACGCGGTAGACGAGAGTGCGGGTTTTGCCCGTTCCGGCGCCGGCGATGACCAGGAGCGGGCCGTCGACCGCCGTGACGGCCTCGTACTGGGCCGGATTGAGCTCTTTGCGGTAGTCGATTCCCGAATGGGAGCGGGTTGGCAGGTCGCTGCGTTTTAGGATATATTTTTGCGCCAAGTGGCTTGCTCCATAAACAAGGGTAAAAACAAGGTACTAACTTTTGCGAAAGGTCGCAAGGTATTTTGCGGTTATGGCCAAGAACAGGTGCGGGCGCTGGTGTGGTGTCTTAGAGATTTGTTATCCCATTCCGACCGTCATTCCGGCCGAGTCGGCCTGCGGCCGGCGAGAGCCGGAATCCAGGAGGGGTTAGGGGACTGGATTCCCGCTTGCGCGGGAATGACGATAAACGGGACGCGAATATTATTATGATGCAGCGCCGCGGCTTTTCTGTTTTGTTTGCGTTGGTCCTTACCGGCGTTTTCGTCGCTCCCACGAACGGACAGGATCATGGCAGGCCCACGCCGCCGCGTTCGGCGACAGAAGAGCGACTCTTGCAGCTCAATGCGGAAGTGGCGCGGACGATAGAGGAGATCAGGGAAAGTCTGGAGCGCTTGGTGGCCTTGAACGAGCAGGAGATGGAACGGGCTCGGCGTCAGGTGGAGTTGCGCGCGCCGCTCCGCGCCAAGGGGTATGTCTCGCGGCTGGAGTTTGAAGAGAGCGAACGCGCGCTCGCCGCCGCAGAGGCCGCGGTGGAAGAGACGCGGCGGCAGCTCGCTGAGACCGACATGGCGCTGACAGAGACGAATGCCCGGGCGCGGCTTGGCGGACTTGCAGCGCTCGCGACCGGCACGTATCGGGAAGAGAGCGAGCTGATCTTCTACTACGGCGGCGTCTGGTCGCTGGCGGACGCCGGAAAGATCGAAACCTATTTTGCCCAGCGCTTCGGCCGGCTTCTGCCGGTGAGCGCGCGCGGCCAGACGGCGCTTCACAGCCAGATGAAATTCGACCACAGCAACGCGATGGACGTGGCGCTCCACCCCGACAGCTCGGAAGGGCGCGCGCTGATCGAATACCTGCGCAAGGCCGGCATACCGTTCGTAGCCTTCCGCGAGAGGGCGAAAGGCGCTTCCACCGGCGCCCACATCCACATCGGCCGGCCGTCGCTCCGGCTGGCTTTGCGATAATTTCCGCCGCCACTCCCTGTCGACTCCACGTTCAACATGGTTCAAAATAGTTCAACATGGTTCAAGAAATTCGAGTGGTTCAAAATGGTTCAATGTTGTTCAAGTGGTTCAAAAGAGTTGGGGGTCTTAAGAGAACGGAGTTCGTTCTAACGGCTTGAACAATTTGAACGACTTGAACTATCCTTAAACGCTGTCAGCTCTCGGAAGGGAGGGAAGTGCCGTGAAGGAATTAATCGCCGTCGATCTCAACGGCGCCATCGAAGGCGTTCGCAGCGCGGGCAAGGGGCGCTCTGTCCTGTGGCAGGACTCGGAGTCGATTGCATTTCTGAGCCGGGGACGTAAGATGCGGCGCGATTTTCACGTCGACCCGAGCGACGAGGTGACGCTCCAGCTCGCCGGCGAGCAGCGGCTCCATTACAGGACTCCCGAAGGGGAAGAGAAAATCGCGCTAATCCGGCCCGGCCAAGCGCTCCTCTGTCCGGGCGGCGTGCCCCACTCGCCGCGCGTGACGGAGGATGCCTGGTTCGTCGTTTTCGAGCGCAAGCGGCGCTCCGGTGAGGAAGACCGCTTCCTGTGGTTCTGCGAAACCTGCGGCGAAAAAGTTTACGACATGGCGGCCTACGTCGGGGATTACAGCCAGGACCCGGTGTCCAAGGTCCACGAGCGCTTCTACGGGGATGAATCCCTGCGCACCTGCAAGAAGTGCGGCGCGGTCGTTCCAAGCCCATCGGCTTGAATCCTATGAACGCTTACGTTCGCTCGCTGCTGCGCCTCGCCGAAAATTACCGCGGCGCGGAAGTGGAGGTGGTTAAAGCTTACTTCCGCAAGCCGCGGCACGAGAAGAGCCACATCCGCTGGCTCGAAGCTCAGGCGTTCAAAGAGTATTCCGCGATCCGGCCTTTGCTCCAGTTGCTGACAAATCTTCACGGAGACCTGGGCCGAGCCATAGACCGTCATGAGTACGAGAGGCTGGCCGAGAAGCTTGAGGAGGAAACGAAGCACATGAGACTCATCGTCGATCTGCTCGAGGAGATCGGCGGCAAGAGGCTGACGCCGAAGTTGCTTCCCTGGCTGCCGGAGGACCGAAAGCTGGCGAAGGTCAGGGCGCGCTATTCACGGACCTATGCGGGGCTGTTGCACGGCTCCGGGAAGCTCAACGGCAAGGAGATTCGCCGCAAGGACGAGGCGCTTGAGCGCGCCGCGATTACGCTGACTGAAGGGGGTGGTGGGGCGCTCTACGAAGTCTGCAATCATCTTACGAAGGGTAGGATCGAAAGAAAGATCGCTGCCGCTTTCAGGGAAATTCACGCGGACGGGGTGGAGCACAAAAACGTCGGCGCCCGCGGGCTTGTGGGTTTGGTGCGAAGCCGCAAGGATTATGAGCGGGCGGCGGAAGTCGTTCGTGAGGTTTCCGCGCAGCGCCTGCGCATGCGCAACGAGCAGTTCGGCTTTCCGCTGAGTGAAGAAAACTTACGGGCGCTGGACGAAGCGTGCGCCTCTAGGGATGAGGGATAAGGGCGGAGGGATGAAATAGGAAGATGCGTCAGGATTTAAAGCGAAGAACGAAGAATTTCGCTCTGGATATTATCCGACTCTATTCGGGCTTGCCAAGTAAACCAGAGGCTAGAGTCTTAGGAAACCAGCTGCTGAGATCGGGAACCTCAGTAGGCGCTCACTATAGGGAAGCTCAAAGAGCGAAATCAAACGCTGACTTCATCAGCAAGATTGAGGGGGGACTGCAAGAATTAGAAGAAACGGAGTACTGGTTGGAACTCTTGGAGGAAAGCCATTTGGTTCAAGAGGCAACGATACAGCCTCTTAAGAAAGAAGCCGGTGAGTTAATCGCGATGTTTGTCAGCATGGTCAGGAACACCAAAGCCATCAGCGCTAGCAGAAAATAGTCGGTTATTGTTTCGTCTCTCTAATTTCATCCCTCGTCCTTCATCCCTCCGCCCTTATTTTTCATCCCTCATCCCTCCGCCCTCATCCCTTAGTCAACGAAGGTCTTCAGATACTCGGCGGTTGCCTGTTTGCAATAGCGCGTGTCTTCGCCGCTAAGGGTGTCACAGAACGGCAGCGCATACTTGCCGTCCCAGGTGTTGTCGATGAGCGCATAGATCACGCCGCGAATACAGGCGCGCCGGGCTTCGCCCTGCGCCAGGCCGCACTTCTCCGCGACCGCGCGGCTGTTCCCGCCGCGCGCCATGTTCGATAAATCCCGTCCGATCGACTGGACGCACTGCGTTGCAAAAGCACCGGCCTTGGCGCACTCGTCGAACAGCCGCTCCGTGCCGAGCCCCATCTCCTCCATGCGCCAGGTCTGCATCAGATAGCACTCGCCGCGGTATTTGGCATCCACGCGGCTGCACGGGTAATGATAATCGGACGCGCTGAGGTCCCGCTTCTCCGGCGTCGTGGAGAAGACGTTTTCCATGAAAACGCCGCCGTAGCAGGAGTTGCGACTCCAATCGTCCGGCAGCGTGTCGCAGGCCTGCAGAGAGTTTGCCAGGTGATTCTCTGTGAAGTACATAATCGCGTGGCCCAGGCCGTGCAGGCACTGGAAATAGATGCGCCTCGGCGTTTTGGGATCGCAGGCCGCCGAGGCTTTCCGCATCAGCTCGTCTTGGCTCACGTGTCGCGCTCTTGCATCCTGGGGACCGTCGCCGCGCAAAAAGCGCTCCACCGCGCCGTGGTAGCAACCGGAGTGGCAAGTCTGGTCGCACGCTGCAAAGGAAGCGTGAATGTTGCCTTTGACGCGGAATATTTCTCTTCCCAATCCGTGGACCACGGGATGGCAGGAGAGGCGCAGCCCGGGATCGGTGTCCGTATATTTCTGGAGCGATTGCAGCAGTTGCGCGGGCGATTGTGTTTCCAACGCTTCGCGATAGAGACCGTCCAGGCATTGGTCGCTGCCGGGCTTGCCGAGGCAGGCTTTGAGCGCCGCCGCCGACGGCGCGTCGGACGTTTCTGCCGCGAGGAGAGATGCGATGCCGAGAGCCGCCCACGCGAGCGCGGCCAGGCTGACGATGAAGTTCTTCATCGCAAGCTTCATAGCACAAATCCTTGGCGATAGCGCAAGCGGCGGGTTATCGCCTCTGAAATTTCGTGTAGAACCCTTATCTCCAACCGGCAGAAGCCGCTTGAACAAAATCTTACGAGGTGAGAGAATCATGCCAATGTTAGGTATTCACGTGAAGGCGCGGGTCTTTCGCGTGAGGTTCTGAATAGCAAAGCGCCTGTGAAATTTAAACGGATGTCGGAGCGGGCGGTGCATGCCGGAGATCAGCCGGTTTCTTGGAATAGTCATCGCGATGTTCCACCGGGAGCACGGCCCGGCGCACTTTCACGCGTATTATGGCGAGTTTGAGATTACGGTCGAGATCGAGACGGGCGTTGTCACCGGCAGATTTCCTAGGCGCGCCTTGACGCATGTGCTGGAGTGGCAGATGGCTCACAAAGCCGAGCTTCTGGAAGACTGGCGGCTTGCAAGCGAGCGACGGCCATTGAACAAGATTGACCCGCTGGAGTAGCATTATGGGATATCGACTGGTCGATGCCAAATATGTTCGAGATTTTGTCGTCTGGATCAGGTTCAGCGATGGAGCTGAGGGCGAAGTGGACCTGTTGCCGGAGCTGTCCGGCCCCGTTTTCGAGCCGCTCCGCGATGTCGCTGCGTTCAAGCGGTTTCAGCTTCACCCGGAGCTTCACACGCTCGTTTGGGACAATGGCGCCGATCTGGCGCCGGAATTTTTGCACGATAAGGTAACGAGAGATCGCCTGTCCACCCGGCAAACAGGATAAACCGGCTGTTGAAGCAGGTGGTTGTTCAAGCTGTCGGAGCGGTACGTATGAAGTCACCTTTTAAAATCACCGGCATCGATCACGTCGTTCTCCACGTCAAGAACCTCGCGCGATCGAAGAAATTCTACGTGGATTTTTTGGGGATGAGCGTCGAGCACGAAAGATCGTGGCAGCTCTTTCTCAAGTGCGGCAGCCAGGGCGTCGCGCTGTTCGAAGCCGACGACGGCGATGAGATTCACGGTGGCAGCGAGATGAACCACATGGCCCTGCGCTTGAAGTCGGGCGAGTATGAGAAAGTAAAAGCTCTCTTGGAAGAGCAGGGCATCGAAGTCAACGGCCGCCGAGGCGATCCCCACTGCCTCTACTTCTCCGACCCCGACGGCCACCGCCTTCAATTGCTAACGCCAGGGGAACACTGAGAAATCGCCAAGTCGGTTGGTTTCGGCCTAAAGCCCATACAGCGCCTTCGGGTTATCATAGAGAATCTTGTCGATAACCTCTTGTTTTAGCTCGCCTTTCTTTTTCAAATGTCGCAGCGCTTCGATCTCGCTCGAAGTGTCGGCGTGGCCGTAGTCGGAGCCGATGACGATGTTGTCCTCGCCTGAGTATTTGAGCACATAGGGGAGATCGTCGTCGGTTTGGCAGGCGACGTAGAGGCGGTTTTCGCGCATCCAATGATTTCTACTGAGCGGGTTGCCGGTTTTTTCGAAACGCTTGGCCAGCTCATGGTAAACGTACGGCAGCCACTGGGCGCGGACTTCGATGAAACCGAATCGGAGCTTGGGGAATTTAGCCGGAATGCCATCGCTCACGAGGGCGTGAAAGGCCGAGAGCACTGCCAGCTTGAATTTGGCAAAGCCGCTTTCGCGCTCGAACAACTCGACCCATTGAAAGCCGCCGGTCGAGGCGTGGATGCAAATCGCAAGGTTTAGCCTCTCGGCCTCATCGTAGAGCGGATAAAAATAGGGGTCGCTAAGAATCTTGTCGTTCATGATGCCGCGCATGAAGAGGGCGCAGGCGCCGCGCTCTTGGGCAAGCTTCGCTTCGGCGAGCGCGGCCTCCATGCTCAACAGCGGCACGACGGCGACCCAGCGAAGACGCCCCTTCGTCTCGGCGCACAGCTCGCCCACCCAACGGTTGTAGCTTCGGCAAAGCGCGGCATCGATCTCGGCGCGGGCTGTGAGAGCGCGGAGAAACAGGGACGGGTAGAGCACCTGAACGTCGATCTCAAGCTCGTCCATGTGCTTGAGCCGGGCTTCGATATCGCGCATCTCGCGGACGCCGGCGGGAATGTCCGGGTTGACGTTGACGCCGCGCGAAAAAACCTTCCCGTCGATCAGCCAGAGCTGCCGCCCACTCTCCACCGACACGATGGCCGGACGAAACTTCGCCTCGCTTCCCTCCATGTATTCCCACGTCCGAGCGCTTTCGATGACGTGGGTATCGGCGTCGATCGTGGGCATACTCACCCAGGTAACGGCAGCTACTTGTTTAAATCTTCCAGGTAAATCACTTCCGATTCTTGCGGCTCGGGGAAGACTCTTTCGGAGTCCACGACCGCTTCGCTTAAATCGACGCCGGTTAAAATCTCGTAGAGCTTGCCCATCGCCGCGGGCGTGTTGAGTCTCGTCAAGCCCTGCGCGCGTGCCATCTCCTGCAACTGGTTCACCTCGTTCATCAGCGGCAGCGGAAAATTGAGCGAGGCGGCGACTTCGAGCGCCTGGCGTATGTCTTTGTAGCTGTTGCTCAGCGCGCCGCCGTAGCTCTTCCTCCGCTTGAGAAACTCCTCTACACGGCCCGCGGATTCGCGCGAGCCGGTGGTTTTGAGAAGCTTGTGAAACAGCTTCGGGTCGATGCCCTGCGCCGTAAGCCAGCTAAAGACCTCGGCCGAGACGATACTGTTGGCCGCGGCGTACATGATGACGGCGATCTTCATCGCCTTGGGCAACCAGGGATCCGGAACGCAGATGACTTTCTGGCAGAGGTCTTTGAAAATTCCGACAGAGCTTTCCAGCGCTTCCTTTTTTCCTCCGACGACAATGGAGAGAAGGCCCTTGGGAATCGTGACCGACGGCGCGCCGGCGGCGTGTAGCGTGGCGCCGAGGAAGTAAGCACTGCGTTTGTCGAGTTCGCCTTCGAGATCGCGTGTAAAATTAGGATCGGTCCCGCTCAAGTCGATCAGGACGAAGCCTGGCTTGATCGCCGCGAGGATGCCGTTATCGCCGAACGCCGCCGCTTTCACCTCCGTGCTCGACGGCAGGACGACGAGCGTGGTTTGCGTCACGGCATCCCGGACGGAAGCGGCGCCGACGGCACCAAGCTCTGCAAGCGCATTCATCGGTTCCGGCTTCAAGTCGTAGACTCTTAACCGGTAGCCTTTGTTGAGCAGACGTTCGGCGATCGGTCTTCCCGCGTTTCCCAGCCCGATGAGTCCGAGTTCTTTCATGTTATCGTTGAGTCTTCTTCAGCGCTTCGTCCGCGACCTTCTGCATCGCCCTGACTTTGGCCGGGTCTTGGTTCTGCGACGCGTTCAGCATGAAGTAGTCCACGCTTTTCTGCGGCGCTCCCCACGACGGCAGATCGTCCTTCGGGATATCCATTCTCAAAGAGTTGGTCTCACCGTATTTCTGCCACGCTATCTGGCCTTCACGCGAGAGAACCCAATTGATAAAAACTCTCGCGGCGTTCAAATGCGGCGACCGGTTGAGCAGCGCCATGCAACAGGAGCCGCCGCCCATGATCTCGCCTTCCTTTAAGGGATGCGGCAGGAGGTCGACCGGAAGTCCTTGCTGTTTGGCCCGCATCACCGGCTGTCCGCTGCCGACGTAGAATAGGATTCTGCCGCGGGCGAGCCAGTCCGTTCCCTGTTCGAGATTGCGCGTCACAAGGATGTCGGTCTCGGTGAGGAGACGGGTGATGAACTGCGGGCCGAGAGCGGGAGAGTAGTAGAAAAATACGAAAGTCTCCCCACCGCCTCCCGCGACCAGGGGATCGAACGTTCCCAGTTTCCCTTTAAATTTCGGTTTTAGCAGGTCCCACCACGACTGGATCTCTTTGGGGTCGAGGAGGCTGGTATTGTAAGATCCCCGCCGCGTTCCAACCTCGCCGGTTAGAAGAACAGCCGACTCATTGTTGGGGTCCGCGAACCACAATTTCTTTTGCCACCACGCCGACTCGTCCGAGGTTTCCGGCAGGATTAAATGAGGGCGAAGGGGTTCCATCGCGCCCGGCGGGTAGGCGAGGTAGGTGGAAGAGCCGCCCATGACCAGATCGGCGAGGTACTTGCCCGCGCGCCGTTCGGCGAGAATGCGTTGCGTGTGCTCCGAGCCTTTGCCCGGCACGAAGTTGATCTTGACGCCCGGATATGTCTTCTGAAACGTGTCCCAGAGGGGAACGTACATCGGGTTGTGAGGGCCGTAGATAACGACTTCTCGTTCACGCTTTGCGGCGTCGAGCGTTTTCTCCCATTCCTGTTTCCAGCCTTCCGCTGTAAAGGCGGCCTGTTGGGGAAAGAGGTAGCTGACGACTGCGAGAACGATCGCCAGACGCTTCATCGCCATTCGACGCCTCCTGTTCGGATGGGTGCGTTATAGTATTGGCCGAGAGAGTCTGTCAACGGTGGAGTCGGTGAGAGGCGCTATCTTGTCGCGTATACGTTCGTCTTGCCGGCGCGGTCGAAGGTGTAGACGCTGTAAGGCTCGGGTTTGCCACCTTCCATTCCCGGAGAGCCGATTGGCATGCCGGGGACGGCGAGGCCGGCGACGGCGGGTTTTTCTTTCAGCAGGCGAAGGATCAGATCGGCAGGGACATGGCCTTCGATAACATAGTTTTCGACAATCGCCGTGTGGCACGATTGCAGAGACTCCGGGACTGCGTACTTAATTTTGATTTTGAGCAGCTCAGTGTCCGATACACCGTTCGATTTTACAGTGAAACCATTCGCGCGCAGGTGACCCACCCAGCCGGAGCAGCAGCCTCAGGTGGGGCTTTGATAAACCGTGACGGCGGGCCCGGCTGAAGCGGCTTCTACGGGGCGCGCCGCTGTCAGCACGAGCAAAAGAGCCGATAACGTCACGGCTAAGTTAAGTAGTCTTCTCTCTCGCATGACCCACACAAGGGACTGTGTCATCGTCCCTGGAGCGAATAAGGCCACTTTAGCACCGGCGGCGCCGCGTGAAAAGGGTTTACGGTACGGCTTGACCTCGTACACAAAATTAACGTAAATTGGTGTATGCCGGTCGGAGGGAGGGAACATGCACAGGACGAATATTGAGCTGGACGAGAAGTTGGTCAGGGAAGGCATGAAGCTCTTTAAAAAAAAATCCAAGAAAGAACTCATCCATTTCGCCCTCAGCGAGCTTATTCGGCGAGAAAGGGCGAAGGGGATATTGTCGTTGGAAGGAAAGATCAAGTGGGAGGGCGATCTGCGGGAGATGAGGAAGGCGCGACTTGCGAATCTTGGTTGATACCTCGGTCTGGATCGACTTCTTTCGTGGCGCGCCTACGGCGGAGAACGCGCTCCTGAAAGACTGCCTGAACCGACGCGAGCATATCTTCGTAACCGGAGTGGTCGTCCAGAAGATTCTGCAGGGAATCCGTGACGATTCTCAATATCTCGCCGTCAAGGAATATGTATTCCTGTTCCCCAAGGTCGATGTGGAGTTTTCAGATCACGTAGAGGCCGCAAGTGTCTACCGGAATTTGAGAAAGAAAGGCTTAACGATCGACAGCCCCGTTGATTGTCTCATCGCCGTCTTAGCGTTGCGCCACGATCTCGCCCTGCTTCATAGAGACTCCGACTTTACACTCATTTCCCGCCGCTATCCGCTTAGGATACTCAGCTAAGCTGTTGGGAAAGGGAAGGACAGGTTCATCGGTGAAAAACATTCCGGCGCTGGAGTTGCGCTCCGTCTCCTATTCCCTGGACGGGAAAAAAATCCTCGATTTGGTCAGTTGGACGGTGCGGGAGGGCGAGCACTGGGCGATCCTCGGACCGAACGGTGCGGGGAAGACGACGCTGCTTAAAATCGCTTGCGGCTATCTCTGGCCGAACCGCGGCGGCGCGGTCTATCGGAAAGGGAAGGCGTTGATCAATCTGTCCGAGCTGCGAAAGAGCATTGGCTGGGTGACTTCGACGCTGGCGTCGCAAATTCCGCCGCGCGAAACGGTCTTGAGAACCGTCGTCTCGGGCAAGTTCGCGCAGATCGGGCTTTGGGAATCGCCGGCGAAGAGCGATTACGCGCTGGCGAGAAAATATCTCGCGCAGATGGGCTGCTCGCGCCTGATCCGGCGCGAGTTCGGCACGCTCTCTCAAGGCGAGCAGCAGCGGGTCTTGATCGCCCGGGCGCGCATGACCGGGCCGTATTTGATCCTGCTGGACGAGCCGTGCGCGGGGATGGATCCGGGGGCGAGAGAGAATTTTCTTTCGAGCCTCAGGCAATTGGGCCGGCGGAGGAGAGTTCCAGCGCTCATCTACGTTACCCACCACGTCGAGGAGATTCTTCCCATGTTCAAAAAGACCCTCGTGCTCAAACAGGGAAGGGTGCTCGCGTCGGGCCCGACCGGCGCGATGCTCAAGCCGCGCGTTTTGGAAAAACTCTACGGCGTGCCGCTGAGCATCGTCAGCAAGAACGGCCGCCATTGGCCGGTCGTTGCGTGAAGGATTATTTTCGCAACACCGTCTTCGGCCCCAACCATCGCTGGTGGGCGCTTTCCGTCGCCGCGCTCGCGACCTTCATGGTGACGACGGACGCGGGGCTGCTCGCCATCAGCCTGCCGGTCATTGTCGCGGAGTTCAAAACCGACCTCGCCATGGGCGGCTGGCTGCCGTTCATCTACGCCCTGGTCACCGGATCGCTCTATCTTCCCTGTGGGCGGCTTTCGGATCTCTTCGGGCGCAAGCGGACGCTCAGCTTCGGTTTCGCGATCTACACCCTGACCTCGCTGATGGCCGGCTTTTCGCAAAGCATCGGGCAGGTGATTTTCTTTCGCGGTCTGCAGGCGGCCGGCAGCGCGTTGATGATGGCCAACACCTTTGCGCTTGTCACCGTGCTGTTCTCCCCCGCCGAGCGCGGCCGGGCAATGGGCATCTCCGGCGGCATGATCTCGGCCTTGGGCTTCGTCATCGGCCCGGCGCTCGGCGGACTCATCACCTATACGCTGGGATGGCGCTCGGTGTTTTACGTGAGCTTCGGTCTCGGCATCGTCGGACTTTTCGGAGCGCGCTTTATCCTGCTCGACGAGAAGGCGAGCGAGACAGGCGCAAAAGCGAAGCAGCCGTTCGATTTTCTCGGCACGGCGACGTTTGCGATGAGCCTTACGGCGCTGCTGCTCGCGCTCACCGCGGGGCAGAAGGGCTTGTGGCACGCACCCATCGTTCGCTCCGAGCTTGCGGTTGCCGCGCTGTCGCTCGCGTTTTTCCTGTGGTGGGAGAAGCGCGCGCCGCACCCGCTGCTCGACCTGGAACTCTTCCGTATTCGCCTGTTCGCAGCCGGCAACGTCGCGCGCCTTGCGAGCTTCGTGACGGTCAGCATGAACCAGTTGCTCATGCCGTTCTTTCTCCAGCTCGCCCTGGGGCTCGACACGCTCCGCGCCGGCCTGCTGATGGCCACCGCGTCGGTCGGCCTCGGCGTCCTCTCGCCGTTTACCGGCTGGCTCTCGGACCGCATCGGCGCAAGGTTCCTCTCTGCCGCCGGCTTGACTCTCATGGGAGTTTCATTCTTGACGCTTAGATCTCTCGATCTCGGCGCTTCTAAGGCCGATATCGTGCTGGGGCTGAGCCTGCTCGGCGTCGGCCTCGGGCTCTTTCAGACGCCGAACAACAACTCGCTCATGAGCTCCATCCCTCGCGACCGGCTGGGGGTCGGCTCTTCTTTTCTTTCCATCGTGCGTAGTCTGGGCATTTCGATCGGCGTGGCCACGGCGAGCGCGATTGTCAGTTCCAGGCTGGTCGCGGTGACCGGGCAGACTTCGCTCGACAGCCTGAGAAGCGCGGCGATATCGGGGAGCGATGCGCTGGTGTTTTCCGCTTTCATGCAAGCCTACCGAACCACCTGCCTCACGGCCGCGATCCTTTGTTTCCTCGGCGCGGCGGCCGCCGGCGTGCGGGGCGGGCGAACGATGAAAGGCTGAGGGATGAGGGATGAAAGAGATGGGCCTTTCTAGGCGCCCTGCTAAACCACGACTGCTTCACCGAGGCGCAAAAAGATAAGCTTGAAGCCGGCGGGCTCCCGTTTCAACGCTTGTCGCACGGCCTCCGAATAGATTTTCACCTGATGATGGTAACGCGCCGCGGTCGCGGGTATCTCGGCCTGCTGTACGCGGTCGCTCTTGTAGTCGGCAAGGAAGAGTTGGCCGTCCTTTTCATAGAGCAGATCGATCACTCCCTCCATGATCTGTCCGTTCCAGGGCATCAACAACGGGACTTCGCGGCCGAGGATGTTGGAGCCTTTCAGTTCCCGATAAGCTTCGGAGGAAAAAAATATGTCGAAGATCTCTTCAAGCTCGCGTCTAAGCGTGTCTCGATTCGGCTCCTGCTCGGACTCGATCCATCGATCCAAAAACGGCTCAAGTCGCGCGCGAAACTCCGCCGGGTCGTCGTCGAAGTTCCAGCTCTCTAAAAATCGATGTGCCAGTTCTCCGATCAAGAGCGGCAGCTCCGAGGGTGCTCCGACGCCTTCCGCTCCGCTGAAGCTCTCGGCCAGCTCCGCTTCGCGCCGCTTGAGCAGGGTCGGGCTGAGAAAACGCGGCTTGTCTGCCGCCGCTCTGCATTCTTCGCTTCGACGTTGCCACAGCGCGGCGTAGGAATTCCAGTCGAACGGCGCGGTTTCTTCCTTCGCCGCCGGGCGGGCTTTTCCCGGAGGGCTGAGAGTTTCCCGGATCACCTTCAGCTCGATCGTTCCGTCGCCCGCGCGGATGGCGCGCGACGCTTGGGCGCCGGCGATATCCTGGTTGAGAGTCTCCTCCAGCATCGCGAGATAGCTGCCCGGAGATGTTTTCTCGGTCGGGGCGCAGGAGATTCTCAGATGCTCGCGCGCCCTGGTCATGGCGACGTAAAGCACGCGCTTTTGCTCCTCGGCTTCGCGCAGGCGCGCCTTTTCGGCGATGTAGAGCCCGGCGAGGCTCCAGAAAGAGCCCGCGCGCAAGCCCGCCAGATTGGTCGACCAATCGTGCAGCGCCTCGGGCTCTCTCTCGCCGCCGCGATTGGGCGCCGCGTGGCAGCCCGCCAGAACGACGACGGGAAACTCCAGCCCCTTGGATTTATGAATGCTGAGAATCCGAATGGCGTCCAGATTTTCCTCCGCCAGAGCGCTCTCCGCCTCCTCCTTGATTTCAAGCACTCGCGCTTCCAAACTCGCGATGACCTCTTTGAAGGTGCAAAGCCCCTCTCTCGCCATCGCCTCTGCCTGATGGCGGAGCTTTTCCAGGTTCGCCACCGCCTGCTCTCCGTGAAACGAAGCGGCCGCCAGCAGACGGATCGGCGCGCCGTCGAAGATGCGGGCGACCGCCTCCGCCACCGGCAGGGCGCGCGTCTCGTCGCGCAATTTGCGGAGCAGCGCGTAAAGCTCCTGTGCCGTCGAGAAAGATTGTTTTTCGGTCTCTTTGGGAAAGCTCTCGATGCGATAGTCGAGCAGCCGCCGCCGGCCGAGCTCGTAGATCTCGGCGTCGGTAAGGCCGCCGAGCGGCGAGCGCAGCACGCCCAATAGAGCTAGCTTGTCGTGAGGGTTCTCCACCGCCCGGAGCAGGTTGACCGCGTCGATCACCTCCTGCACGGCGTAGAAGTGTCTTTCGCCTTCCACCACATAACGCAGCCCCCGCCTGCGCAACGGCTCGAGATAGTGGTGCACGTCGGTCAGCCGGCGCAAAAGTATGGCGATGTCCTTCGGCTTAGCCGTCGCCTTTCTTCCGGCCGCATCCATAATCTCCGCTTTGTCCAGCACCTCTTCGTCGAGCCAGCGGGCGACATTTTCGGCTTCGAGCCGGCGCGCCGCTTCGGCGCTGAGCTTCTCATCGGCGCCTCCTTGGACTTTGCAGAGCGTCACTTGGCGGAACGGCAGGCTCTGCTCGGCGCCGTTCCCAGGCGCGGGTTCGATCGCGACGTAGCGCGGCTGCAAGCCCGGGCGCGCTTCGATCAGCCGACCGAAAATCCCGTTGACCACGTCGAGAATTCCCGCATGGCTGCGGAAATTGGCCGTCAGGCGGCATTCGATGCCGTTTTGGGCCTTGATGATTTTCTCGACAACTTCGAGATAGGCCTCGATATCGGCGCGACGAAACGCATAGATGGACTGCTTCGGATCTCCCACGACGAAGATCTTCCCCGGAACGAGCTTCACCGCTCGCCAATCTTTCGCCTGCCGGGCGAGATCTTCGGCGAGATAGACGAGAATCTCGTATTGCATCGGATCGGTGTCCTGAAATTCGTCGATCAGAATCGCTGCAAAACGCCGCTTCAGCTCCTCGCGCACTGCCGGATGGTCGCGCACGAGATTACGCGCGCGCGCGAGCAGGCCGTCGAAAGAGACCAGCCCTTCGCGCGCAAAGGCCTCGCGAAAACTCCAAACGAACGGTATCAACAGCTCGCAGAGGCCGCGGCTCAGCGACTCATCCACCCGGCAGAGCGCCCGCGCCACGCGGAGAATTTCCCGCGCCTCCTCGACGTCCGCTTCAGCCCACCCCTTGAGAGTTTTGTTGATGCTTCCCGCGAGGGAGTTCTCACCGTCGCGCGGCTCGCCGCCGCTGAGAAATTCCCGCACGATCCCGCCCGCGGCGCGGAGGAGTTTCTCGTTACTCCGGTTTTCCGGGTGGCGCTCGAGGAGACTTGACGCCCGCTTTTCCAGCGCCTTGAGCCAGTCAAGAATCCGCGGCGGAGTCTCGGTCTCCCGCGCGAGGGCGCTCAGCCGCTCAAGATCGACGGTCTCGGCGCAGAGCGAAGCGGCCAATGCTTTGATCTCCGCCAGGCCGATCTTCCGCAGCGCCTTGCGCCATTCTTCCTGCCGTAAACCTTGGTAAGAAAGCTCCTGATCGAGCCACAGCCCCCACAGCTCGTTAAACAGCCGCTCGAAGCGCGAGCCGTCGTCTTCGATGAACTGCGGATCGACGCCCGCCTCGATCGGATAGAGCCGGAGCAGAGTCGCGGCGAAGCCATGAATCGTTCCGATCTCGCTCCGCTCGATCTGGCGCAGCGCGTCTAAAGCGCGCCTCTCCAGCCGCTCCTTGGATAAGCGATAGCGCGCCATGAGCGAGCGCATCTCGCTCGGAATTTCTTTGTCTTTGGAATTGACCGGCTCGTCTTCCAGGCGCGCCGCCAGGTAGCCTTCGAGGCGCTCGCGCAGCCGCAACTTGATTTCATTGGCGGCCTTGTTGGTGAAGGTGAGGGCGACGATCTCGGTCAACTTTAAATCCGTGTCGCGCATCAAAAGATGCACGAGGCGGTCCACCAGCAGCCGGGTTTTTCCTGTGCCCGCGCCGGCGGTCACGACCACGTTGCGATCGAACGTGGTGGCGGCGCGCTCGCGGTCGGCGCCGTCGGGCAACTGTGGGGGTGGAGATAGGTCGCTCATTTTGGCTCGGCCTTTTTTTTGCGCAGGTCGAGATGCGCCCGGCTCCTCGGATCGCGCTCGGCTCTCCACATGGTCGGGCGATGGTTTTTGCGGCAGGCCTCCGACGCTTCGCAGTAGCGGCAGTAATCGGCCGGCTGCACGAAGAACAGCCCCTGGCGGATCGCTTGAGCGAGCGTGGCAACGGTCTCTTTGAGCGAGCCGCCGGACGCGCCCTCCCAGCCATCGGCCGGGAACGGTTCAACCACGAGCGGGCCGCCGGGCCATTGCGGCGCGAGAAAATAGAAGGCGGCGGCGTCGACCGAGGCCCCGCGCGCCGCGCTCTCTTTTCCGAGGAGCAGATAGAATGGGGGCTGGAGCCGCCGGCCTTGCACCGCCGCGCGGAGCAGGTCGCCGTCTTCCGGCCGTTGGTGCCTCCCCAACTTGAGCTTGTAGTCGATGACGCGATAGCGCTTCTTCTCCGGCTGGAAGTCGATGCGGTCCATTCGCCCGTGGATCGAGAGTTCGTTCAGCGGGCCGGGCCAATCCTTGGGCAGCCGGACCGTTGCGTCCTGCTCCAGCGCATGAGGCCGATAGTCGGACTCACGAAGCTCTTTGAGATCTTCCGCCACCGCCTGTTCGAGGAGCGTCGCGATCTCTTCGCGAAGGATCTCCCAGGCGAGCGGATAGCCGACCGGGTTGTCGCGCTCGAAATCGACAAACGCCCTTTGCGTCACGGCTTGGAGGATCGGCGTGGTGTCGAGCGATCTCTCCTTCGAGAGGAAAAAACCATGCTCCATCAATTCCTGGTAAAATAATTTAAGGATAGTATGAACGATCTGTCCCAGGTCGGCGGGGCCGGGACCCGAAACCTCTTCCGGCCGTTCGAGCCGCTCCAGGCCGAGCACGGCGCGGGCGAAATATTGAAAGGGACAGCGCGCGTAGCCTTCCAGCGAGGTCGGAGAGAGGCCGCCTTCGGCGATGCGCCGCCAATGGTCGGGAATCGAACCCACGATGCCATCGTGTCCGGCCAGGCGGTTGGCGATCGTTTCCAACTGCTCGATCGTTTGGCTCCCGCGTTGGTAGAGCGCGGGCGACGGCAGACAGAGATTAACCATCGGCAACGGATCTTTCCCGGAAAGAATCAGGCGGATCGCCAGCTCCTCCGGCGGGAGCAGCGCATCGCGGTCAAAGGGCGCGAGTGTCTGCTTCTCCGCCGTCCCGCGGGGCAGCGCGATTTCTTTTACTTGCTCCCGGCCCAGCGCGCGGCCGAGCTCTTCGAGATACCAGGAAGGCGCCATCGGTTTCCCGCTCTCGTCGTTCCGTTGATGGAGACAGTAGAGCCGCTCCGTGGCCGCGCCGACGAGCAGGGTGAAGAGCAGTCGCTCCTCGTCGAAGCCGCCGAGCTTGGTCGCCACTTTGTATCCGAGCGCCGTCTCCAACAACTGCCGCTCGCGGTCTCTCAAAAACGCGTCCTCGCGGATCGTCCGGGGAAAGAGACCTTCGTTGAGGCCGACGATAAACAGCGCGCGGAATGAAATTCCCCTGGCCGCCATGGCGTCCAGCACCGCCACTCCACGGGTGTTCTTCCGCGCGCCCGGGACCGAAGCGCGCTCCAGCCAGTGCTGGTAGGTTTCAAGAAAATGGCTGAGCGAAACGTTTTCGCCGACGGCGTCCAGGACGGCGAGGCGGCGGAGGACCTCTTCGATCTTGTCAGCGACCGGCTTCTGCGTCTCGTCCCGGTTGCCATTCGCAAGCCACGTATGTTGCAGGGTCTGCCACTTCCCGACGTAGAAACTCCAGGTCGCCTCCTTGGGCAACTGTTCCAGATCGCGATGGAGGCGGGTGAATAGACGCCAGAGACTCCGGGCCTGCTCCGCCGGTATGACGCCCCCCTTCGGTTTCCCTTCATCATCGTCCTCCTCCGGCAGCGCCACATCTTTTTCGAGATGCGTCTCCAAACGGCGCCATTGCTCGATGCCCTTGGCGATCCCCAGCCGGCGGGTAACCAGGTCCCAGAGGTCGGGCCGGTCGCCGACATCGGCCCGGCCGGAAGCGCGGTTAAAAAAAGGCGAATCGAACAGGTCTACGACCTGGGAGCGAAGGTAGCCGCGAAGCGGCAGGTTGGCGAGCAGGAGCGCGCTCTTTGCCAGGGGATGTTCAGCCAGCGGCTCCTCGGCGGAACTCGTGAACGGAATGGCGTGGTGGAAAAAAATATCCTTGATCGACGCACGATAGGGTTCGAGAGTCCGGCCCACCACGCCGATCTCCTCGAAGGAGAAGTTTTCTTCGGAGACGAGCCGGAGAATCTCCTTGGCCGCGGTGTCGATTTCGTCGCGCCCGCTAAAGCAGCTGAAAATCCTGACGGGCGGATGGTCGATCTTCGCCCTATCGGACGTATCGCCGGCGTCGCGGAACAGCGGAAGGATTGAAGCGCCTGCGGCCAGATTGCGCGGCTCCGCCTGAGCGGTCGCGAGGCCGTGGAGATATCGTTCATAAAATCGGTCGGCGAAAGTCCAGGCCGGGTGCGCGGGGCGCCGGTGGACGATCGGAAAGAAAAGCGTGACCGGATATTGGCGCGCCACCGCCTGAAAGAGATCGAGCTGCACCTGCGTCAGGTCGTAAAAACCGTAGTAGTAAATAGCGTCGAACTGCCGGAGATACGCCGACGAGACGACCTGCCCGGCGGCCAGGAGATCGAGATCGGCATAGTCGCGGAGGCCCCACTTATCGCAGCAGGAGAGAAAAGTCTCGAACAGCGCGAGCAGCTTTTCAACTCTAGGCGTCGTTTCCTCGAAGAGATCGCCTTTGGCGGCCTCGAGCGCCACGGCGGGGCTGAGCAGGCCGTCCTTCAAGTCCCTGAGAGTTTGCCAGAGGGAGGCCGAGCCTCCGGCTTTCTCTTCCAGGCCGGCAAACGGCTCGGCACCCGGCAGTCTCATGCGGATGATCTGGCGCAGAATCTCCTCGAGCACGGAGTCGTCTTGCGGAGAGACGGCTCGCGCCCCGTCCCGCTCTTCCAGGAGACGACGGGAGAGTTGATAAAAGGTCAGAATGTGAAGATTTAACAGATTAAGACCGCGCTCCTGCGTCAGCAGGACCTTGAGCCGGCGCCTGAGAGAGTCGGAGGGGACCAGGATCAAGAGCGGGGAAAGCGGCAGCTTTTTTTTGCGGCCGGAGATCTCCTCCACCAAGGCGTCCTCGAGGTGAGGATGGAAGGGGCCGAGAATCATCTGCATGGGAAGTCCGGAGAGGGAGATTAACACAACCCTGGTAGCGGTGAAAGATTTTAATCGCTGCGGGTTAATTCCCCGCAGCTTGCTGCGTAGAATTTATTTCCTTTACGAAGTCCGTCATTCCCGCATGCTTTTAGCGGGAATCCAGGCGAGACTCGGACTGGACCCCCGATTAAAACATTCGGGGGTGACGACTTGGGGAAAGTCATCCGAGGGCCTCTTGATACCCCGCAGCTTGCTGTGGGGTAGTTTAATTTGCATTTTCAGGCTCAACAGTCTAAGAACTAGCAGGTATTTTTCTTCGTTATGCGCATCCGACTCACAGCCCGCGGCCGGTTTTTTCTCCTGGCCGTCTTTCTCTTCATCTCCGCAAATGCCGTCGCCCAATCGACCGGGACGGTCGTGTCGGACAACCCGCTTGCGACCCAGGCCGGCATGGAGGTTCTCAACGCCGGTGGGACGGCGGTGGATGCGGCGGTGGCGACGGCGTTTGCGCTTGCGGTGGTCGATCCCTCCGCTTCCGGTCTCGGAGGCGGCGGCTTCATGGTGATCTATCAAGCCAAGGAGAAAAAGGCGCACGCGCTGGATTTCCGCGAGACCGCGCCGGCCGCCTCCAAGCGGGAGCAATACATGAAAGGCGGCAAGCCCGTGGCGAGCTTGAGCCTCACCGGCGCGCTGGCCGTCGCCGTGCCCGGCGAAGTCGGTGGGCTTACGGAGGCGCTCAAGCGTTTCGGCACCATGCCTTTGCCGGGCGTCATGGCGCCGGCGATGCGTTTTGCCACCGACGGATTCGTTATCCAACCGCGGCTTCGCTCCGCGCTCGAGCGCCAACTCGGCAACATTCGCAAGTCGGCCGACTTTGCGCGCGTCATGCTGGTCAAAAATGAAATTCCCACGGAGAAGGAGATGCTGCGCCAGGGCGAGCTCGGTGCGGCGCTCAAGGCGATCGCGGAGCAGGGGCCGGAGGTTTTCTATCAGGGCTGGATCGGGCAGGCGATCGCGGAGCGGATCAAAAAAGAGGGCGGCGTGCTGACGCTCGAAGATCTCAAGGGCTACAAGCCGGTCTGGCGCGAGCCGATCGTCGGGCGCTATCGCAAGTGGACGGTGATCACCATGCCGCCGCCGAGCTCGGGCGGCGTCGCGCTGCTGCAAATGCTCAACACCTTGGAGGGATACCAGCTCGGTCCCATCGCCCACGACTCGCCTACCTATCTTCACCTGGTGGCCGAGGCGATGAAGCACGCCTTCGCGGACCGCGCGCAGCATCTGGGCGATCCGGACTTCGCGCAGATCCCCGTGGACAAGCTGATCTCCAAGGAGTATGCCGCCAAGATTCGCAGTCGCATCTCCTCTACGAAGACCTACCCGCCGAAATATTACGGGCTCGGCGTCTCTCCGCCTGAAAAGGGCGGCACGACGCACTTCAGCGTGCTCGACCGGTTTGGCAACGCGGTGGCGTGCACCCTGACCATCAACACCCAGTTCGGGTCTAAAGTCTTCGTGCCGGAAGCGGGTATCGTCCTCAATAACGAGATGGACGATTTCGCGATCCATCCGGGAGCGCCCAACGTGTACCGTTTGCTCGGCGCGGACGGTAACTCGCTGCAGCCCAAGAAAAGGCCGCTCAGCAGCATGGCGCCGACCGTTATATTGGAAGGGGATCAGGTGGCGCTGGTGGTCGGCGCCGCCGGCGGGCCGCGGATCATCAGCGCGACGCTCCAGACGATTCTCAACGTTCTCGACTTTCGCATGCCGGTTAAGGAAGCGGTCGAGGCGCCCCGCATCCATCATCAATGGATGCCGGATGAGCTGGTCGTCGAGGGCAAGATCTCGCCGGGCAGCAAGACGTCGCTGGAAAGATTGGGGCACAAGGTAACCGAGAGGAATTCGTTGGGACTGGTGGAGGCGGTTTCGGTTCAGAAGTCCAAGGTGAGCGGCGCGGCGGATCCGCGCCAAGAGGAGCCGGCGCTGGCGGAACGTAGATGACGAACAAGGAAATTAAGGACGCCGCCTCGAGCGCCGGGCTTCAACCCGCGTGAGAACCGTCCAGCCCAGCCAGAGCCACTTTCCCAGCCTCTGAAACCGCGTCCAGCCTGTGCCGACCAGCAGAGCGGTCAAACCCGTAACCGCCGCCGGATGCGCTTTCACGGTTTCAATGACTCCCACGGCCAGGTTGATCCATCCGAAGGAGTCGAGCAGCCGGCGATAGGCCCGGCCCAGCTCTTCTCTTTGCCGGGCCGACTGAGCGATCAGCCCTTCACGGCGGCGCGCCAGCTCGGCCAATTTAGCGTTCACGGATTTAGGACTCCAAACGTTCGCGGTCTTTGGCCAGTTCGGCAAAAGTGGCGGAGAACAATCTCGGCCGACGGGCGGCTCTCTTTCGCAGGATCAGCGCCGCGATCGCCCCCGCTGCCAGGTAGAAGAGCGCAAGCCCGCCCAGGACATAGAACCGGTGCGTCTCCCAAAATAAGATTACGACCAAGGCCGTCAAGAGAATCACCGCGAGGCTCGCGCAAAAAAGCGCGATCGCCGCGAGCAGAATCAATCCCTTAAGCCGCTCCCGCTCCTCTTCGAGCTCGGTCGAGGCGAGATCGAGGCGGGTTTGCAGCAGGCCGACGAAGGACGCCATGACCGCCCGCAGCGAGTCGAAAAAGCCTCCCTGCCGGGTCGCGCCGCCCCGGTCCATTTCCGCGCCCATCCGATGAAGACTCAACTGCGCCGGATGAGCAGCCCGAGCACCAGGCCGACCCCGGCCGCGATGCGCACCGCTTTCCAGGGGTTTTCCCGCACGTAGGCGTCCGCCGCCTTGGCCGCCTCTTTGCTCTTGTCGAGCAAAAGATCTTCGGCCTCCGCCAGCGACCGTTTGCCCTCGTGCAGGCTCTGCTCGATGCGCTGGCGCACCGTGGCAACCTTTTCGCCGGCTTGATTGGCCGTCGCCTTGAGGAGTTCCTCGGCATCGCCGATGAGGACCTTGAGGTCCGAGACCAGTTTTTCCCTTGTCGCTTCCATAACCGTTAGGCCTCCTTTCCCGCCTAACATCATAGTTGGCGCCCACCGGGCAATCAAGGACGCGGCGTAAAAAACTCCCCGCGATCGGTCGATGCGGCGGGCGACTTCATTCGCCCGCTACCATGCCGTCCAGCCCCAGATGCCGCCCCCGGGCGTCGGGGAGTGGACTAAGAATGAAAAATCTGTAAAATAAGGTTGATCCACACTCGAATATTAAGGGAGGCAAGCAAAATGAGACGTCTTACACGGTTGTTCGGGTTTTATGCGGCGGCCGCATTCTGTCTAACCACCGTCGCTGCTTGGGCACAGGCCAACCCCGATCCAAAGCTCGTCGAAGGCGCGAGGAAGGAAGGTGAGTTGATCTGGTTCACCACGATGACGCTCGACCAGAGCAAGCCAGTCGTGGACCGTTTCCAGAAAAAGTACCCTTTCATCAAGCCGGAGCTGTTCCGCGCCGGCGGCGGCCCGCTGCTTAACAAGATTCTTATCGAGAACCGTGGTGGCCTAAACGCGTGGGACGTGCTCGTGGGCCGGGGAGAAATGGTCCTCCCGCTCGTAGAGCGGAAACTGCTCGCATCCTACCGCTCGCCCGAGACGAAGATGATCGACGCAGACCTGGTGGATGACGAAGGGTACTGGACGGCCTACTACGTCAACGCCTATGTGCTTGGTTACAACACCAAGCTCGTCAAGAAGGCTGACGTGCCCAAAACCTACGAGGAGCTTCTCAATCCCAAATGGAAGGGAGGGCAGATCTCCGTAGATGATGAAGCCTACGGCATGCTCCAGGGTCTGATCGGCCTATGGGGAAAGGAGAAGGCGGTCGCCTATTTCAAGCGGCTCGCGGCGCAAGACCCGGTTCCCAAGCGGGGAAATACGCAAAGGGTCCAGCTCGTGGTGGCAGGCGAATATCCGTTGATTCTGGCCTACAACCAGACCATCGAGCGAATGACCCAAAGGAAAGCGCCGATCGACTGGGTACCGCTCGAACCGGCCGTGGTGCAGGTCAATCCGGCGATGCTGGCGGCCAAGGCGCCCCATCCGAACTCCGCACGGCTTTTCATGGACTTTATTCTCTCGAAAGAGGGGGCGGAGATGCTGCGGAGCTTCCAGCGCATCCCCGTGCGCAAAGATGTGGAGCCGGATCCACCGCGACTGTTTAGAGGCTACAAGAGAGTCATCGAAAGTCCTGAAGGGTACAAGAACTTTGACGAGACGGTGAAGCTCTACATGGATATCTTCAAGCTTAGGTAGACAACAGCCATCAGTAGGGGCGAGCGGCCGCTCGCCCCTGCAGCCTCACGCGTTTCACCTACACGAACGGATTCTTCAGCAGAATGGTCTCTTCCCGGCCGGGGCCGATGGAGATCAGAATGATCTCAGTCTCGACGATCTCTTCGAGCCGGCGCACGTAGCGCTGCGCGTTGCCTGGCAGGTCCGATAGTTTCCTTGCCTTCGACAGGGGTTCGTCCCAACCTTCCATCTCCTCCAAGACCGGCTCGGCATTTTTGAGCGTTTTTACGCTCGAGGGAAATTCCTCGTAGACGGCGCCACCCGAGCGATACGCCGTGCAGATAGGAATCTTTTTGAAACCGGTCAGCACATCGAGTTTAGTGAGCGCGATGCCGGTCATGCCGTTGATTCTCACCGCGTGACGCACGCCGACGGCGTCGAACCAGCCGCAGCGGCGCGCCCGGCCCGTGGTCGCGCCAAATTCAGCCCCTTCCCGCTTGAGCTTCTCTCCCTCCGGACCTTTGAGTTCCGTGGGAAACGGGCCGCTGCCGACGCGCGTCGTGTAGGCCTTGGAGATGCCGATCACCTGCTGGATGCTCCGCGGGCCGACGCCGGCGCCGGTGCAGACGCCGCCGATCACCGTGTTCGACGAGGTGACGTAAGGGTAGGTCCCGTGGTCCACGTCGAGCAGCGTCCCCTGAGCCCCTTCGAAGAGGACTTTCCTGCCGCCTTTGATCTCGCGGTCGAGCATGACGCCCGTGTTCGTGACATACTTTTCCAACTCGTCGCGATAACCGCAGTAGGCGTCGTAGATTGCTTTAAAGTCGAGCGTTTTTTCTTTGAGGATCGCTTTGAGGTAGATGTTTTTCTCCTCGATGTTCCGCTTGAGCTTGTCGCGGAACGTCGCCGCGTCGAGCAAGTCGATGAAGCGAATCCCGGTGCGGGCCACTTTGTCTTCGTAGGCCGGGCCGATGCCGCGTCCGGTGGTGCCGATCTTGCCTTTGCCCCTCAGCCGCTCGCGCGCCAAGTCGATGGCCTTATGATACGGCATGATGAGATGCGCCGCGTCGCTGATTCTGAGCAGCGCGTCGTCGCGCAGATAACCTTTTTCCCTGAGGCCGGCGATTTCTTCCAGGAGAATTCCCGGATCGACGACGACGCCGTTGCCGATCACGCAGAGCTTATGGGAGTGAAGCGCGCCGGAGGGGATGAGATGGAGCACCGTCTTCTCGCCGTTGACCACGAGAGTATGGCCGGCGTTGTTGCCCCCTTGAAAGCGGACGACGATGTCGGCGTCGCGGCTGAAGAGATCGACGATCTTGCCTTTGCCCTCGTCTCCCCACTGCGCGCCGATGACTGCGACGTTAGCCATATTCGAAGAGAGGAATTATGACCGCGGACCGATGACGGCAGACCGGTCTCCGGTCGGCGGTCTTCCGTCTTGCCTGCTCAGAGTTTCACCAATTCCGCGGTGACGATGGCCGGCAGGCCGCGCAGCGCATCGAGAGTCTCTTTCGGTATGGCGTCGTCCACGTGGATGCAGGAGATTGCCATGCCGCCGACCTTCTCCCGGCCCAGCTCCATCCCGGCGATGTTGATCCCCTTTTGGCCCAGCAGCGTGCCGACGGCGCCGACAACGCCGGGGACGTCGCGGTTGTGCAGGATCAGGATGTAGCCTTCGGGCACGGCCTCGAGATAGAAGCCGTTGATCTTGACGATCCGGGGATATTTGCTGCCGAAGATCGCGCCTTCGACCTCGAGGTCCCGGTCTTTTGTCTTCACCTTGAGGTTGATCGAGCTGGCGAAGTCGCTGGCGCGGCTGCTCTTCGACTCGATCACTTTGATGCCGCGCTCGCGCGCCACCAGCGGCGCGTTGACGTAGTTGACGCTCGACTCCATCATCGGCGTGAGAATGCCCTTGAGCACGGCGAGCGTCAGCGGGGCGACGTCGTACTGCGTGACTTCGCCGGCGTATTCGATATGAACCTCTTGGGGAAGTTTGGCGAGCATCTGGACTTGCAGGCTGCCGAGCTTCTCCCCAAGCGTAAGATAGGGGCGGAGCGCGCTCAGCAGCTCCGGGCTGACCGAGGGAACGTTGACCGCGTAACGGATCACGCCGCGCACCAGAAAATCGACCATCTGCTCGGCGACGGCGATGGCGACGTTCAACTGCGCCTCGTCCGTCGAAGCACCCAGGTGGGGTGTGGTCACGACCTGGTCCATCCGGACCAGCGGATGATCGGGCGGCGGCGGCTCGTCCACATAGACGTCCAGCGCGGCCCCGGCCACCTTGCCCTGGCGAATCGCTTCGGCCAGATCGTTCTCGTCCACGATGCCGCCGCGCGCGCAATTGATGATGCGCACCCCTTTTTTCATCTTGGCGAAGGTTTCTCGATTGATCAGGCCGCGGGTTTCGTTGGTGAGCGGGACGTGAACGGTGACGAAGTCGGCGCGCGCGTAGATCTCGTCCAGGCTCGCCATCTCGACTCCCATGCGCGCCGCGCTCTCGGGCTGGATGAACGGGTCGTAGGCGAGCACTTTCATCCTGAAGCCCAGCGCCCGCTCGGCGACGATCCGGCCGACGTTGCCTAAGCCGATGATGCCGAGCGTCTTGTTGCAGACTTCTATTCCGACAAACTTCTGCCGCTCCCATTTTCCCGACTTGAGCGAGGCGACCGCCTGCGGGATGTGGCGGGCGAGCGAGAGCATGAGCGAGATCGTGTGCTCGGCGGTAGTGACGTTGTTGCCGCCGGGCGTGTTCATCACGACGATGCCTCTCTTGCTCGCGGCCTCGACGTCGATATTCTCCACGCCGATGCCGGCGCGGCCGATGACTTTCAAGTTCCCGGCGTTTTCGAGAATGTCCGCCGTCACCTTGCTGCCGCTGCGCAGCACCCAGCCGTGGTAGTCGCCGATGATTTTTTTGATCTCCGGCGCCTTGAGCCCGATCTTCTCGTCCACCTTGAATCCCGGCGCGCGCTCGAAGACTTCCATGCCCTGGGGAGCGAGGGGATCAGTCACTAATATTTTCGTCGTGTCCATTTTTATTCCAGCGCTTCCATCAACACTTCCTGAGCGGCCGCCACTCCCTGTCCGAACTTTACCGGCGCGCCGAATTTCTTAAGCGCCATCTCCAGCGCGCCGATCGCTACGAGCACGTCGAAGGCGCCCATGTAGCCCACGTGGGCGATGCGGATGACCTTCCCCTTTAGCTGATCTTGCCCCTCGGCCAGGGTGATCTGCATCTTCTCGCGGAGAAAATCCAACAACTTGTCGGCGTTTAGTCCTTCCGGCATGTAGACGCCGGTGGCCGCCGGGCTCGGACTTTCCGGCGCGAGCAGCTTAAGCCCCATCGCCGTCGCCGCGGCGCGCGTGGCGCGCGCCATGCGTTCGTGGCGGGCGTAAACCCGATCGAGACCCTCGCGCCGCATCAATTCCAGCGCCGCGCGCAGGCCGAAGATCAGCGAGACCGCCGGCGTGAACGCGCCCGAGCCTTTCTGCTGGCTTTTGCGCTCGAGCCTTAAATCGAAATAGAAGCGCGGCAGTTTTGCCTTCTCGACCCTGGCCCAGGCGCGCTCGCCGAAAGAGACGAAGCCGAGGCCGGGCGGCAGCATCAGCGCCTTTTGCGAGCCGGTCACCAGCGCGTCGATGCCCCACTCTTCCAGCGGCACGCGCGCTACGCCGACGGCGGTGACGCCGTCGACGATCAGCAGCGGGCCGTTCTGCGTCAGCCGCGCGAGCTCGCGCACCGGATGCCAAACCGTGGTCGAGGTCTCGCTCGCCTGGATCAAAACTGCCTGGATGTCGGGATGCGACTTCAAGCTCTGCTCGACATCTTTCACCTTGACGGCTTTGCCCCACTCGACTTTGAGTTCAATTGGGGAAAGGCGGAAGGCCTTGCTGATTTCGAGCCAGCGCTCGCCGAATTTTCCGCCGTTTACGACCAAAACTTTGTCGCCGGGCGAAAAGAGGTTGGAGACCGCCGCCTCCATCGCGCCGGTGCCCGAAGAGGCCAGGACAAGAACGGCATCCTTTTTCGTCCCGAACAGCTCCTTCAGCCCCTCTCTGACCTCGGCAAAGACCTTGGCGAACTCCGGCGTGCGATGGTGGATCATGGTCGCCGCCATCGCCAACTGGACTTCGTTGGGGATGGGCGTGGGACCGGGGGAGAGCAGGTATTGTTTAATCATTTTGCACCCTGCCTGGTGTCATCCGGCGGAAATAAAAAAAGCCTGGACTCTTAGAACTAAGAGACCCAGGCGTTCGGCCGTCTTAAGGTTTTGCACTTCCTCGTGGTCAATTCCACGTCAACGCCAGTCGCGCAAACCGATGGTCTTTTTCGTATCTTAGAAGAATTCGTTTGTCAACTGTTTTCTCCTGTGTCAACATTCAGCCCGGGTTGAGCCTGGTCATCGGCGACCGGAAGGAAGTTGCGCATGCGCTATCGCACGCTGGGAAGCACGGGATTAAAGATTTCCGAAATCGGCTTCGGCTGCGGCAACAACGCCGTGCTGATGGTCCGGGCGACCTACGAGGACCAGTTGAGGGCCGTGCAACACGCGCTCGATCTCGGCATCAACTATTTTGACACGGCGTTCGCCTACGGCCTGGGAAAGTCGGAAGAAAATCTGGGAAGGATATTACGCGAGGTCGGGGCCTCGCCCGTGGTGTCGACTAAGATAAGGCTTGAGGCTGAAGCGGTATCCGATCTCAAAGCCGCGACGGTGCGAGCGGTCGAGGCGGCGCTTCGACGGCTGCGAAGAAAGTCCGTCGATCTGATCCAGTTGCACAATCGGGTTACGGTTGAAAGAAATCCGGGGAAGCGCTTCAGCGTGACGCCGGAAGACGTGCTGGAGCAGGGCGGCGTGTTGGACGGCTTCAAAGAGATGAGAGAACAGGGCAAGGTCGGATATTTCGGCTTCAGCGGCCTGGGCGATCCGCGAGCGTTACACGAACTGATCGACAGCGGCGGGTTCCATTCGTTCCAGGCGTATTACAATCTGCTCAATCCAAGCGCCGGCCAGCCCGTGCCGAAAAGCTTCAGTGCGCTGGACTACGGGCGATTGATAGATCGCGCCGCGGAGAAAGGGATGGGCGTCGCGGTGATCCGCGTCCTTGCCGCCGGCGCGCTTACTTCGACCCCCGACGCGGGAGGGGGCAGCAGCCCGGAGCCGCTCTCTCCCGGCTCAGACTACGCGATGGATTTGGAGCGCGCCGAAAAAGTGAAGTTCCTGATCGGCCGCGATATCAAGAGTCTCACCGCGGCGGCGATCCGCTTCGCCCTTATGAAGAGAGAAGTCTCCACCGTCCTCGTCGGCTTTTCCAACGTGTCCCATATCGACGAAGCCGTCGCCTGCTCCGGCGCCGGCGGATTGTCCGACGAGGCGCTGGCGCGAGTGAAAAATCTTTGGAAAACCGATTTCGGAAGACTAAGTTTCTAAGAAGGAGTTTCCTATGCGCATGCCAAGAGACCGGCGCTCTCGGCCGTCCGATGCTGGCCCCTCCGGCAGGTCCGCCGGACCTGGTGAAGATTCTCCGTGAGGCGCTCGCCAGAACGATGAAGGATCCGGGCTTCCTGGAGGAGATCAAGAAGAGAAACTTCGAGTTGGGCCGGACGACCGGGGAAGAGAGGGAAGAGATCGTAAAAGAGGCGATGACTCAACCGCCGGAGGTTATCGAGAAGCTGAAGAAGATGCTGGGGAGCTGACCGAAAATAAGCGCAAACCCACTTGTCTTCCCGTGCGTAAAGCGCTTTGACTTTAGGGTTTGATATCCTGCAAGAACCAGTCGGTCGGGATTTCTTTGCCCAGGCCTTTTTCTTTGGCGGCGCGGTTGGCGCAGTAGCCCATGGTGGCGAACTGGAGGCCGGTGCCAATCAGATCGCGTCGCTGATTTCGACAAGACGCTCGCCTTGCTGCAATAAGTCAATTGCCTTAGCAAAGCTGCCTTTCAAAATCTCTTTGAGATGCGCGTTGGAGGTGTTGCCGCAGGTGATCCACAAGATTTGCGGCGGCGGCCCGAGTCGATCTAAGAGCGAAACGAAGTCGCTGTCCTTTGTCATTACGACGACCTCGGCCTTCCGAGCCGCATCAAAAATCTGCCGGTCCTTGGCGACTAGAAAGCCTAATTCGCGGACGGCATGACACTCGATGCTGAAGTTTGTGGCGATCCACGAAGTAAGGGCAGGGGAGAGTTGGGCATCGATCCAGATGATCAAGCTGCCACCACGGGGTGGTCAAGGCGACGACTCGCAAATCGAAGGCACGCATGGATGTCTTCAAGCTCAAGATCCGGTAACTCGTCCAGAACCTGCTGCGGCGTGAGACCGTTGGCGAGGAGGTCCAGGACATCGCTAACGCGGATGCGCATCCCGCGCACGCATGGCCGCCCGCCACATTGCTCCGGGTCTACCGTGATTCGCTCATCAATGCCAGCCATCTTCTTACCTCCTGAGGGAGAAGTTTAGCACTGCCGCCGCTGGCTGTCTAACTGGTATACTCCGGCTCATCACCGGTTACGGCTTGATGTCCTGCAAGAACCAATCCGTTGGAATCTCTTTGCCGAGGCCCTTTTCTTTGGCGGCGCGGTAGGCGCAGTAGCCCATCGTGGCGAATTGGACGCCGGTGCCGACGTTGTTGAGAAAAAGGGTGATCTGTTTGTCGCTCGTGCGGCCGGGGGCTTTGCCGACGAGCAGGTCCTGAATTTCCGGATAGCGGCTCCAGTCCCGCGGTTTTTCCCGGCGCACGGCGGGAAGGTCTTTGTCGATGCCTGGCGGCTGAAAGTGTTGGATGCCGCCGAAGCGGGTGTGGATCGCGACGACGTCCGCCTTCTCAAGCGCGGCCTCGTCCATCTCGAACTCACGGATTGAATTGTAGTGCATCCCCGGCGCGAGCCACTCGACCTGCAACACGGGGCGCGAGGAGTTGGTGGCGCTGCAAACGATATCGGACTCCTTGACCGCCTCTTGCGCGCCCGCGACGGCTTCGGTCGGGATCTCCGTCGCTCTCTCCATTTCGGTAGCCAGTTTCTTTCGATGGTCCGGATTCGGGCTAAAAATCTTGACTCGTTTGATGGGCAGGACGGAGGTGAGAAAGCGCAAGTGGGCGCGGGCCTGCCCGCCGGACCCGATCAGCCCGAGGACTGCCGAGTTCTGCCGCGCCATCGCCTTGGCGCCGAGGGCGCTCGTGACGGCGACGCGCGTCTGCTGGATCAAGCCGTCGGGCATGATGGCGAGCAGCTCTCCCGTCTCGATGCTGAAGAGCTGGACGAGACCCAAAAATTGACCCTTGCCCGCTAGAGGAAGTTTTTCCAGGCGGATCGAGTTGTTGACGTTTTTTTCCTGCACTATGTCGGAGGTGATGCGGAGCGCGAGCACGCCGAATTTTTTGACGCCGCCGTCGACCGACTTAAAACTATAAGTCGTCTGCGGCAGCGAGTGCGGGAGGTAGGAATGGCTGGTGGGACGGTTGACGGCCTGGCTCGTCGCCAACTCGCGGTAAGCCTCTTCCATCGACGTAAGGCAGGTCTCAACTTCCAGCGCCTGCTGGATTTCGTCGTTGTTTAAAATCAGCGTCATGGCACATCTGTTATCTGAACGGGCGAAAGATGTCCACCCGGCGGGTTTGACGACAAAGCCTTAGTCGTATAGTTTTAGAAAAAATCATTGAGGAGGCATCCATGATCACCGTCGAAGGGGAAAAGATCGAAGTCATCGACGCGCACTCGCACATGGGGGAGAGGAAGAAGCTTGCCATCCACCAGATTCCGCCGATCATGAAGTTCATGGCGGAGGACATGCTGAGCTCGATGGACGGCGCAGGCGTGGATGGGGTTGTTACTTTCGCCATTGGGATGGGCGAGCCGTCGGATTACCGGGAAACCAACCAGTACATCGCCGAGACGATGAAGAAACATGCCGGCCGGATTCACGGCTTCATGAGACTTAGCCCCGGAAACGGAGCCAAGGATACGCTCAAGGTATTAGAAGAGGGGGTCAAGCTCGGTCTTAAGGGAATCAAGATTCATCCGCTGATCGAAAACTGCCCCGCCAACGATAAAGAAAAAGTCTATCCGCTCATGGAGGCGGCGGCGCATCACGGCTTGACCGTCCTATTTCATTGCGGCCTCGGCGAGAACGCGAGCCCGGCCCGGCTCGGCGAGATCGCTCGGGATTTTCCCAAGCTCAAGATGATCTTCGGCCATTCTGGACTCGTGGAGGGCGTCAGGCAGGTGGTCGAGATCGCGAAGAAGTACGACAACGTCCACATGGACAGCTCGGGCGTCGGCTGGCTGCCGTTTTTCTGCGAGTCGATTGTATGGGCCGGGCCGGACCGGGTGATGTACGGCTCGGATCATCCGTTCAATCCGATGGATTGGGAGATCGAGAAGATCGTCAAGCATGCGCAGCGCCACCTGAAGCTCAAGATCGAAGATTTGCGCTTGATCATGTCCGGGAACATCAAGCGGCTGCTCAAGATCCAGTCCCAGCCGTGACCGATGAGCGCGATGCAGCGCCGGTGCTAATTGTTGTAAGGTAGGGTGACCGTAAAGCTTGAGCCTTTGCCCGGGCTGCTCTCCACTTGAACCTCGCCTCCCAGCAATTCTGTAAACTTCTTGACGATGAAAAGCCCGACTCCAACGCCGCCGTGTTGCCTGGTGTCCGAGCCGTCCACCTGACGAAATTTTTCAAACATCACGTCCAAAGATTCTTTTGGAATACCGACCCCGGTGTCCGTCACTTTGAACTCTACTCTCTTTGCCTGCGGGAGGTTGCGCGCTGAGACCGTCACCTCTCCCGTCTTGGTAAACTTGATGGCATTATTGATAAGATTTTCCAGAATTTTTTTTAGCTTGTCTCCGTCGGTGGTCACCACCGGAAGGTCAGAATCGCAGCCCCATTTGAGAGTCAGTTCCTTATCCAGAGGGCGCTGGCAGCTTAGCCTGAGATCGTTGAGAAAATTGTCTAGATGTACTCTGTGACTCTCCACTTTAATCGCTCCCGCCTCCAGCTTGGTCGCATCCAGGATCGCGGTAATCATGCCTAACAAATCGTTGGAGCGACTCAGCCCCTTTTCCAGGGCTTTCTCCTGCTCGGCATTAAGCTCTCCAAGCATCCCATGCCTGACCATCTCCACGTAGCCCGTGATGAGACTCAGCGGCGTTCTGAGTTCGTGTGTCATGACGTGTAGAAATTCGTCCTTGACCCGGTTCGATACCGCCAGCTCGTCCGCCATCTGTTTCATTCCTTCGTAGAGCTGGGAATTGTTGATGGCTATCGCGGCCTGGCCGGCGAGCGTATTGACAAAATTCACCTCCTCGGCGTCGAAGTCGTGCTCGTCCTGGGTGAAGAATGAAAGCACCCCAAGGATCTCGTCTTTGACAATCAGGGGAGCTTCCAGCGACGAAAGCAGCCCCTGATTGCGGAAGAAATCCTGGTTTGGGATCCGCGAATCGGTCTGAAGATTCCGAACCGTCACGAGCAGTTTCGTCTCAAAAACCGTGTTCGCCAGACTCGGCCCGGCGCGCTGGCACGCTTCCTTCCATTCCTCCTCGTTGACCTTGCGGGATGCGATCAGCTTGAGTTCCCCTGTTTTCTTATCGAATAGCTGCACCGTGGCGGCGGTGTACGGGAGAAACAAGTCGATCTTTTCAAGGAGCAGGCCCAACACGGCGTGAAGGTCCAATGTGGATGTGATGGCGACGTCAATCTCGTGCAGGGCATGGATCCGCTTTTCCGCAGTACTCTTTTCCTTTTTTGCCTGCTCGGCCAGATAGCCGTAAAACAGAGCGACAATGAACACGAAGGGAATGCGGATCAAGGAATGAGAGGTCCAGATCGATTGAGCTTGACCGGCGGGGATCACAAAAAGAATCAAGTCCACCCCGCTTAAGATCACGCTCATGCTGACTATGAGAACAAGGTTCTGCCCTACCGCCGCCAGGAACAGGACCAGAAAGTAGAGGAAAAACATATCGCTTCCCAACGTGCCTTTATGCCACAGCCCCGTGGCGATCCACGCGATATCGGCACAGACGATGCATCCTAAAGTCAGCGGTCGTAGCAGACGGCGCTCCGGGAGATGAGCGAGCAGAACGTTGGACAAGAGCGCGAGCGCAATCAGAACGACCAGGAGATCGGGGGTCGAGGGTTTTCCTTCAAAGAGAAAAAGATAGGCGGCGGCGATAATCAGGATGTAACGGAGCAGGAGAAAGGTCCGGCCTTCTTTGTCGCTACGGGCCATCGATGCGCTCCTTCCCGGCTCACGTGGTTTTTGCCTGGGTTTAGAGGCACGCTACCAACAGGGGGTCGGGGCTGTCAATAAAAATCGGACCGAGCCTCGCCCTCTTGCCGAGGCGCGCCGCTTGCAATACAATTTTTGCTGAAATGGGAGACGACGGGAAAGGAGGTCTTTATGACGATAAGTTCCACAGTGCCAGCCACGACGGTTCTGTTACGGACGATGTCGGATACCGTGGAGACCGACATCCACCGCGTCCATGTGATCGCCAACGAGATTCTGCCGCATTATAAAAAGCAGCCTCTTTCCTTTGAGGAGTTGCGCAAGGTTGCCGACGGGCCTTTCGATCTCTTTCTCATTCCCCTGGTTTTCGAGGCCGATTACCGGCGGGATTCTGCCGTCATTTTCAATGAGGCCAGGCGACAAGAGATTAGAGATCACGCGATGAGGATCGCGCACAAGCATGGCTACGATACGACGGAGCCCGACCTGATCCCCGGCGCGGAAGAGTCGCTTCGCGCCGTTCGCGCCGCCGGGCTGACAAATACCCTCATCACGACCGGCGGACGGCGCTTCAAGCACCAGGCGATGGAAGAGCGCGGCCTGGGGAAATACTTTGACGACATCATCGACAGAGAAGAAACCTATTTTCGCAAGGAGCAGGGGTTTTACCATATCTTCCGCCGGCGAAACGATAAGCACCTCCGCATCGTCCTCGTCTCAGGCACGGCGTCCTATATCAAAGCGGGCAACAATCTGGAGCGGCTCATGCTGGGACCGAGGCTGCTCGAAGTCTTCACCGTGGCATTGGCCACGGAGCACTCGTACAACGACGAGGAGACTCTGCTCGCAGCGGATCCAAAGATGCTGATCCACGGCCTGCATGAGTTGCTGCCCGGACTTAAAGCGCATGGTTTACTTCCAGCGTCCGCGGCCTGAAATTCATCAGCCCGGATCTCCAAAAAGTTTGCAACTTTCCCGGTCTTGCTGCTACTCTCCGAGGAACTATGGAACAAACTCAAACTCTAACGCTGCCGGCG
This sequence comes from Binatia bacterium, assembly GCA_041483675.1. Classification (GTDB taxonomy): domain Bacteria; phylum Desulfobacterota; class Binatia; order UBA9968; family UBA9968; genus 2-12-FULL-60-19. The sequence continues at coordinate 48,189 of JBGPGE010000021.1, forward strand.
ACCTCGTGGAACCGGCTCGTTACGACAGCGGTGGCGCACAGCACCGAGCATCTTTACTTAGGCGTCACGACGGTTGTTCTCCCCGTCATCGCCGCGTCGATGGGATTCAGCATGGCGCAGGCGGGATCTCTCGTGTCGCTGCGCTATTTCGTAGCGGGATTGTCCAATATTCCGTCGGGTTTTCTCGCGGACATGACCAATAGAAGAAGCCTGCTGCTCGGCCTCTGTCTGATGTTGATCGGCACGGGAAGCCTGCTCATGAGCTTCGCGCCGAGCTACTGGCCGCTGCTCGTCTTCATGGCGATCGGCGGAATCGGCGCCGGCGGGTTCCATCCGCAATCCATCGCAATTTTGTCTACCACCTACCGCGAGCGGCGGGCGCTGGCGCTGGGCGTCCACGACAGCGCCGCCAACCTGGGCGAGGTCGTTGCGCCGCTGACCATCGGCCTGCTACTCACCTACACGGACTGGCGCACCACGCTCCAGATCTGGGCAATCCCCGGCCTTGTGGTCGGCCTTTCGTATGCGCTTTTTTCTGCCGACGTAAATCAGCCGTCAAAACCAAAAGAGCCGTTCAAGCAGCTCCTCTGGCACGACATCGCCACGAACCGGGCCGTCCTGGGAATGTTCTTCGTCTCGGTTTTTCGGACGCTGGGGCAGAGCGCTCTCACCGTCTTCCTGCCGTTGTACATGACGCTCCACTTGAAGCTTTCCGTCGGCACGATGGGTTTCTACATCTCGACGCTCTTCCTGTTCGCGGGTATCGCTCCGACTTTTTCCGGATGGGTGTCGGATCGGGTCGGCCGCATTCCGTTGATTGTTACCGGCTCTACCCTGGCCGCGCTCACGGTCGCGGCGTTTCCCTATCTTTCGCCGGGGATTCCGCTCGGGATCGGCTGTGCGCTGATCGGAGTAATGCTCTGGGCGCTCCGGCCGATCATCTTTGCCGCCGCGATGGAAGTTGCGCCGCCGGAGCTGGCGGGCACGCTCGTCGGCTTTCTCTACAGCGGCAACATGGGGCTGTCATTTATCGCTCCACTGCTCGCCGGAGTGGTCGCCGACGCCTACGGACTGCCGGTGGGAGTGAGTTTTATCGGGATCTTCCCGCTGCTGGCAGCCGCGGTTCCGCTGATCGTGCTGAGGAAAAGAGCGACCTAACCCCCTCTATAACACCCCTCGGTCGCTGAAGCTGAAATAGCGGTCGTGGCCGACGACGACGTGGTCGAGCACCCGGATGCCCATCACTTCGCCGACCTCTTTTAGCCGGCGCGTGATCTCCATATCTTCCGGGCTCGGGGCGGGATCGCCGCTCGGATGGTTGTGCACGAAGATCACGGCGGCGGCCGATTCGCGGATCACCGGATTATAAACTTCCCGTGGATGAACCAGCGACGCGGTAAGCGAGCCTTCCGAGATTTTCACCTCGCGGATTTTGCGGTTTTTGTTGTTGAGCAGCACCACATAGAAGATCTCCCGTTTCTCTTTTACGAGGCGCTCTGCGAAGTGGCGAAACACGTCCTCCGAAGAGCGGAGGGCGTCGCCCGCCTCCCACTTCTTCTGTCTTAGCCTTCGCGCGATTTCCATGCAGGCCTTTAGCTCAGCGCTCTTGGCCGGACCGATGCCCTTGATCGCTCTCAGCTCCTGGATGGAAGCGTCGTCGATGCCTTTGAGGCTTTCAAAATGATTCAACAGCAGGCGCGCATGATCGACGGCGCTCTGGCCGGTGCTGGCGTTGCCCGTGCGCAGGAGAAGGGCCAAAAGCTCAGCTTCGCTCAGCGCCTCGGGGCCGCGCGCGAGAAGCTTCTCTCTGGGCCGGTCCTCTTCGGGCCAATCCTTGATCGGGTATCTGGCGACCATGGTTAATCGCACTTATCATGGTTCACCTATTTACTCCAGCACTTTTAAGAGCAGCCCCTTGAGGTACTCGCCTTCGGGGTGGTGGAGGCTCACGGGGTGATCGAGCGGGTGGCCGACCCTTTTGAGCAGTTGGACCTTGCGGCCTGAATCGACGGCGGCGCCGAAGACGATTTTCTGGAAAAGATCGGATGAGAGATGTTGCGAGCAACTGAAGGTGAACAGTAGTCCTCCGGGTTGAAGCAGCCTCAGCGCGTGCAGATTGAGAAACTTGTAGCTGCCCGCGGCCGCTTCGACGTTGCCCCGCCTGTGGGCCAGGGAGGGAGGATCGAGCACGACCAGGTCAAACTCCTCCGTCGACTTCTTGAGGTAGGAAAATACGTCGGCGCGGGTCAGCTCATACGACGCTGTGGAAAATCCGTTGAGATCGAAAGCCCGCTTCGCCAAATCCAGCGCCGACCTTGAGGACTCAAGCGAGACGACTTGCCGCGCTCCGCCTTTCACGGCGTAGGCGGCGAACGCGCCGGTATAGCCGAAGCAGTTAAGCACTCTCATTTCCCGCGCAAGCGATGCGAGCAGCGCGCGATTGTCTCTCTGGTCTAAAAAGAAGCCGGTCTTTTGCCCGGCCCGCACATCGACCAGGAACTTCAGATCGTTCTCCGCGATCTCGATCAACTCGGGCGGCTCCTCGCCTGCGAGAACTCCGACGGAAGGCGGCAGCTCTTCTTCCTCCCTCACGCCGCCCTCGCTCCGTTCATAGATGCCCTTCGGTTTGAATAGCGCGGAGAGGGCATCCACCACCGTGCTTTTAAGCCCGTCGATCCCGGCGGTGAAAAACTGGCAGACCAAGAAATCGTCGTAGCGGTCGATCACCAGGCCG
>JBGPGE010000022.1:0-47245 GCA_041483675.1 Binatia bacterium
ATTATCGCAAGAGCGTTCGACGGCATCACGATCCACTCGCTGCTCAACATCCAGCGGCTTTTCCCCAATCATTTTAAAAACATCGTCTTTCTCTCCGTCGGAGTGATCGATTCGGGGCAGTTCAAGGGGCTAAAAGAAATCGAGAACTTGCGTAAGTCGAAAGAGGAAGACCTCAACAGTCTGGTCGAGTTTGCCAACTGTCTCGGCTGGTACGCAGAGTCGCGTTTTTCTCTCGGCGTCGATCTCATCGCCGAGCTGGAGAAACTCTGCAAGATGGTAGCGGAGGATTTCCCGCGCTCGGTTTTCTTTGCCGGCCATCTCGTTTTCGACAAAGAACCCTATTTGGCCCGTCTGCTTCACAACCAGACGCCGTTTACGTTGCAACAAAGGCTTTATTTCAACGGTCTCGATATGATGATTCTCCCCATCCGCGTATTTCTTTCCCAGCCGACCCAGCAAGCCGCGACCTAACTTTCCCCTTTCGGAACCACGACCGCTTTCCTTTTAATCCTTTTTTTACCTCCCAGGCCGCAGTTTTAATTTGTTCAATCTCCCGCGCCCGACTAGCATGAAAGCATGAACACAGAGAGGAGCGGCCCAAATGGCTGATCTAATCTTCATTGCCGTCACAATCGTCTTTTTTGTCATCTCCTGGTGGTACGTCATCGCCTGCGATCGTATCTAGGAGGATTTATGGGGCTGGAATATCTACTCGGCGTCATCATCTCTTTTCTCATCATGGGATACCTCGTTTACGCGCTCCTATATCCCGAGAAGTTTTAAAGAGATGCGGCGCGTGAGGATTCCTGTTGCTGCAAATCTCTGAGTGCTTTCTTCGCATGTGTGCAAAAACCTAGGATGCAATCATGACTGTAAACGGCTGGCTTCAGATTTCAATCTTTTCGCTCATCATTCTGGCTTTAACCAAACCTCTCGGAGTCTACATGTTTCGCGTCTTCGAGGGAGAGCGACAACCTCTGCCTCGTTTCTTCGGTCCGATCGAGCGGTTGTTGTACAGACTCTGCGGCGTCGATCCGAAAGAGGGGCAGGATTGGAAGGCATACACGCTCGCCCTGCTCCTCTTCAGCGTCATCACGATGCTGGTCACCTACGGGATCGAGCGCTTGCAACACGTTCTGCCGTTAAATCCGCAAAATCTTCCGCCGGTTTCGCCGGATCTCGCGTTCGGCACCGCCGCCAGTTTCACGACCAATACGAACTGGCAGGCCTACGGCGGCGAGGCCACGATGAGCTATCTGACGCAGATGGCGGGGCTCGCCTGGCACAACTTCATCTCCGCGGCGGCGGGCATCGGCGTCATGCTGGCTATCGCCCGCGGGCTGACATACCGCCTCGAGCCCGGCGCCCCGAGGACCGTCGGCAATTTCTGGGTCGATCTGATCCGCTCCACTCTCTATCTCTTGTTGCCTCTCTCTTTCGTCATCGCGTTGGTGTTGGTCTGGCAGGGAGTGATCCAAAATTTCTCGCCTTATGTGGAACTCACGACTCTGCAAGGCGCCAAGCAGACGCTGGCGATGGGACCGGTGGCGTCGCAAATAGCGATCAAACAACTCGGGACCAACGGCGGCGGCTTCTTTAATGCCAACAGCGCGCATCCCTTCGAGGGAGGGAGTCCGCTGGCGAACTTCCTGGAGATGGTGGCGATTCTCGCCATCGCCGCGGGACAGACCTACATGTACGGCCGCATGGCGCGGGATCAGAGACAGGGATGGACCCTTTTCGCCGCCATGTCGTTCTTCTTTCTCGTGGGCGTAACCACGGCTTATTATTTCGAGACCCGCCCCAACGGCAACCCGGCCATGCAAGGTCTGGCGGTGGATCAATCGGCCGGGAACATGGAAGGTAAAGAAGTTCGTTACGGCATCGCCAACTCGGTGACGTGGGCGACGGCGACGACCGACGCGTCGAACGGCTCGGTCAACTCGATGCACGATAGTTACACTCCGCTCGGCGGCCTCGTGGCGCTGGTGAATATCCAACTCGGCGAGGTGATCTTCGGCGGCGTGGGCGCGGGCCTTTACGGCATGCTGGTGTTCGTTCTGTTGTCCGTCTTTATCGCCGGCTTGATGGTCGGCCGGACTCCGGAATATCTGGGCAAGAAGATCGAATCGCGGGAGGTAAAGCTGGCGATGCTTTACGTGCTGATCTTTCCGCTCTTGATCCTCTACTTTTCCGCCTGGTCGGCCGTTGTTCCCTACGGCCTTTCCTCACTCAACAACACCGGACCGCACGGCCTGAGCGAGATCTTGTACGCCTACAGCAGCGCGGCGGGCAACAACGGCTCTGCCTTTGCCGGCCTCAACGCGAACACGCCTTGGTACAACGTGACTCAGGCTTTGGTCATGCTCGCCGGCCGCTTCTTAATGATTATTCCGGTTATGGCCATCGCGGGTTCGATGGCGGGCAAAAAGGTCGTCTCCGCCGGCTTGGGCACTTTCCCGACGGACGGGACTCTTTTTGTCGTGTTACTCGTCGGCGTGGTCTCTATCGTTGGGGCGTTGACTTTCTTTCCGGCATTAGCGCTTGGGCCGATCGTCGAGCATTTCCTTGCCCAAGCGGGAAAGGTCTTCTGACATGGCAGATCTCAAGAAACAAGAACTCTCGCTGTTCGCTCCTGAAATTCTCAAGCCCGCGGTTTGGGAGAGCTTGCGCAAGCTCGCGCCGCAGCTTGTCATAAAAAATCCGGTCATGTTCGTGGTCGAGATCGGCAGCGCGCTTACCACATTGATCTGGCTGCGCGATCTCATTTCTCCCGCGGCGGGCGCCGCTCCGCTCTGGTTCACCGCCAATGTGAGTCTGTGGCTGTGGTTCACGGTGGTCTTCGCCAATTTCGCGGAGGCGGTAGCCGAAGGGCGCGGCAAGGCGCAGGCGGCAAATCTCCGCAAGATGCGCAAAGAAACAACCGCGCGCCGGCTGGTCAACGGAAAACGCGACGAGCAGGTACCCGCCTCTTCGCTCCGAAAAGGGGATGTCGTTGTGGTCGAAGCCGGGGAATTTATTCCCGGCGACGGCGAGGTGATCGAAGGCATCGCGTCCGTCGACGAATCGGCGATCACAGGCGAGTCGGCGCCGGTCATCCGCGAGAGCGGCGGCGACCGCTCGGCCGTGACCGGAGGAACCCGCGTCTTGTCGGACCGCATCGTCGTGCGGATCACGGCCAACCCGGGCGAGTCCTTTCTCGACCGCATGATCGCGCTCGTGGAAGGCGCGAAGCGACAGAAAACTCCCAACGAGATCGCGCTCAACATCCTGCTCGCCGGGCTCACGCTGGTCTTTTTGTTCGCCTGCGTGACGCTGGTGCCTTTGGCGTTGTACTCCGGCATCGCCATTTCCGTGACCGTCATCGTGGCGCTGCTAGTATGCCTGATTCCAACGACCATCGGCGGGCTGCTCTCGGCTATCGGGATCGCCGGCATGGACCGTCTTGTGCGCAAGAATATTCTGGCCATGAGCGGCCGGGCGGTGGAAGCCGCGGGAGACGTCGATACCTTGCTGCTCGATAAGACGGGCACCATTACCCTTGGCAACCGCATGGCCACGGAATTCATTACCGCCCGGGGAGTCCTCGCTACACATCTGGCCGACGTGGCTCAATTGGCCTCTCTGGCAGACGAGACGCCCGAGGGCCGCTCGATTGTCGTTCTCGCCAAAGAAAGCTTCGGCCTGCGCGGACGCCAAATAGCGGACCATCCTCAGTTCATCCCCTTCAGCGCCAAGACGCAAATGAGCGGCCTCGATTTTTTCGACAATGGAAAACCGCGGAAAGTCCGTAAGGGAGCCGCCGAGGCGATCCGTCGCCACGTCGAGAGCCTCGGAGGCTCTTTCCCGGCGGAAGTTGCCGGCGCCGTGGAGGCCGTCTCGCGCCAGGGAGGAACGCCGCTCGTCGTTTCCGACGGCGCTCAGGTGCTCGGAACGATCCATCTCAAGGACATCGTCAAGGGCAGGATCAAAGAGCGATTCGCTCAGCTTCGCCGGATGGGGATCAAGACCGTTATGATCACCGGGGACAATTCGCTCACCGCGGCGGCGATAGCCGCGGAGGCCGGCGTGGACGACTTCATGGCGGAAGCCAGGCCCGAAGACAAGCTCGCCCGCATTCGCGCCGAGCAGACAGCGGGACATCTTGTAGCCATGACCGGGGACGGCACCAACGACGCGCCCGCGCTCGCCCAGGCGGACGTGGCAGTGGCGATGAATACCGGCACGCAGGCGGCCAAAGAGGCCGGCAACATGGTCGATCTGGACTCCAACCCGACCAAGCTTCTGGAAGTGGTGGAGATCGGAAAACAATTATTGATGACCCGCGGCGTCCTTGCGACCTTTTCGATCGCCAACGACGTGGCCAAGTATTTTGCCATCATTCCCGCCATGTTTGCCGGCGCGTTCCCCGAGATTGCGCCGTTGAATATCATGCGGCTCGCCACGCCCCAGAGCGCCATCCTCTCGGCGGTTATCTTCAACGCGCTCATCATCGTCTTGCTGATCCCGCTCGCGCTCAGCGGCGTGCGGTATCGACCGCTGGGCGCGGCAGCGCTCCTGCGCCGTTCTCTGCTGATTTACGGCGTGGGAGGAGTCGTCGCGCCTTTTGTCGGGATCAAGCTGATCGATTTGATTCTGGAGGCCATCGGCCTGGTTTAAGGAGACTCGTGTGAATAAGACGTTGCAAATCGCCTTGCGGACGACAGTTGTCACCCTCCTCTTGACCGGAATCATCTATCCTTATGTAATTACCGGGCTCGCCCAGATTCTGTTTCCATCGCAAGCCAACGGAAGCCTAGTCACGGACAAGGACGGAAAAGTCATCGGTTCGGAGTTGATCGCGCAGGGCTTCGCCAATCCGGCTTATCTCCAGCCCCGCCCCTCCACCGCGGGAGAAAAGGGATACGACGCCACATCCTCCGGCGGCTCGAATCTTGGAACCACCTCGAAGAAACTGCGGGAGCGCGTGGCTCAAGAGGTCGAGCGGCTTAAACGAGAGAACCCGGAAGCGCCTGAAGCCGTGCCCGTCGAGTTGGTGACCGCTTCAGCCAGCGGGCTCGATCCTCACCTCTCGCCTGCGGCGGCACTCTGGCAGGTGACGCGCATCGCCACGGCGCGCAAGATCTCTCCGGAAACGGTTAGAGCAATCGTGAACTCGGCCGTCGAAGGAAGAACTCTGGGTTTTATGGGCGAGCCGCGCGTCAACGTGCTGCTCGTCAATTTAGAGCTGGACCGGCAGTTCGGCCGGCCGGCGGATACTCACGTCCCGTAAGGTCGATCTCCCCGTGAGATTCATGTTGCAGTTCACCATGAACAGGGGGCCCAATGCCGACGGCACATCCCTTCGCAAGCTCTTGGAAGCTCACAGGGTGTATGCACGGATAGGCGCAGCCAAGCGATTCTCTCTCCATTTATTGGCGCTGGTCGGCGTAGTGGTCTGGATCGGCGCAATGTGGCCATCTCTCCTTCCCGCGCCAGTGCGCCTGCCCGCGCTTGCGCTCTGGGGAGGTCTCCTTTTTCTGGCCGTCTTGGCCAGCGTCGAGGAACGGACTTGGCGCCGGAAGCTGGAGCGGCTGGCGCGTCATCTTCGCGAGCATCCGGCAGACCAGGGTCGAGATGCCTAAGACCAGATAAATACGTTATAATGATTTTATGACGGACCGCACACGGCCGGACCCGGACGCGCTTTTGGCGGAACTGCGTCACGACGCGCCCTCCGGCCGGGGACGCCTCACGGTGTTCCTCGGCATGTGCCCGGGCGTCGGCAAGACCTACACAATGCTGCAGTACGCGCGCCAGCGGCTGCATGAGGGAGTGAATGTAGTTGTCGGCGTCGTTGAGACGCACGGAAGAACCGAGACCGAAGCTTTGCTCGCAGGCTTGCCTATCATTCCCCGTCGGGCCGTCGATTACAAAGGCGTGACGCTTCAGGAGATGGACCTGGACGCCATCTTGCGACAGCGCCCGGAGCTCGTTCTAGTCGATGAACTGGCGCACACCAACGCCCCCGGGAGCCGCCATCCGAAGCGTTATCAGGATGTGCTCGAGCTGTTGGACGCCGGGATCTCCGTCTACACGACGCTCAACGTCCAACATCTCGAGAGCCGGGTGGACGTGGTTCATCAGATCACCGGTGTGACCATACGGGAAACCGTGCCGGACTCCGTCCTCGACCGCGCCGATGAGATTCAACTGGTGGATCTGACGCCGGAGCAGCTCCGGGAACGACTCGAGACTGGGAAAGTTTACCTCGGAGAGATGGCGCAGGCGGCTGCCGCCCATTTCTTCAAGTTCGAAAACCTGGCGGCGCTACGGGAAATGGCGCTTCGCTTCACGGCGGAACGGGCCGATCGTGATGTGCGCGACGTTATGCGGGATAACAAGATCAGCGGGCCGTGGAAATCGGGCGAGCGGCTGCTCGTCGCCATCTCGCATGACGCGCAGGCCGAGAGCCTCATTCGATGGACCCGGCGGATCGCCGGAGAGCTGGACTGTCCTTGGCTGGCCGTCTACGTCGAGCCGAACGCGCCGTCGGACGCCGTTGCCAAGGAACGGCTGACACGAGATATGTCTCTCGCGCGCCAGCTTGGCGGCGATGTCATCGTCACCTCCGGCCAAGACGTGAGCGAGGCGCTGCTGCGCGTGGCCCGGGAGCAGAACGCGACTCAGATTATCGTGGGCAAGCCGACGCGCTCGCCTTGGCTCGGTTGGCTGACCGGCCGGTCGCCGGCTTACGACCTGATTCGCAGTAGCGGTTACATCGACGTCTACGTCGTCCAACCCGATAAGCAGGCGGTTAAGACCCACGCGCTCAAGAGGTTCGTTTTATCGGCCTCGCTTCTCCAAGAGTTTTTCCTGGCGGCGATTTCCACGCTATTGGTCACCGGCGCGGCCTTCATCGTCGAGCCGCTTATCGGCTACTCCTCAATCCCGCTTCTCTATCTCCTGCTGGTCGTCGCGGCAGGTTTCAAGCTTCACCGCGGCCCCGTGCTCCTGGTCGCCGCCGCCGGCGCTCTGTTGTGGAATTTTCTCTTTACCGAGCCGCGCTTCACGTTCTACATCGCTACCTTTGCCGACGGCATGACGTTTGCCACGCTTCTGGCCGTGGGTCTGGCGATGGGCCATCTGACGAGCCGGCTGCGTCAGAGTGAAATCGCGGAGCGGCGCAGGGAACGAAGGACGGCTGCTCTCTACGATCTCGCGCACCAGGCCGCTTTAGCGCCCGATCTCGATACGGGGCTCGGCGCCGCGGTGAAATTGATCGACTCGCTCTTCGGCGCGCAGGCGGCGCTTCTGCTTCGCTTGCCGGATCATACGCTTTCTCACGCGCCCCACCCGGCGAGTTCCTTTTCTCCTTCGGAAAAGGAGAAGAGCGTGGCGACCTGGGCTTTCAGCCACCGGATGCCAGCGGGGAAATTTACCGACACGCTGCCGGATTCCAAGGCGCTGCATCTGCCGCTTCAGGCCCGAACCGCCGTCATGGGAGTGCTTTGTATCCGTCCGGAGGGAAAATCCTTTGATCTGACCGAGAGAGATCTGCTTGAGGCATTTGCGGCATTGATCGGGACCATTTTGGAAAAGGACCACTTCATCGAAGCCTTCAAGCGCGCCGAGATCATCGAGACGTCGGAGCGTTTGCACCGCGCGCTGTTCGACAGCGTCTCGCATGAACTCAAAACTCCCTTGTCGGCCGTGCAGGCCGGCATCGATGCTTTAGGGAGGCAGCTCGGCGGAGACGAAGAAAAACGCGCCACGCTGCGGGAAGTGCAATCCGCGGTTCGACGCTTGCGCCGGGTCATCGACAACCTCTTGGAAATGACCCGGATCGAAGCCGGTGTGGTCGAGCCCAGGCTCGATTGGTGCGATATCGGGGATCTCATTCGCGCGGCGGTCGATCTGGCCGGCGACGCTGTCCATAAACATCGGATCGTGATCGAAGCGGGTGACGCGCTTCCCATGGTCAAGGTAGACCAGCCTTTACTGGAGCAATGTCTGAGCAACCTCATGATCAATGCCGCGGTCTGGAGCGAACCGGAGACGAACATTACGGTGCGGGCGGGCCTTGACGGTAACAAGCTCGTGCTCTCGGTGCTTGACGAAGGCAAAGGTCTGAGCGAATCCGACTTAGCTCGTGTCTTTGAAAAGTTTTACCGCGCGCCGGACGCCAGGCCGGGAGGCGCCGGACTGGGGCTCTCGATCGTCGAAGGATTTATTCGTGCGCACGGAGGCAGCGCTCGCGCGGCCAATCGCGCGACCGGAGGGGCCGAATTCACGGTGACGATTCCGGTCGAAACCATGCGCGCCGAGGCGATGGAGGAGCTGGCTTGAGCGACAAGGCTACGGCGCTCATCATCGACGATGAGGTTCAGATCCGGCGGCTGCTCCGGGTAGTGCTCGAGACCGACGGCTACCGGGTGCTGGAGGCGGACACCGGCGAGCAGGGTCTTTCGGACATCGCGCTGCGCCGGCCCGACGTCGTTCTGCTCGATCTCGGCCTGCCAAAGATCGACGGACTGACGGTGCTGCGGCGCCTGCGCGAATGGAGCCACGTCCCGGTATTGATTCTTACCGTGCGAGCCGGAGCCGACGACAAAGTCGCCGCGCTCGACGCCGGCGCCGACGATTACGTGACCAAGCCTTTCGAGGCCGTCGAGCTGCTCGCGCGGCTGCGCGCCATCCAGCGGCGCATCGCTTCCGACAAGGACGAGCCCTATTTCCAAGCCGGACATCTCGCGATCGATTTCACCGCGCACACCGTCACCGTCGAAGGGGAAGAAATAAAATTCACGGGCACCGAGTACGCGTTGCTGAAACTGCTGGCGCAGCACGCGGGCAAGGTCGTAACGCACAAACAGTTATTGCGGGAGGTCTGGGGACCCAACGCGGAAGAGCAATCTCAATATCTGCGGGTGTACATGAACCATCTGCGGAAAAAGATCGAAGCGCCCAACGCCAAGGAAAGACTTCTCAGGACCGAGCCGGGCATCGGCTACCGGCTGGTGTTGCCGACGGGGAAAAAACCGTGATCGTGCTTGTCAAAACGTGATCGCGACCGGCATCCCGACACCGAACACGAAGCACGAACACTAAACACGTCTTTTCTAATATTGGCGGAGAGGGGGGGATTCGAACCCCCGGTACCCTTATTAGGGGTACACACGATTTCCAGTCGTGCACCTTCAACCGCTCGGTCACCTCTCCCGCGCTTTCGCGCAGCTCAACTAATAACATAGATGGACGGACGAAGAAAGTTTGTTCGGCGATCGCACTTCCTCTTGGATCGGAATGCGATTCGCGTTAGTATTCAGCCTGATTCAATGTAGACCCCGCCTCTTGAGGCGGGCACAAAACCGATGGGTTTTCCAAAGGGGAGAAGCGGTAGCTCTCCCCTTTGGTCGAACACGGGGAGTCGAACCCCGTGTTCGATATAGGTTGATCGGCGGCTGCCGCCGATTGAAAATTCGCACAAGAGAGGAGCACCTACGCGATGATGTACGTGATCGCCCACTGGTTTCTGGGCGCGTTGAGCTTGTTGATCGTGGCCCACGTCGTCCCCGGATTCAACGTGAGAGGCTTCGGCGCGGCGCTGATCGCGGCGTTGGTCGTCGGTCTAGTCAACGCGACCCTGGGATTTATGCTGAAGATCCTGACGCTGCCGCTGACGTTCCTGACCTTCGGTCTCTTTCTGATCGTGGTCAACGCCTTGATGCTCAAGCTGGCCGCCGCCCTGGTGCCCGGCTTCTCCGTGCACGGTTTTCTCCCCGCCATCCTCGGCGCAATTGTGCTGAGCCTGGTCAACTTCGCGCTGAAATCCCTGGTTTATAGTTTCTGAGAGCGGCTCGGGTGAACTGGCAGCTTCGATGCCACAGGATGTGCCTAGGACCATGACAAAAACCATCGCCCGGCTCCTTTCAGCCCTGTCCTGTTTGTTTTGCATCGGTGCGGCATGCGCGGAGGACGTCACCGTGTCCTATCCTTCATTCAACGCCTTCTACATGGACCATCTTGTCGCCATCGACAAAGGCTACATGCGCGAGGAAGGGCTCAATGTGGAGGTCGTGAAAGCGGGAGGGGGAACCGCGACGCAGACCTTGCTCGCAGGTCAACTACATTTCAGCTCATCGGCCGGATCGGCCCTCAGCGCGGGGGTTCGAGGAGGCGCCGTCAAAATCGTTTACACCAATTTGTCGCGCGTCGCTTACAGACTGGTCTCGAACAAGCCCGAGCTTAGAACTCTTCAAGATCTCCTGGGCAAGAAAATTGCGATCAACACGTTCGGCGATACCGGCCATCTTGCCACGCTTTTGCTTTTGAAACAGCGCGGTATCGACCCGAAGGCGGTTTTATTCGTGGCGGTGAGAAGCGAGGCCCGCTTCCCGGCCTTTGTTTCGGGTTCGGTGGACGCCGCGCCGCTGATGCCGAGAGATATCGATCAGATGGGCCGGCTGAAAGGTCATGTGGTCGCCGATTTGGCGAAGGAAGTTCAGTTGGTTTGGAACGGCGTAGCGGTCGCCGACAAATTCCTGGTGGAGAATCCGCTGCTGGTCGAGCGTTTTTTACACGCCATTGCGAGAGGCAGGGAATTTGCCCGCCGGTACAAGGAACCAACCATCGCGATTGTGGCCAAGTACAACCCTGCTCCTGCGGATGCGCTCGTCCGGGATTACGACGCCGCGTTGGCAAGCATGACCCCCGAGGGGTCGGTGCCGGAGGAGGTCCTCAAAGCGGAGGTGGCCACCCGCGCGGAGATGACCAAGGTCGCCAACCCGCCCGATGCGGCAACGTTATACGATTACAGCAGTATCAAAAAGATCTACGCCGAACTCAAACGGGCTGGGAACCAATCCCCTAAGGCCGGATTGTCGCCGTAGGAGCAACCGCGAGAGGAAGGCGTTGCCGCTTATTTTGACTTCATCTGGAGGGGCAATATCTTTCCCCGCGGGCTGACGGAGGGAGGCTGCCGTCTGATTCTGAGGGTCCCTGCGTTTTGCCAAACTTCAGTCATAAAACGATTACTCCGCGATCCCTCCGCATCCGTCGGACCAACCCTCATAATCCCGGCCTCTCATTGATGGTTCGCCCAATAATTCAGTGTTGCGAGCTTCCAGGCCAACGATGTTTTTCTCTCATCCCCCTCCTGAAATCTCTGCAAGATACGCCGCGCCTTCCGTTCATCGACAACGCCAAGACCGTCGAAGGTTTGCGGGTTTATTAAATACCTCAGGGGCCCCCTGAGCCATTTGGCCGTCTCCCCGCTAGGGAACCCCTGCTTGTCTCGCCTCGCCAAAATCGCGCTGGGCAAGATACCTTCCAGGGATTTCCTTAAAATATACTTGGTCTGCCCCTCTCGTATCTTATCCTCATCCTCTAAAGAAACGCCGAATTCAACCAAGCGATGATCCAGAAACGGGACTCTGCATTCCAGCGAAAACGCCATGGACAGGCGGTCGTTACGATGAAGCAGCGAAGGTAAAAAGTCCGTGAAGATCGAATGGTACACGTGTTGATCCAAGGGTGATCCTGGCATTTGTTCTAAAGAGACGAGCGCTCTATTCCCGATGAGCGTCAAGGAACGATGGCGCCGATATTGAAGCGTCCATACAGTGCGTTCGCTTGTCAGCGCCCTGAGCAAGCCCCCGAACAGGATCCGCGCGGCGCCGAATCCCAGGGAATGTCTTTTCCGGAGATCGTTTAAAGTCTTGAGACTCTTGATAAATTGCAGCCGTCGAATATACCCCGCGATATGCCGCCTGAAAGCAGTGGGGTAGCCCGCGAGATATTCGTCAGACCCCTCTCCGTCCAGGACGACCTTGAGGTTGTGATTAGCCACTGTCTTCATGACAAAGTAGCGTGAGACCGGACGTGGCGTCAGTAGCGGGACATCATAAGCCTTGACCACGGCGTCGAAGGATCCGGCAACATCCTCCTCCGAGGGGTTATAAAAAACCGGCTCTATGTTGGAGTAGGTCGAGGCCACCTCCCTCACCCATGGCCTTTCGTCCATCCCGCTTCCGCCTTCGTAATAGATGGTAAACGTCTTGTAGCGGACCCCGGAAAAATCCGTGCCGATGACGGAAGCTATCGATGAGGTGTCCATCCCCCCGCTCAACATGCCGCCCACCGCCACGTCGCTTCGCATGTGGAGCCTGACACTGTCTCTGAACAGCTCAAGAAAACGCTCCTTTTTCTCCTCAAAGGAGCCGGAAAATTTCCTCGACAAATCAATATCCCAATAAGGGGAAACCGACACCCGCCCATCCTTGAAGACGAGATTGCATCTTTCCGGCAGGGCTTTCAGACACTCGAAGTAGGTTTCATCCCGATAGCCGGTCATGGAAAATCGCACCCCGCGGCCGATCTGACGAAGATTAAACGCGGGATTGAATAAGGGCGAAAGCTTCAGCGGTTTGTACTCGGAGCCGAAATAGAATCTGTCCCCCGCGTGGATATAGTAGAAAGGTTTAATCCCGAAGCGGTCCCGGGAGCAGAACAGTTCTTTCTTCGCTTTGTCCCAGATGGCAAAGGCCCACATCCCCACAAACCTCTGCACGCAGTCGCCGCCCCACTCTCTGTAAGCCGCGAGAATCACCTCCGTGTCGGACGCGGTGCGGAACCGGTAGCCTTTTCTTTCCAACTCTTCTCTTATCTCGATGTAGTTGTAGACCTCCCCTTCATAAACGATGACCAGCCCGTCGAATTCCATAGGCTGGTTGGCCCGCTCGCTCAGATCGATGATGCTCAGCCGGTTGTGGCCCAACAGCACGGGCGGATCGACCCAGACGGACGAATGATCGGGCCCCCGATGGCGGATCGACTCGAGCATCCTCTTAAGAAGAGTCTCTCCCGCCTCGCGGCCAAACCTCGGGTCGATCATCCCCGCAATGCCACACATACCCCACCTCCGGGTGTCTTAGAGTCTCGGAAATGTCCGGTCATAAAACAATCTCCCCGACCACACGAAACTTGTCCGAGGCAACGGTGTTTTCAGCCTGTATTTTGGTCGGCTCTAAATAGTTCGGCGAGCGGGTCGTCGCGATCAAACAAGACCTACACCGCAGTGAAGGGAAACTCGCTGGAACAACTACGGAAGTTTTGGCGGAGAGGGAGGGATTCGAACCCCCGTTACCCTTCCGGGTAAACTTGATTTCGAGTCAAGCGCCTTCAACCGGGCTCGGCCACCTCTCCGCGCGCTGTTTCGGAAATTTGCAACCGGGATTGCACGTCAAAGTAGCATGGCGAAAGCTATTTTTAAAGGCAGGTCTAGACGAACTCGCTCGAACGGCGTTTTTTCCCCCTGAGCCCGGCGAAAAATCCGCTCAGCACGGCGCTGCACTCGCGCTCCATCACTCCGCCGTTTACGGGGAGCGAGTGGTTGAGGCGCGGATCGTCGCAGAGACGATAGAGCGATTCCACGGCCCCGCCCTTGGGATCGAGGCAGCCGAAGACCAGGCGCGAGACGCGCGCCTGTAGGATCGCGCCGACGCACATAAGACAGGGCTCAAGCGTCACGTAGAGGACGCACTCATCGAGCCGCCAACTTTTGAGATGGGACGCCGCCGCTTCGAGCGCGAGGATCTCCGCGTGGGCCGTGGGGCTCTGCGTCTCCTCCCGGCAGTTGTGCGCCTGGGCGATGACCTGGCCGTCGCGCACGACCACGGCGCCGACCGGGATCTCGTCGGCCTCGCCGCCCTTGCGCGCCTCGCCTAACGCGAACCCCATGAAGTAGCGGTCTTGGTCGGAGGCCTGTGATTCTAAGTCTACCATTGGAAGGGACGACCATAACACAAAGCCGGCGTCGAAGAAACGACTCCGCTTGACACCTGGACTTGACCCTTTTACTCTGCCTCATCCTTGCGAAGAGCATAGAGCATGAACCTCAAACAGATAGTCCGGCCGTTGCTGATAGGCGCTCTCCTGGCGGCGTTGGTTTTTTTGCTTCACCATCGCGGCCTGCTCGACACCCTGGAGTTGAAGAGCCTGGACCTGAGATTCAAAGTGCGCGGCGCCGTCGCTCCGCAACTGCCGATCGTTCTGGTCAGCATCGACCAGGACTCTTTCGATGAGTTGGACCTCCCCTGGCCGTGGCCGCGAACACTGCATGCCGAACTGATTCGCAAGCTCGCTAAGGCTGGGGCCAAGGTCATCGCGTTTGACGTTCTCTTTACCGCGCCCAGGGCCGATCCGCGCGAAGATCGCGCGCTGGCCGAGGCGATCCGCGATGCGGGCAATGTCATCCTTGCCGCTGAGTATACGGTAGTCGAAAGCGACTTCGGCCCCAGGGAGACGCTGAGCCTGCCGATTCCGCCGCTCCGGGAACACGCGCTCAGCTACGGCGTCGTCAATCTCGCGCGCGACCGGGACGCCATCGTGCGGCGGGCCCAGCCCGCCATGCGGTTTCAGGACCGCCCGTTTCCCAGCTTCGCCGGGCGCATCCGCGAAGCCGCCGGCGGGGAGCGCGTCGGCGGGGAAGAGCCATCGGCCGCGTCGATCATCATCAATTTCCGCGGCCCGGCGCGCACCTATCCGGTCACGCCCTACTACCGCATCCTGAGAGACGAAATCGCGTCCGAATTTTTCCGCGACAAGATCGTCCTCGTCGGCAACTTTTCGCCCAGCGAGCACGACGTTTTTCCGACCCCCTTCAGCGCACAGCGACCAACGGCCGGCGTTGAGATTCAGGCGAATTTCGTCGAGACACTGGCGGTTGGCGATCCGATCGTCGTTGTTCCGGGATGGCTCCTGGTGGCGCTCTTCTGTCTCTTCTCCGCGGTCACCATCGCGGCCGCGATCCGCTTGCAGCCATTGTGGGCCACCGCAACGCTCATCGGCTCCGTACTGCTCTATGGGTTCGTCGCCCTCTACCTGTTCTCCGAGCGCCAGTTGTGGATACCGGTGGTTCCCGTCATGTTGGCGGCGACGCTGAGCTACGGCGGGATCATCCTCGATCATTATATCCGCGAGCAGAAAGAACGCATGCGCCAGCGCGCGCTATTGAATCGCTATTTGTCGCCGGTCGCCGCCGAGGAGGTCCTGAGAGGCAAACAAGGTCTGGAGCTCGAAGGCAAACGAACGCACATCACCGTGCTGTTCTCCGACATCCGGGGGTTTACAAGCATGTCGGAGAATCTCGCTCCCGAGCAAGTCGTTTCGCTGCTCAGCGATTATCTCGGACGCGTCGCCAACATCGTGCACAAGAACAAAGGTTTCCTGGATAAATTTATCGGCGACGCCGTCTTCGCGTCCTTTGGCTGGCCGAAATCTTACGGCGACGACGCCTTGCGCGCGGTTCAAACCGGCATCGAGATGATCGAGCTGGTCGACTCGCTCGCTCCGAAGTGGACCGAAGTCATCGGTCGGCCGCTCAAGGTCGGCGTGGGAATCAACTCCGGCGACGCGGTGGTGGGGAACATCGGCTCGGAAACAAAATCCGACTTGACCGCGATCGGCGACACGGTCAACCTCGGCGCGCGGCTGGAGGCGCTCACCAAAGAGCTGGGCGTGCCGATGCTCCTGAGCGAGCAGACCGCGGTGGAGTTGAAAGACTCCATCCGCGTAAAGCCGTTGCGCCTGGTCAAAGTGCAGGGGCGCGAGGCGCCGCTCATGGTCTATTGCCCGGAGTCGCTGATTCCGGCCGACATCGACTTTGTTCTGGAAGCGACCACGCCCTACGTCCAGCAAAACAAGTAGGGTCGAATTGACAACGACGATGGGCCGGCGCTATAAAGAAGAATGCAGCATCGCGCGTACGGTTTCGATTCGAAGCCGGCCTCAATCCGATCCGTCGTCGCTTTTTTATTCCTTGTTTTCGCTCTTCCTGCCGCCGGCCAAGCGCAGGGAAGCTTTGAAACCGCCGAAATCCTCTTCACGCGCGCCGTGCTGGCTTACGACGAGGGACGCTACGCCGAGGCGACGCGCGAATTGCTTCAGGCTCACGAGCTCGACCCCGGCCACATCGACGTCATCTATTACCTCGGCTTGAGCTACAACGCCCAGGGAGATTTCGATCAGGCCGAGCGCTACCTGAGACGGGGGCTGGAGCGCGCGCCGAAGAACTCCGATCTCCGCTACCAGTTAGGAATCAGCCTCTACGGCCAGAAGAAATTCGACGGCGCGCTGACCGAGTTTCTTGCGGTCTACCGGCCGGAGCCGCGAAAGGACAACGTCGGCTACTATATCGGCCTTTGCTATTATCAGAAGAAAGACTACGAGACGGCGGTCGGATATTTCCGCAAAAACGTTTCGACGCAAGCCAAAACGCGGCAGTTGAACCAATACTCCCTGGGCCTCGCGCTGCGGGCCTTGGGGCGCGAGAAAGAAGCGATCGCGGAGTTGACCGAGGCCGTGAAGATCGAGCCGGCCGCGCCGATCGTCGGCGCGACGCAACAACTCCTGACCGTCCTGCAGGAGCGGGCCGAAGACAAACGGCTCCGCCTCCAGGTCACTTTGAACGGCCAATACGACAGCAACGCCGCCGGCGACACCGATGCCAAGAGAAGCTACGGAAACCTGATAAACGTGAGGGCGGACTACACCTTCTATCGGGCGGGCCCGTGGGAGAGCAGCGTCACCTACTCCGCGCTGCAAACGCTCAACTACAACGCTCACGCTTTCGACTTGAGCGACCATCTGCTCGGCGTCAACTTTTACTACAAGACGCATCTTGCAGAGATGCCGGCCAACGTAGGCCTCCAGTTAAGCAACGACATCCTGCTGCTCGGCGGCGAAAAATTTCTTCAGCGCCCCACCGGCACCTTGAGCTTCACCGTCCAGGAAGATTCGTCCAACTTCACGACCGCTCTCTTTCGCGCCCAATACAAAGGGTTTTTCCACCACCAGGATTATTCCAGCATCGACCGCCGGGACGCCGCGAACGAGCTGGTGGGGCTCGTGCACTTCGTTCGCTTCGGCGGCGGACGCCATCAGGTGAATTTCGGCTACCACTTCGACCGCGAAGACGCCGGCGGGAAAGAGTGGAGCTACACCGGCCACAAAGCGGTTGCAGGGCTGCTGCTCAGCCTGCCGTGGGAGATCAGAGGCGCGGTCAACGCGGAATACCACGCCCGTTTTTACGGCGGCCAGTCCACATTCAACCGCCATCGCAACGACGATGAAGCGATCGTGCTGGCGGCGTTGTCGAAAGAGATCGCGCCCAAGCTGACGCTCATCCTGCAGCACCTCTGGGACCGCAACTATTCGACCGCGAAGGAGTTCAAGGTGACCCGGAATGTCACTTCGCTAGGCGTCACCTGGCGCTATTGAGCTTGCGGTGAAATTGTTGAATACCGACGGATACACTGGGCTTTGTGCCTTTAGCGTCATTCCCGTGAAAACGGGAATCCATAGTCTTTCTCATACCTGGACTCCCGCTTGCGCGGGAGTGACGATTCTCGTTTTCGCCTGAGGGTGAGCGATTTCCATCATCCCCAAAGGAGACACTATGCGGAAGCAGATGGCCACGAAGAGATGGACAGCGCGCTTTTTGGTTTTCGGGTTCTGGACCCTCAGCGTCACTATCCCGGCCCGCGCCGCGGGCATCGGAGTCGTCACCGGCGTGCAGGGCGAGGCCACGGTGCGGCGCGATCGCGTAGCGCAAGCCCAGCGGCTGAAGTTCAAGGACGATCTTTTCTGGCTCGACACGCTCAGCACCGGGACGGCCGGCCGGCTGAGGCTGCTCATCCTCCAGAAGAGCGTCATCACGATGAAAGAGTTGAGCCGCTTGCAGCTTCGCGAGGAGCCGGCCGGTCCGGCCCAGCCAAAAAAGAAATCGGTCGTGGAGCTGGTCTCCGGCGCGGTCAGGGTCGTGGTCGACAAGGAGGCGCTCACGGAGAGCGACTACGAAGTGCAAACGAACCTGGCGGTCGCAGCGATCCGCGGCAGCGACCTGTTCGGGCAGAAGTCGAGCGAAGACCGCGTGGAGTTCTGCACCGGGCCCGACTCGACCGTCACGGCGGTTCACCGCGATCCGAGCGTGGGGCGGAGAGAACTGACCAGGCTCCAATGCGCGGCGATCTCTCCCGATCGAATCCAGATCACCGATATCACCCTCGATACTTACCGCGATCTCACCAGGGAAACCGGCCCCTCCGGCCCGCAGAACGACGGCCACCAGGAGAGCGCCGAGAATCGGATCGCCCCGCCGTCAGGCGACGCGGGAGGCGAGGGCACTCCCGGCGATCCGAACAATCCGTACAGTATCACCGCCGGCTGTTTGCTGTGCAATAACCCGCGCCCGCCGCCGAACAACAACGACTAGCCGTACGTTGTTAACGCTCCGGATACGGCACGGGGATAAGCTGATCGGTCGCCTGCCGCACGTCCTCGCGCCACAGATCGAGCAGTTTTTTTGCGATCGGACCGGGTTTCCCGTCGCCGACCGGCCGGCCGTCCCACTCGACCACGGGGGCAACTTCGATCGAGCTGCCGGTGAGCATCATCTCCGCCGCGGCTCGCGCCTCTTCGACCGGCACGTCGGCGATTCTGATATCCTTAAGATCGCCCTGCTCCACCAACCGGCGCGCCAGTTGCAGCACGCGCTGCACGGTGAGCCCGGATAGTATGGAATCGAACCGCGGGTGGCGCAGCACGCGGTCCCGCGTCACGAAGGCGACGTTCATGTTGGAGCCTTCGGCGACCATCCCCCGCTCGTCGATGAAAATTCCGTTGTCCGCGCCGCGATCCTTCGCCTCCAGCACGACCAGAACGTTGGGCAGGTAGTTGGTGGACTTCACGCGGGCGAAAAACGGTGGTTTGATCGGCACCGTGCTGGTCACAACTTTAAGGCCCTGGGTGTAGTAGGATTCGGGGTAAAGTTCGGCGCTGAAGACGATGACGTAGAAGCTGCTGCCGACGCATTCACCGGACGCGAGGCCGAACCCGCCGGGTCCGGCGGACAGCCAGTAACGGACCGAGGCTTCGCGCTGCCGGCTTGCGGCCGCCGTGTCGATGACGATTTGCCGCAGCTGCTCCCGAGGAAACGGCAGCGGAATCCGCGCCATCTTCGCGGAAGCGAGTAACCGGTCGAGATGGGGGTCGAGCTGGTAGAGCATCCCATTGGCCAGGATCGCGGTGTCGAACACCCCATGGCCGCGGTGGACCATGTGGTCGTCGAGCGGCAAGACCATCAGCGCCGGATCGGTGACGATGCCGCCGAGCACGCTCGAATACATCGCGTAAAAATTCGCCGTCTTTGCGTGTGCCGCCCGGCGTAAGCGCGTGATGGCCTGATCGGTGGTAAATGTTGGCGTTGGTTCGACCTCCGGCATAGAAGACCTCCCTCTCTCGCAAGCTTGGGAGTCATTCTGCTGCCGAGGGTGGGAAGAGTCAAGACGGAATGCAGGATACGAGCCCGGGATGTCAGTTCTTCAACTTAAAACTGAGAACTGAAAACTAAAAACTCCTGCCTCCTGCCTGTTGCCTGTTGCCTTCTGCCTCTCACC
The DNA here is from genome assembly GCA_041483675.1 of Binatia bacterium. Taxonomy (GTDB): domain Bacteria; phylum Desulfobacterota; class Binatia; order UBA9968; family UBA9968; genus 2-12-FULL-60-19. Next base: position 19,437 of record JBGPGE010000022.1, read on the forward strand.
TACAGCGCCATTCGGTGTCGCCGCAGGTGGTGATAGTAGGACCAGACCAGAAAGCGAATCCTGAGCCTCAGCAGGAAGTGTCGAGCTCGTTCTCGTAGCATAACCAGCCTCCTCTAGAATCGACAGTGCAGGATGTGTGCCAAGCGCCCAGCCTTAAAAAATCCCTGGTTTTCTAGCCCGGTTCTCTGACTCGACGACGGTAACAATGGCCACTTTTTGGCTGTACAAGGTAAAATAGTACCATTTTGTTGGCTGCCGTCTGTGGGGTTAGACGTAAAAGAGGGGCGGTTTATTGAGGATGGTCTGACGAAATACGAGATACGCTGTACGAGTTACGCCGGCAGCTTCACCGTAAACGTCGTCCCCTTGCCCGGCTCGCTCTCCAGCGAAATATTCCCGCCGAGCAGGTCCGTGAATTGTTTGACGATGTAGAGGCCCAGCCCCACGCCGCCGTAGAGCCGCGTCTCAGAGCTGTCCACCTGGTGAAACTTTTCGAAGATCTTCTCTTGCTGGTCTTTCGGTATGCCGATACCGGTGTCCGTTACCGCCACCTCCACCCACCTCTCCCCAGCCCCTCTGCCCCCTTGCCCCCCTGCAGGGGAGCCGGGGAGCGGGGGAGCAGGGGAGACGAGGCGGGCGGCGATGGTGATGGTGCCTTTGTCCGTAAATTTAATGGCGTTGTTGATGAGGTTCTGAACGATCTGCTTGAGCTTGCCGCTGTCCGTCGTGACCGAAACGGGGCCGGCCGGATAGTTCCACACCAGCGCGACGTTCTTTTTGTCCAGCGTCGCTTCGTAGTCCAATTTTAACCGTTCGAGAAAGTCGCGGAGATCGGTTGCGTGACGGTCGACGACCACCGCGCGGGATTCGATCTGGGTGGTTTGCATAATGTCGTTGATCATGGCGAGTTGCTCCGAGGCGCGGGTCAGCACCTGTTGAAGCGCCGCTTCCTGTTGCGGATTGACCCCGCCCAACATCCCGTCCTTCAGCATCCCGGTGTATCCTACGACCACGCTGAGCGGGGTTCGTAGCTCGTGCGACATGACGCTCAGAAACTCGCTCTTGACCCGGTTCGCCGTCTCCAGCTCCCATGTCTTGGTTTGCAGCTCGTCGGCGCGCTCGTTGATCGCTTGATAGAGGGAGGCGTTTTCCACCGCGACTGCGACCTGTCCGGTCATCGAGGTGAGCAACTGAATCTCCTCGGCGCTGAGCCGGCGCGGCTGATCCCCCATGCACACCATCGCCCCCAGACCCTGACGCCTGCCCTTGATGGGAAAAGCCGCGAAAAACCTGTGGCCGGAACTCTTCGCGCTCTTGCTCTTGCTGTTCGCCCGATAGGCAGGATCCGCCGTGACGTCCTCAAAGATCAACGGTGTTCCCGTCTCTGTCACCCGCCCGACAATGCCCTGACCCCTTGGAAAGGACCGAACCTCGGCAAATTCCACCGGGTCCCTATCGAACTGCGCCTTCAAACCCAGCTTGTCGCCGCGCTCGTTCAAGAGATAGATGCGGGTCGCGTCGAAGTCGAATACCTCGGTGATCTTCTGAATCACGCCGTGCGTCACCGTGTCGAGATCGAGCGACTGACTGGCCTGGACCGTGACGCCGTGCAGCGCTTCAAGATACCGATGGCTCTGCTGGAGTTGCGCCTCGCGCCGCGTGACTTCCCGGTACAGCAGGGAATGCTGAATGGCGACCGCCGCCTGGCCTGCCAGGCTGTCGAGAAACTCCGTCTCCTCCTCGGTAAACTCATGCTCTTCTTTGGTGTAAAAGGAGATGACCCCGAGAACATCCTCGCCCGCGATGAGCGGAATGCCAAGGCAGGAGACCAGCCCGTGCTTGCAAAAGAAAGACGGGTCTTTGATCCGCGGGTCGTTTTGGCAATTCGCAATCGTAACGGGCCGCCTGGTGTCGAACGCCACGTTGCTGCTGCCCCGCCCGGCCTTCCATTGGTCCGCCTTCCACTCGTCTTCGGGCAGGTTCCGGCAGGCCACCGGCTCCAGAATCCCACTCTCCTTATTCCACAGCCTGACAGTGGCGGAGGCATACGGCAGAAAATAGTCGATCTTTTCCAGCAGGATCTTCAAGACCGCCTCGACATCCAAAACCGAGAGAATCGCCGCGTCGATCTCATGCAGCGCGCGGAGCCGCTCCAGACTCCGTTTGGTTCCGTCGTAGAGCCTGGCGTTGTCCAAGGCCACGCCGATGACGTTGGCGATCCCCTGTAAAAGGTTCACTTCCTCATCGGTAAATACCAGCGGACGGCTCGTGGCCACATTTAAAATTCCAACGACCGCTCCACGCGCCTTGATCGGAATCCTGGCCAGCGCAACTATCCCTTCTCTATACGCTCGTCCGCTGCCGGGCGCGGCTTCGAGACTATTGACGACGTGGGGCTCTCCTGAGACAAACACCCGATCGCTGCGCGTTCCGCTCTGCTTGCGGGAAAGGGCGCCTACATACTCGGCGGAAATTCCCTTGTGGGCGACAACCTTCAGATTGCCCGTCGCCGGATCTTTCAGCCGGATATACGCTTTCTCTCGCCCGGTGATATCGACGACCTTTTCCAGGGAGATTTGCAGCACCCTGTCGATATCGAGCGCCTCGGCCGTGGCCGTCGCGACGCTGCTCAAGGCCTCCTGCTCTCTCGCGCGGCGCTCCGACTCTTCATAAAGCCTGGCATTGCCGATCGCCACGCCGATAACGTTGGAGATCGCCTGCAAGAGTTTGACTTCGTGATCGAGAAACGGCATCGAACGGGCCGTGGATACGTTCAAGATACCGATGGTCTGCCCGCGCACCTTCAAAGGAAACCAACCCATCGCCGCGCTTCCTTCGGTGCGGGTCGCCAGCCTTAGGACCGTTCCCTCGGGATCGTTGACGACTAGCGGCTCTCCCGACGTAAACACGCTGTCGCTTTTCCCTCCTGCCGTCGTTTTAGCGAGGGACTTCGCGTATTCTTCCGAGATTCCCCGGTACGCCACGAGCTGGAGATTGCCGGTAGCCGGATCTTTGAGCCTGATGTACGATCTCTCCCGCCCGGTAATCTCGCAAACTTTGGCGAGAGAGCTTTGCAGCACCCTGTCGATATCGAGCGCTTCGGCGGTTGCCGTTGCGACGCTGCTCAATGCGTCCTGCTCTTTGGCCCTGTGGGCCGCCTCCTGGAACAGTCTGGCGTTCTCCAGAGCGGCCGCGGCCTGGGCTGCAAGCGAAGTCAGTAAGGCGATCGTCTCCGCGTCGTAGGCCCGCGGTCTCCCGGCATAGGTGATCACCGCGCCACATGCCTCGCCCTGGACTTGCAGAGGCACAGCCACCAGCGAGCCGATACCACGCTCCGAAGCGATCTCCTTCCAAGGCGCGAAGCGGGGATCGCCCTTAACGTCTTCGCAGACCATAGCCGTGCGCTCGCGGACGGCTCTACCTAACGGTCCCTGACCGTAGGGCGAAGCGGGATCGTCCGAAAGCTTAAGAACGTTGCTATAGCCCTGATCGTCCCCCGCCACGGCCGCAAATTGATAAAACGGCTTTGCCGGAAGGACGACGTAGGCGAACATGGCGCCGGTGAGACGCTGCGCCTCCCTGGCGACCAGGTCGAGGACCGCCTGTGGATCGCGCGTCGCCGTCATCGCAACGCCGATCTCTCTCAGCGCCTCGGCATGCCGCCGCCGGAGGTTCGCAGTCTCGACAAGCCACGTTTTTTGCACCGCAATGCCGACCTGGTTGCCTACGGCCGCTATGAGCCGAAGCTGCTCGGGTGAAAATTTCCTCGGCGCGCGGGTGCCGAGGAGGATCGTTCCCAGAGCCTCCCCTTCGGTTTCCATAGGCGCGATAATGACGGACTGCACTCCTTCCGCCTTTAGCGCGCCATGCCCCGGCTCGGCGCTTAGGTTCTCCTCTATGTAAGGCGTGTGTCCCGTGAAAGCCGCCTTTTGCATACGACCTCTGCCGGCATCTTCGGCTCCGAGGTCAAAAGAAATAATGCGGCTTTCGTCGTGATAGCCATAGCTGGCCACGGGCTTCAGCGTCCGGTCGCTCGGGTCGAGGAGCCGGATCGCTCCCAGGTCAAAGGACGCGAATGTGACGATTCGGGTGAGGATCACCTGGAGAATGGCCTTGAGGTCCGAAGCCGCGAGGATGTGCTGGCTGATGTCCTGGAGGACTTCGAGGTCGCTCAAACGGCCCTGAAGCTCTTCTTCAACGCGCTTACGATCCGTAATGTCGGTGACGGTCCCGATGTACCCGGAAACCCGCCCCTCCGGACTTTTCACCGTCTCCGCGTGGCCTAAGACCCAGGTCGTCTTCCCGTCGTCCCTCGAAAGCCGGTATTCCGATTGAAAGGAAGCGCCGTTCCCGGCTGAGTCGTTCCATTCCCTTGTGACGCGGTCGCGGTCCGCCGGATGGAGCGCGTTGACCCAACCCCTGCCAAGCGATTCCTGATAGCTCAACCCGGTCATCGCGCGCCATTTCTCGTTGACATAGAAGCAGTCGCCGGCCGCGTCGGTGCGAAAAATGCCCAACGGCGCGATCCGCGCGAGCATCTCGTGCTCCTGCTCCCGTGTTTGCAGCAGCGCGCCGGCCATCCGGTCGTGGCGCAGCTTTAAAAGTCCTACAAGGAACGCCGCCAGCGGCACCGAGCCGGCAAGCACAAGGACGCGCGCAAAGTTGTCGGGAGTGTAGCTAAAGAGCAGTCCGGGGTCCGCGAAGAAATAGAATCCGTACAGCACGGCGATCGCGGCGCTGACGCCGCCGGCGAATAGCCCGCCCGAAAAGGCGCTGTAGATCACCGCCAGGACGATCAGAATAAGCGGATTGGGGACCTTGAAGACAGTGCGCGCCAATAACTCAATCGCCGCGATCGTCGCCAGGGTCAGGAGCGGCCCGATCCATCGCTTGCCAGGATACATATCTCGCGGCTCGATCCTTGCCGTCGGCGTGCGCTATTCCCAATCGGGAGGGCGTTCTCGACTGCAACCGCCGACTCTTGCCTTCATCGGCCCGAAGAAGCGATAACTTGTTACTAATACTCTTTTTTGTTCTGATTCTCAATCGTCAATGACGATCGATGCGCCGGGGTAGGCCCAGGGGGGGTGCTTTCGGTTCCCGCGTATTAGAATGCTGCTTTCAGGAATGGCGCGCCCGGAGGGATTTGAACCCCCAACCCCCAGATCCGTAGTCTGGTGCTCTGTCCAATTGAGCTACGGGCGCGAACCCGTGATCGTGCTCGTCGCTCGTGCTCGTGAATTACAATCTCCTCCCCACGAGCACGAACACGAGAGACGAACTAATGGCGGAGAGAGAGGGATTCGAACCCTCGGTACCCTTTTGGGGTACACACGCTTAGCAGGCGTGCGCCTTCGACCACTCGGCCATCTCTCCAAATTCTAGCAAAGAAGCTGTCGGTTTTTTAGCCTTCAGCAATCAGCTCCAATAGAACAATAGACCGCATTGTCGCGCCGGCCTAATGCTCTATTGTCCAACGCTCCAATGCTCTGAAAATCAAAAGCCCGAAAGCGGGCTTTTCATTTTCTGGCGGAGGGGGCGAGATTCGAACTCGCGGTCCACGAAGTGGACGCCGGTTTTCAAGACCGGTGCCTTAAACCGCTCGGCCACCCCTCCTGAGGCACGGTCGGTTTATAGTAAACAGTCATCGCGGAATAGGCAAGTTCTCCGGCAGATCGTACAACGTATTTCGCCTGTCGTATTTCAGCGGGCGAACGACGGGCGACGACCCGCATCGCGCATCCTGTATCCCGCCGAACTACGCCCGGCCTTCTGTCCTAGTATCCCATCCGTTTGAGTTCGGCTTTCGCCCCATTATATTCGTACGAAGCCGACGCGCCCGTCGCAATCGCGGCCTTAAATGTTTGAACGGCCTCGTTCTTGCGCCCTTCCATGAGTAAGAGCTGGCCGATATGAAAGTAAACCTGGCACTGCATTTCCGTCTCCTTCATCGGGTTTTTGCCGACGGCCGCTTCCATCGCTTCCTGCGGGCGAATTCTACCCAGATACATAGAAATTATTGGACCCGGCCAGTCGTCCAGATCAAACGCTCTCGCGCCGCCTGCCAGATGATCTCGGGCTTGGTTGTTCCCCCCGCGACTCTGAGCGAGGTAAAGCCAAACCAGATAGTATGCCTCTTGGGATCCCAGCAGCAGCACTTTGGAGAAGTCCGCCTCGGCCGCGGCAAATTCGCCGCGATAGAACTGTGTGACTCCGCGGTTGCGGAAGGCCAGCGAATAGTTCGAGTTTAACCGGACGGCTTGGTCGTAATCTTGAATCGCACGGTCGTAATCTCCCTTGCGCATGTAGGCACTGCCCCGGTTATTGAAGGCCGGGGGATAGTTTGGGTCCAGCCGGACGGCTTGGTCGTAATCTTGAATCGCGCGTGCGTAATCTCCCTTGCGCATGTAGGCGCTGCCCCGGTTATTGAAGGCCAGCGCATCCTGCGGTTTCAACCGGATGGCTACGTCGTAGTCCTGAATCGCGCGTTCATAATCCCCCTTACCCTGGTAGGCATTCCCCCGGTTGTAGTAGGCGGGGGCATACTTTCGTTCTCTTCGAATCGCTTCGTCATAGTCCTGAATCGCGCGTTCGTAATCGCCCTTTCTCTCGTATGCATTGCCCCGGCTATAGAAGACGAGCCCAAATCCCTCTCCCAGTTCCCCCGACTCGATTGCGGATGTGCAGGCCTTTATGATCGTGTCGGGATCCCGATCCGGCGCAGAGCACACCTGAAGCACCACGCTCGATGTTGCCCAAGCTACCCCCGCTGAGAGCATCAAAATGAAGAGCTGTATCGGTAGTCGCATAGTAAGTTGCAACTTTTAGTTCTTAGTTTTCCTTTGAGAGCCGAAAGGCGACTTAAAACTAAAACTGAAAACTCCTTTACGTGATGCATTCCAGACCGCCCATATAGGGCCGCAGCGCTTTCGGCACGATCACCGTGCCGTCTTTCTGCTGGTAGTTCTCCAGCACGGCGACCAGCGTCCGCCCCACGGCGAGAGCGGAGCCGTTCAGCGTGTGGACAAAGTCGCTCCGCGTCTTCCCCGGCAAACGATAACGGAGGGCGGCGCGGCGCGCCTGAAACGCTTCGAAATTCGAACAGGACGAAATCTCCTTGTAGGCGTTCTGGCCCGGCAGCCAGACTTCGATGTCGTACGTCTTGGCCGCGCCGAATCCCAAGTCTCCCGTGCAGAGCGCGACCACGCGGTAAGGCAGTCCGAGCCTCTGTAGTATCGTCTCCGCGTCGCGGGTGAGGGATTCAAGCTCATCGTAACTCTGCTCCGGACGGACGAACTTCACCAGCTCCACCTTTTGGAACTGGTGCAGGCGAATGATGCCTCGCGTGTCCTTGCCGTAGCTCCCGGCTTCGGAGCGGAAGTTGGCGGTCCAGGCGCAGAGCTTGAGCGGCAGTCGGTCGGGATCGAGAATTTCTCCACGGAACAGGTTGGTCACCTGCACCTCCGCCGTCGGGCTCAGCCAATAGTCGGTGCCTTCGAGCTTGAACAGGTCGGCGGCAAATTTAGGCAATTGACCGGTTCCGGTGAGTGAAGCGGTGTTGACGATCGAGGGTGGAAACACCTCGGCATAGCCGCTCTCGCGCGTGTGGATGGCAAGCATAAAGTTGGCCAGCGCCCGCTCCAGCAATGCTCCTTCTTTGTGATAGACGACAAAGCGCGCCCCGGCGATTTTTCCCGCGCGGGCAAAGTCGAGGATGCTCAATTCCTCCCCGATCTCCCAATGGGGCTTCGGCTTGAACTCGAAGCGCGGGATCTCGCCCCACCGTCGAACTTCGGGGTTGTCGTCGGGTCCTCCCCCCACCGGCACGCTTTCATGCGGCAGATTCGGCACCGTCAGCATAAACTCGTCGAACCCCTTTTCCACCTCCGCCAAAGGCTTCTCTCCCTCGCGGATCGCCTGTGTCACCTCTTCAACTTCGCGCATGAGCGCCGCCGCATCCCCGCCGGACTTCTTGAGCTTGCCGATCTCACCTGAGAGCAGATTTTTCTTCTCTTTAAGTCTCTCAATCTTGGCGAGCGACTCGCGCCGCTCCCGATCGAGCGCGACGAACCGCTCCCAGTCGATCTTCGCCCCGCGCCTAGCGAGACGCTCTTTGACCGCCTCCAGCTTTTCTCTCAGCAGTTTGATGTCAAGCATCTTCGTATCTCGTATTTCGTATTCCGTCGGACGAACGACGTTTCCGGCCTTCTGCCTCCTGCCTTTTGCCTACTACCACGTCACTTCGAACGCATTCTGTATATGCTCCACCACCGGCGCACCGGCGGTGAGGGAGATGCCGACGACGTCGAATCGCGCCTCCCGATGGTGGAGCTTATGCTCGCTTAGAAAAATCAGCGCCGCCCGCGTCATCCGCTGCTGCTTGCGCCGGTGGACCGACTCCAGCGGGCTGCCGAAACTCGCATCGTTGCGAGCCTTCACCTCGACGAAGACGATCACGCGCCGATCGAGCGCGATCAGGTCCACCTCCCCGCCGCGACAGCGGTAATTCCGCTCCACCATCCGAAAGCCCTTCTTCTTAAGATAGCTCTCCGCAATCTCCTCGCCCTCTTTTCCGACGACCTGCTTTTGGGTTTGCATGGGGAAGGACCACTGACTACTGACTACTGACTACGGACCGGGCAGCGATCAGCGCTCGGCTGTTTGATATGAGTCGCCGCTTCTTGCCTTTCTCTTTCCATCCTCTATCTTCTATCCTCGATTCTCCTGCCTACTTCCGTAAGGATAGCTGACCACTGACGGCTTCCCCGCGAAGCGCTGCCGGCGCGCACTCCCTCACCGGCCTGAAGCTACGGCGGTGGATCGGCGACGGCCCGAGGCGTCTGAGCGCTTCCTCATGCGCGGGCGCGCCGTAGCCTTTGTGCTGCGCGAAGCCGTAACCTGGATATTGCCTGTCGTACTCCGCCATCATCTGGTCGCGAGCGACCTTGGCGACGATCGACGCGGCGGCGATCGCGTGGCAGATACGATCGCCTTTCTTGATCGCCCGCTGGGTTGGGAAATGAGGGTGTAGGGGCGACCGGCCGGGCGCCCGTACTATGTCGCCCCCCGTATTCAAATACGCCAACGGCACGACGTGCGTCCCATCGATCAACAGCAGATCGGGCGACGGCTTCAACTGCTCTACCGCGCTGCCCATCGCCAGGAGAGTCGCCTGCAAGATATTGATTCGATCGATCTCCTCCGGTCCCACGACGCCAAGCGCCCAGGCCGCCGCTCTCTCTTTGATCCAAACCGACAACTCCTCGCGCCGCCCGGCGGAAAGGAGTTTGGAATCACGAATCTCGGAATGGACCAGGCCACGCGGAAAGATCACCGCCGCCGCGACTACCGGTCCGGCCCACGGCCCGCGCCCGACTTCATCCAGGCCGGCGATGCGCTTGAAACCTTCCAAATAGCCTTCGTCCTCCAACTGCGTGGTCGGCTCCGCGCGCAAAGCGATCTCCTCCGACAACCACGCTTGAGGACGTTTCATGTCCGCTATTGTTAACTAAAACAGGGCGGAACTGCAATGAAAATCATGATTGGGGATGCGCGATGCGCGATGCGGGATGCGCGATTGCCGATTACTGACCGCTATGTTAAAAAGCTCCTATGAAAATCACTCCCGAAGAGGTCCGGCGCGTCGCCCTTCTGGCCCGCTTGCAGCTCTCGCCCGAAGAAGAAGATCTATTGACCGGCCAGCTCGACGCCATTCTGTCGTACATGGCAAAGCTCGATCGGCTCGACACGGAAAAGGTCGAACCGCTCGCCCATGCCGTGGACGTCGTCAACGCCTTTCGCGAAGACCGGGTGGCTAACGAACCGCATCCGGAAGAACTTTTGGCGAACGCGCCCGCTAGAGAAAACAGCTTCTTCAAGGTTCCCAAGATCATCGAATGAACGCTTACGCCTTCACTCTCCACGAGCTGAGCGAAAAGCTGCGCCGCCGCGAACTCTCCTCGGTCGAGGTCACGGAGTCGATCTTCGACCGAATCGCCGCGACCGACGAGCGGTTTCACTCCTACCTCGCGCTCTGCCGGGAGAGCGCGTTGAGAGAGGCGCGGCAGGCCGACGAACGCTTGAAGGACGGCGGCGACTGCCCGCGGCTCATGGGCGTGCCCATCGCGCTCAAGGATATCTTCATAACCCGGAACGTGCCGACCACCTGCGCGTCGAAGATTCTCGGCAATTTCGTTCCGCCCTATGACGGCACCGCCGTGAGAAAGATCAAGGAGAGCGGCGCCGTGATCCTGGGCAAGACCAATATGGATGAGTTCGCGATGGGCTCGTCCACCGAAAATTCGGCCTTTGGCGTCACCCGCAACCCGTGGGACACGGAGCGCGTTCCCGGAGGCTCCTCCGGCGGCTCCGCCTCCGCCGTCGCCGCCGACCAATGCATCGCCGCGCTCGGCACTGACACCGGCGGCTCGATTCGCCAGCCGGCCGCTTGCTGCGGTATCGTCGGGCTGAAGCCGACCTACGGCCGGGTCAGCCGCTATGGCGTCATCGCCTTCGCTTCTTCATTGGACCAAGTCGGCCCGATGACCAAAGACGTGACCGACTGCGCGCTCATGCTGGAGACAATCGCCGGGAAAGATCCGCGCGACTCGACCTCGGTCGATGTTCCGGTTCCCGCCTATGCGAGCCGACTCGACGGCGGCGTGAAAGGTCTCCGGGTCGGGATGCCGAAGGAGTATTTTATCCCCGGAATGCAGGCTGAAGTGGAAAAAGCGGTGAAAGACGGCATTCGGCTATTGGAGAAAAACGGCGCCGAAGTCACCGAGATTTCGCTGCCGCACAGCGAGTATGCGGTGGCCGTTTACTACATCATCGCCACGGCGGAGGCGAGCTCGAACCTGGCGCGCTATGACGGCATGAAATACGGCTATCGCGCGCCGGCCAAGGACCTGACCGAGACCTACATGAAAACCAGACAGGAAGGCTTCGGCCCCGAGGTAAAGCGGCGCATCATGCTCGGAACCTACGCCCTCTCCGCGGGCTACTACGACGCCTACTATCTCAAGGCGCAAAAGGTGAGAGCGCTCATCAAGCGGGACTTCGATGCGGCGTTCAAAAACTGCGACGTCATCGTCACGCCGACCGCGCCGACGACGGCGTTTAAGATCGGCGAGAAGACGCAGGACCCGCTCCAGATGTATCTCTCGGACATCTTCACGATCTCGGTCAACCTTGCAGGGCTTCCCGGCCTCTCCCTCCCTTGCGGCTTCGACGGGAACGGATTGCCGATCGGCATGCAGATCATCGGCAAGCACTTCGATGAAGCGACGATACTGCGAATCGCCTACGCGTATGAGCAGGCGACGGAGTGGCATAAACGAAAACCGAAGCTTTAAACGCAAAATGAAAAGTGCAAAGTGAAAAATGCAAAATAGAAGCCTAAGAGTCGAAGCAAAACCTTCCGGTCACTTTGAATTTTGCAATTTGCATTTTGCATTTTGCATTGGAGTCCTTTATGCCGTTTGAGCCCGTCATCGGCCTTGAGGTCCACGCGCAGCTCCTGACCGAGTCGAAGATCTTCTGCGGCTGCTCGACACGATTCGGTGAGGCGCCGAACCACAACACCTGCCCGGTCTGCATGGGATTTCCCGGCGTCCTGCCGGTGTTGAATAAAAAGGTCGTTGAGTTCGCCATTCGCGCGGGGCTGGCGACCCACTGCGAGATCGCCCGCACCAGCCGGTGGGCGCGGAAAAACTATTTTTACCCCGACCTTCCCAAGGGCTATCAGATCAGCCAGTACGAGCTGCCGCTCTGCCGCAACGGCTTTATCGAAATCGAGGCGGGCGGCGCGAAGAAAAAGATCGGGCTCACGCGCATCCACATGGAAGAGGACGCGGGGAAAAACATCCACGAGGCCCGCGGCGACTTCAGCCTCGTCGATCTCAACCGCACCGGCGTCCCGCTGGTGGAGATCGTGAGCGAGCCCGATATACGGAGCGCCGAGGAGGCGAGCGCATATCTCAAAAACCTGCGCGCCATCCTGCAATATCTGGAAATCTGCGACGGCAACATGGAGGAAGGGAGCTTCCGCTGCGACGCCAACGTCTCCGTGCGCCCCACCGGCTCAAGCGAGCTCGGCACCAAAGTCGAGGTCAAGAACATGAACTCGTTCAAGGCGGTGGAGAAGGCGATCGCCCACGAGATCGAGCGGCAGATTGCGACTCTCTCGGAAGGCGGCAAGCTCGTCCAGGAAACGCGCCTGTGGGACGCCGAGCGCGAGGTTACCCGATCGATGCGCTCGAAGGAAGCGGCGCACGACTACCGTTATTTTCCCGACCCCGACCTGCTGCCCCTGGTCGTGGACGAGAAATGGATCGGAGAGATTCAAGCGAGCCTCCCCGAGCTGCCGGAGGCGCGCAAAGCGCGCTTTACCGCCGACTACAACCTGCCGCCGTACGACGCCGAGCTACTAACCAGTCGCAAGGACGTGGCGGACTACTTCGAGACGGCGGTCAAAACGCACGCCAACCCAAAGGCGCTCAGCAACTGGGTGATGGGGGATCTTTTCCGCGTCATCAAGGAGAGAAAATTGGATGACGCGCTCCGTATCGCCGACTGGCCTATCCCACCGGAACACCTGGCGGCGATGGTCAAAATGATCGACGAGGGAAAGATCAGCGGCAAGATCGCCAAGAAGGTCTTCGAGCAGATGCTTGAGCGCGGGGAGCCGCCGGAGAAGATCGTCCGCGACCAAGGGTTGGAACAGGTGTCGGACGTGAGCGGCATCGAGCAGGCGATTGCCGAGGTCCTCGCCGCGAACGCAGCGCAGGCGGCCGACTACCGGGCCGGCAACGAGAAGGTTTTCGGCTTTCTCGTCGGCCAGGTGATGAAGGCGACGCGCGGCAAGGCGAATCCGCAGGTCGTAAATGAAGTGCTCAGGAAGAAGCTCGAGACTACATGATGGGAACTTACGTACCTGTTTTGGGCGGGGCATTTGATTCTTCCCACAGACCCAAGTGCTGAAGGATTTTTTTGATGACTTCCGGTTGGAATAGATTGCTCGGTAACTGACCGATAATCCCGCTCAAGACTAGCTCGGATCGCGCTCATCTTCCAGGGAGGAGGAAGCAAGCATGAACATAAGGCCCATGATGCGCAGTCCGGGACATGTTCCACACCTGCTCCCGGCGCGTCGGCTCGGCGAACCGGAATTGCGCCGGGATTGATTTTCCGATTCTTCTGCCGGCGCGCATCAGTAGTTCTGCATACACCGCACGCTCAATCCGTAGTCCTTGGGAGTCAGATCGCGGCCTGACCGTCCCGAGCTGCTGGCAGTGTCCAACACCACGCTCGACGCTCTGGTAGCAGGGGAACCCTGCGTCGCCGACCAGTAGTTGGCCCGGTAACCCAAACTGTCAAACACGCCCGTGGTGAGGATGCGGGAGCCGGACGGCAGCGCGGCAAAGCCAGTCGCGTTGGTGCCGGTCCAGGGCGGTGAGAAGGAGCCAAAGGGTATTTTCATTTTGACGCCCGGCCCGACGCCTGCGGCGGTGGATCCCCTCCAACCAGTCAATTGATTCTGAAATGTAGCTAGCGGCGTCGGACCTGTTGGAGCCACACCGCTCTCCAGACAGTATTCATAGCGAGCCCACTCCAGGTGGCTGGGAATATGAAAGCCGGCCGGGCAGATCCCCTGCACCCTTGCGCCTGTCAGATCATTGTTGTTGCTGGGAGCGTAGGCCATGGCTTCCCCCCATCCGTACAAACCACCGTACGTCGCGCAATTGGCTGCCGAGTTGCCGTAACAGTATTTTTCGACTGTGCCGTTGTTGGTTTGGGGGTTGAGGGGTGCCCCAGCGATTCCCCCGACCGTGCTGGGAATCTGCGTGCCCACATTCAGGTTGGCTGTGAACTGATAGGAACAGACGCCGCCCGTCACGACCTTCTGCCGGTTCGTCACCATGACGCTGCCGTTCGTGGTGATGGGGCCGACCTTGGCTTCCCACGGCGCTCCCATTATCACCGCTACACCGCTGCCTGTATAGGTAGGCGGATCCCAACTGCCCGTGGGTTGCGTTTCCGTGACGATGCACAGAGCCCCCGCAGGCACGTTGACGGTGGTGACTCCCGGGCTCGGCAACACGACGGTCACCGGATTCGGCGTAACGGTATACGGCGCACCATTCACGGTGCAGGTTACGTTGAACACATACGAACCGGGGATCGGGGTATCACCTGTGATTTTCCGGATGTCCAGGCGGTTCATGGGCACCTCTTTCCGCCTGTTCGCCACCGTGACGACACCGCCGTTGGCGGTGATGGGGCCGACCTTGGCTTCCAACGGCCCACCCTGCGTCACCGTCACACTGCTGCCCGTATATACCGGGTCGCTCCAACTGCCCGCGGGTGCGGGTGGCGTTTCCGTGACGATGCAAATGGCGCCCGCAGGCACGTTGACCGTGGTCACGCCCGGACTCGGCAACACGACGGTCACCGGATTCGGCCCGGTATACGGCCCACCAGGCCCGGTGCAGGTCACGTTGAACACGTACGAACCCGGGATCGGGGTGTTACCCGTGACTTTCCGGATGTCAAAGCGAACCGTATCCACCTTCTTCGGCTGGTTTGCGACATTGACCACTCCGCCGTTCGCGGTGATGGGGCCGACCTTGGCTTCCCACGGTGCTCCCATCACCACCGCCACACCGCTGCCCGTATATACTGGGTCGTTCCAACTGCCCGTTGGTGCAACTTCCTTGACGATGCACAGGGCGCCCGCAGGCACGTTGACGGTGGCAACGCCCGGACTCGGTAACACGACGGTCACCGGATTCGGCGTAACGGTATATGGCGCACCATTCACAGTGCAGGTCACGTTGAACACGTACGAACCCGGGATCGGGGTGTTACCCGTGACTTTCCGGATGTCAAAGTGGCTGGTTGCCGGGGACGGCGTCCAGCCGCAACAGTTGCTGCCGGCTATGGCGGGCGGGCAGCTAGTGTTCCAGCCGCCAGCGGTCCCCGGGGCCGCGAAGTTGTAGAGACATTCGCCGACGCTGTTCTTGTAGCACTGGTTGAGCGGGACATTGTTGGCGCTGGTGCCCCCCGTATTGTAGGTAGTCGCGGGCGGAGGGTTGGCGCAGCTCACCTTCTGCTGTTGTGCTACGGCAGGACCGGTCAAGACAGCCAGCACCACGAGATCTAAGGCCAGCGTTAGCAATTTCTTCATGGTAGTATCCCCTCTCTATTACTGCTCAGCGCTTCGCACGCTCTATGGATTGGCACCCTCGTCTTTACCCGGAGCTTTTATCTCCAGCAGCTTGTCTATTGCTACTTTGAAGGCCTCCAGGGATTGTGCGCCTACTTTCAGGAGGAAAACCGCTTCCATTGGATTGCGTGCGGGCGTAAATCGCCCTGGCGAATTTCCAGAACGCATCGTTTCCCTCTAGTTGGTAGTGACAGGAATTTCCTTTGAAGGGTGAGCCGTACAGAACTAAAATTTCCAGTGAGGACCTTCCGCCGACCCGCTTTCGAGAGCCCAAACCACCCAGCAGATAAGGGTGCGAGCGGCGCTGATCCCAGATTTGTCGTGGAGAGTATCCGGTATGTGGTCTTATGTCAACTTCTGGCCGGGTCTCAAGATAGGGCTGAACATTGCCCGCCAGCCTACGGTAAGAAAGGCTCAAACGAGCTGCGAGTTAAGAGGGGTCGAAAGTGGTTTCTGGTCTTGGAGGCTTGCTATCCGGTGGGGCATGGGGCTCTTCCAAAACGACCACCGGTTTCCAGCTAACCGCTTCTTCTCTTTCAGGCTTTATTTTTTTTTCGATGTGTTAGGCAAGACTTGGCGCCATGTTTTCTAATTGGCTCTTGTGGCCTCGAGCTTCTTGATGATCCCCTCGAAGTACTCGACCGGGTAGGCGCCCTTCACCGGGATGCCGTTGAGCAGGAAGCCGGGGGTGCCGTTGAAGCCTAACTTCCTGGCTTCCTCGGTGTCTGCGGCGATGCGGTCTTTCACGGCCTGGCTCTCTGCTTCCTTCTCGCACTTCTCCACGTCGAGGCCGAGGTCCTTGGCGATCTTCTTGAACAAGTCGACCCCGAGCTTTTCCTGGTTCTCGAAGAGGATGTCGTGGAACTTCCAGGCCTTCTCAGGTGACTGGATCGCGACGGCCTCGAGCCACCGGGCGGCGGGCATTGCCTGGGGGTGGAAGGGCAGGGGCAGGTGCTTAAAGATGAAGCGCAGGTCATTGCCGTGCCTCTTCCTCAACTCCTCTACCGTCGGGTAGGCGCTCGCGCAGAAGGGGCACTGGAAGTCCGCGTACTCGACCAGAGTGTACTTGGCGTCCTTCTCGCCGCGGATCCGGGTCTTGTCGTCGATCGCGGGCTTGAGAGGGTTCTTGAAGGAGTCCTCGTAGGCCTTCTTTTCGGCCTCCTCGGCCTCCTTCTGCGCGCGGGCCTGCTCCTCGGCCCCCGTCTGGTTAATGATGTCGAAGATGGCCTTCTTGTTGGCCTTGATCGCCTCGATGAGCACGTCGGGATTCTCCTCCAGGGCCTTCTTGAGCTCGTTGCCAGTGATGTCCGTGGTCTGGGCGGCGGTGCCGGTCAGAATCACGATCGTCAGGGCGGCTAGGGCGCAGCTGATCCCCATGACTGCTCCGGTTGATTTCCCTGAAGGTATCATTTTTCCTACAAGGTTCGGGCGCTTCCGCCAATGAAAGCCCAGTTGTTCCCCTTTAAGTGATAGGAATTTACTTTTGAGGGTCAGCCGCTGAGAACTCAAAAATGTCCCGCAACCTTCCGCCGGCCCGCTTTCGAGAACTTAAACAGCCCAGCAGAAAGGGTCTGCGCGTCGCTGATCCTCAATTTGTCGTGGAGAGTATCCGATAACGCGCTGACCTGTCAACTTTGCCTGAGCGCCGGTTTTAAGGCAGGGATGGCTATTTCCCTTCGTACCTACGTCCGGTAGGCGGAGTTGATCCGCACGTAGTCGTGGCTGAGATCGGATGTCCAGACGGAAGCCGACTCCGTTCCCTGGCCGAGATGGATCTTCACGGTAAACGAGCGGCGCGCCAACACCTTTGCGGCTTCGCGCTCTTTCGACCGGAGACCGACGCCGCCCCGCGCGACCAGGACGTCATCGAACGCAAGCGTGACTTTCTCCGGATTGACCGGGACGCCGGAATATCCGACTGCGGCCAGGATGCGGCCGAAGTTGGGGTCCGAGCCGTGGAAGGCGGTCTTGACGAGCTGCGAGTTGGCCACGGCGAACGCGACTTTCTTCGCCTCGGCGCTGGACTTCGCGCCTTCAACTTGAATCTCCGCCACTTTGGTCGCGCCTTCGCCGTCTTCGACGAGCTTGATCGCGAGCCTCTTCATGACCTTGAAGAGCGCGCGCTCGAAAGAGACGGCCTGACGGCTCCCGGCCTGGATGGGCGGATTTTCGGCGACACCGCTCGCCAATAGCAGCGCCGTGTCGTTAGTGCTGGTGTCGCCGTCTACTGTGGTGCAGTTGAAGGTTTTCCCGGCGGTCCGCTTGAGCGCGGCTCGCAGAAAGCGCGGCTGGACGGCGGCGTCGGTGAGCAGATAGGCGAGCATCGTCGCCATATTCGGCGCGATCATGCCCGCGCCTTTGACCATGCCGGCAACCGTCATCTTTTTTCCGTGGACGCGGAAGGTCGCGGAGGCGACCTTGGTGAACTTGTCCGTCGTCATCGTCGCCTCCGCCGCCAGGGAAAAATTGTCCGGCGCGAGATTTTCAACGGCCTTGCGGACTCCTTCCCGCAACTTCTCCATCGGGAGTGCAACGCCGATGATCCCGGTCGAGGAAGGAAAAACCAGGTCGGGATCGATCCCGAGCAGGCGGCCGGCCTCGCGGCAGGTCGCTTCGGCGTCCCGCATTCCCCGCGCGCCGGTGCAGGCGTTGGCGTTGCCGCTGTTGACGACGACCGCCTGAATCTTGCCCCGCCTAAGCCGCTTCATTCCCAGCAGGACCGGAGCGGCCTTGAAGCGATTGGTGGTGAAGATCGCGGCGGCGGTCGCCGGCCGTTCGCAGACGATCAGCGCCAGATCTTTCTTCTTGCTCTTCTTGATGCCGCAGGCGACGCCCGCGAATCGGAAGCCGGGAACGGTGATCATACCCATCTCCTCCACACCCCAAGTCGCGAGTCAGAATTCAGGAGCCAGAATTCAGAAGTCAAAATCCGGACCGGATTTCTTCTAACTTTTCTTGGCGCCTTCTTCCATCTTCTGAATTCTGTTTTCTGGATTCTGTCTTCTAGTTGCTCTTTGCTCTATTTTCCACAACATCTTTTATATTTTTTCCCGCTGCCGCACGAGCAGGGATCGTTCCTGCCGACCTTGGCGGCCTGCCGCTTGACGGGAGCGGACGGCGCCGGCTCGCCTCCCTCCGCCCCGTGGCTCAGCACCATTCTCTGGGGACGGTGTTGCACCTGCAGCTCTTCCATCGCTGCCTCGCGCGCCATCTCGACCGTAAAGAGCTTCTGCGCCACGTCCTCCTGGATTTGGTGGACCATCTCCTCGAACATCTCGAAGCCCTCTTTTTGATATTCCTGCAGCGGGTTCTTCTGCCCGTAGCCGCGCAGCCCGACGCTTTCCTTGAGATGGTCCATGCCGAGGAGGTGGTCTTTCCACAGGCTGTCGATCGTCTGCAAGAGGACGATCTTTTCCAACTGGCGCAACATATCGACGCCGAACCGCTGTTCCTTGTCGGCGTAGAACCGCATGACTTGCTCGGCGACTTTCTCCGGCAGCTCTTCGGGCGTAATACTCTCCGCCTCCTCCGCCGGCAATTCGAAACGGAAGGCGAATTGATGGTAAAGCGCCTCGCCCAGCCCCTTAAAGTCCCATTCGGAGGCATGGACGTTCTTGTCCGCGTATCGGGCCGCGATCTCCTCCGCCAGCCCGGACGCCATATCCATCACCTCTTCCTTGAGATTCTCGCCCTGGAGCACCTGCTTGCGCTGGTGGTAGATCACCTCGCGCTGCTTGTTCATCACGTCGTCGTATTCCAGGAGGTGCTTGCGGATATCGAAGTTGTGCGCTTCCACTTTCTTCTGCGCGTTTTCGATGGCGCGCGTCACCAGCCGGTGCTCGATCGGCACCCCCTCTTCCATCCCCATGCGCGTCATGATTCCCTGGATGCGCTCGGCGCCGAAGATCCGCATGAGATCGTCTTCGAGCGAGAGATAGAAGCGGGACGAGCCGGGATCTCCCTGGCGTCCCGACCGGCCGCGCAACTGGTTGTCGATCCGGCGGCTTTCGTGGCGCTCCGTGCCGATGATGTGCAGCCCGCCGGCGGCGATGACTTTTTCCCGCTCTTCGGCGCAGCCCTTCGTGTACTTGCCCAGGATGTCATCGTATTTCCGGCGGTAGTCCTCCGGCGCCTTCTCCATCTGCTCCCGGACCTCATCCACCACGCGCACGTACTCCTGTCTCTTCGATTCGTAATTCGTCTGCGCTTCGCGCAGCGCCTCTTCGTAGGGGATGCGCAGCTCTTCGCAGCGCGCCTCCGCTTCCTCGAAGGCGGCGTGCGCCGCCTCATAGCGCGCAACCTCCGCCGCGTGCTCGCCGCGCGACAGCAGGCCGTTGGCGACGATGAATTCGTAGTCGTTCACGCGCTGCTCGTAGTTGCGCCGCTGCTCGTCGAGCGCTTCCATGATTTCGCCGCGCTTGCCGTTCTCCTGCTGCCAGCGGCCGAGGTGCGCGTCAAAGCTCTGGCGGGCCTCCTCGAAAGCCCGGCGTGGCTCCCCGCTCACCGCGTCGCCCGCTGCCAGCAGAGATTGATCGAGGCTCTCCTTCGCCTGGAGGTAGCGCTCCGGCAGGCCTCTTAATTCATGGAGCGCGCTGATCAGCTCGGTGGTCGAGATGTCGTCGTAGTCTTCCCGCAAGGCGCGGAACGGCGACAGCTCGCGCAGCCGCCGCTGGCTTTCGGTGAGCTGCTTGAGCGCTTCGCCCCGCTGCTGCTCGTAGGCTTCCCCCTGCTTCTTGTATTGCCGCTCGGCCTTCTGGACTTCCTCCCGGTGCTTCTCTCTCAACTCTCTCAGCGCGTCCTCGTAGCGCGGCGCCCCCTGCTGCGGCGATTTGGAGGCGCGGTTGATCCATTCGTTTTCCATGTCCGACCGGCCCAGGAACTCCGGGTTGCCGCCGAGCAGAATGTCGGTCCCACGGCCGGCCATGTTGGTGGCGATCGTCACCGTGCCGAAGCGGCCCGCCTGCGCGATGATGTTCGCCTCGGCCTCGTGGTTGACCGCGTTCAAGACGTTGTGCTTGACGCCCTTTTGCTTGAGCAGGCGCGAGACGCGTTCGGATTTGGCGACCGAAGTCGTTCCGACCAGGATCGGCTGGCCTTTTTTGTGGCGCTCTTCGATCTCCTCCACCACCGCGTCGAACTTCTCCTTCTCGCTCTTATAGACAACGTCGGCCTGGTCCGCGCGGATCATGTTGCGGTGGGTCGGGATCACCAGCACGTCGAGCTTGTAGATCTTCTTGAACTCCGGCGCTTCGGTGTCGGCCGTGCCGGTCATGCCGGCCAGCTTTTTGTACATCCGGAAATAGTTTTGGATCGTGATCGTCGCCAGCGTCTGGTTCTCTTCCCGTATGTGCACGCCCTCTTTGGCCTCGACCGCCTGGTGGAGCCCGTCCGACCAGCGCCGTCCGGGCATCAGGCGGCCGGTGAACTCGTCCACGATAATGACTTCGCCGTCCTTGATCACGTAGTCCACGTCGCGCTTGAACAGCGCGTGGGCCTTCAGCCCCTGCAACACATGGTGCAGCGTCTCGATGTGGCGCGGGTCGTAGAGGTTGTGAATGCCGAGGAGCCGCTCGGCCTTGGCGACTCCGGTTTCGGTCAGCGTCGCCGTCCGGCTCTTCTCATCGACCGTGTAGTCGCCCTGCGCCTCGATGGCGGCGCGATTTTCCTGCGACGGGTCTCCCTGGATCACCGCGCCACGCTGGAGCTTGGGAATCATCCGGTTGATGTTGTAATACTTGTCGGTCGATTCCTCCGCCGGGCCGGAAATAATCAGCGGTGTCCGCGCCTCGTCGATCAATATATTGTCCACCTCGTCGACGATGGCGTAGTTGAGCTCCCGCTGGACGTATTCCTCCAGCGAAAATTTCATGTTGTCGCGCAGGTAGTCGAAGCCGAATTCGTGGTTGGTCCCGTAGGTGATGTCGGCGCGATAGGCATCCTGGCGCGAAACGGGCCGCAAATTCAAATAGCGGTAGTCCTGGGTGATGTAAGCGGGATCAAAGAGATAACTCTCGTCGTGGACGATGGACGCCACGGAGAGCCCGAGCGCGTGGTAGATCGGCCCCATCCACTGGACGTCGCGCCGCGCCAGATAGTCGTTGACGGTGACGAGATGCGCCCCCTTCCCTTCGAGCGCGTTCAGATAAAACGGCAGCGTGGCGACGAGCGTTTTCCCTTCGCCGGTCTTCATCTCGGCGATCTTGCCTTCGTGCAGCACGATGCCGCCGATCATCTGCGCGTCGAAGTGGCGCAGCCCGATCGTCCGCTTCGACCCCTCGCGCACCGCGGCGAAGGCTTCCGGGAGAATCCCGTTCAGCGCGTCGGCCACGGCCTGGCGCAACTGCTTTTCGAGATTCTCCGCTTCGGTCTTTAACCCCTCCCGCTCCTCGACGCTGGCAGCCGAGGCCTGGGCCTGGGCTTCGTCGAGCGCGGCGCGCGATGCGGCGGTGGCCTCTTTGATTCTTTCCCTGAACTGGTCGGTTTTGTGCCGCAGCTCCGCGTCGGTGAGCTTTTGGTACTCCGGCTCGAGCGCGCCGATCTTCTCGACGATCGGACCGATGCGCTTGATCTCGCGCTCGTTCTTCGTGCCGACGATTTTTTTGATGAAGCCGAACATAAACAAGAAAACGGCCAGCTTTCAGCCTTCAATAAAATACACGATCGTGGCCTGCTGATACAAGGCGTGAAACGTAAAAAGACGCGGATCTACCTGACTTTTTTTGGTTTATACGGAAGGGAGACGAGAGAGACCGTGCCGTGGAGCCGCTCGAACTCCGGGTCCTTATGAATGACGGTAAGGTCGTGAACCATAGCCGTCGCCGCAATCCACGCGTCGGCTACGGATACCTTATGCCGAGACTTAATCCTCGCCGCCGGCAGCACTAAGGCGTTCTCCAACGCCAACTCTTTCACCGGCAACGCCCTGGCCAGAAAGAGGAGCCGGTTGGCTTCGGCTTCGCTGCGCTCGGAGCAAGTGACATAGTAGAGCTCCATCGCGCTCATCGCCGAAATGTGAACAGGGAACTGGCCCTTTTTACCCCGGTCCAAATAATCCTCCACCCGATCCGCCCCCTCTTCGTTGTCTGTCAAAGTAAAGATCGCGGAGGTGTCCAGAAGATAACCTTTACTCAAGCGTTTTGTCCTCCCGCCTCTTCCGCAGCAGGGCCGAGCGGAGCGGATGCTTTTCGGAGAAACCCCGAAGCGCCGTAACGGGGTCGGATGGAATCGGAGTCACCTCGATCACTGTCCCGTCCGTTGACCATACCAGTTGAGAGTTCGGCTTGATGTTAAGCCGCTTTCGGATCGCCGCGGGAACTACCGTCTGTCCTTTCTCAGTTACACTTGTTTTATGCATGACTGCAAGTCTCCATTATTAAAGTAAGGCGCAGGGTCAATTTACAATACGCTGATGCTAAAGGCAATACGCGGCAGGATTGGACCCTGAGTGAGCCTTTCGTGTCAAGGTTCCAGGGGACTGATCTTGCCGACGATCGGCCGGATGCGCTTGATCTCGCGCTCATTCTTTGTGCCGATAATTTTTTTATGAAGCCGAACATGATTCCGTCGGGCGTAGGGGCGCGATTCATCGCGCCCGCGCCGTTGCCTTCCTGGTAAAATACAGATTCTCCGTAGAGGTTACAAGGCGTTCGGACCGACTCCGCCGTCCATCTTGACAGCCGGACAATTCCCATCGCTTTTTCCCCCACGTTCTTTCCTGTTGACAGGGAGGGGAAGGCTGTGTTAGCACGCGGGCCATGATTAAATGTAGCCGGTTTGTTTGCGCCAGACTCGCCCTGCTACCCTTAATTCTTCTCACGGCCATCGACAGCCGCGCGGACGACCCCGTGGTCACACCCGGAACGCCTACCGTTCCCTGGACGACCCAGGAAAAAGTCTTGCCGCCGGAGATTGAGAAAAAAAAGGATGAGCAACCGGTAGCCACGTGCAAGAAGAAGGACAAAGAGGGGGACCAATATGACGAGGTCATCTATGCCGACGGAACCAAAGTTAAATATTGGCCCAAACTTTGGGTAATCGAGACTCCCGGTCCCAACGGGACCGTTAAAACCACCTATGATGCTACTAAAAAGACGATAACCGTCAAGGAGAAGGGGAAACCTCCCGTTGAAAAAAAACCGGAGACGGATCCGGCCGCGAAGAAATGGAAGGAGGATCTGGAGAAAGCCGAGGCGGACGCAAAGAAAAAATCCGACCTGACTCCCCGTTTAGCGCCGGCCGTCCGGCAAGCGTCTTTGCTTACCCCATGGTTCGATAACTGGATCACGAACATAGGGTACAGCGCCTCCGTCCCCCCGCCCCTCTTCAGGACCGCAGCCACCGCCAATGCCTCTGCCCCCCTGCAGCTTGCGGCAACGGCCGAGAAGACCAAGCCGGCGGAGAAGCCGCCGGTGAAGCAGGCATATGTCGTTATCAACCTGAAGGTCGTAACTTATGGCGGGCCCCCGCCTGGCGCTACGATCCATTTCTTCGATCCGGAGGATCCCAAGAGGCCCACCCCTGACGACTTCGCAAAGACCGATAAGCCTCAGAACACCTGGAAACCGGACGATGTGCCGGGGCCTCAGACAACGCCGGGTCCTAAACCGGGCGGATTCGTACCGGTCACTCCCAAAGACAAAGGCGGCGGCGGGGGCTATGTCTATATCGGCGGCAACTGGGCGTACGTAAGAGTCCCCGTGTCCTTTTTTGAAAGCTGCGCGAGCGATGATGACGACTCCGACGATGGTCCGAACGACGGGCCGACCAAAGGCGGCGACAAGCCGAAGCAGCAGAGTTCCGCGCCGAAAGCCGACCCTAAAAAGCAGAGCTTAGCGCCGAGCCAGCCCGGGGAGCCGAGACGCGACACGACGGAAGCTGCCGAATATCCCGAATACAAAGTAGTCGGTCAGCAGAGAGGCATATATGATTTGGAAAGTTAGATCGTCGGCGCTGGCCGTCTTGTTTCTAAGCCTCTTGTTCGTTTTGCCCGCTCTTGCCGGAACGGCCCCGCCGAGTCCGCAACAGGTCAACGCCGACATTAAAGCCAAAGCCACCCCGGACAACCAGGGAATGACCGGGCTCGACAAAGATATCGGCGCTACGATCCGCGATCTCGACAGGTACATGACGAGGGCTCTGGCCGATCTGAAACGCCAGACGCAGGACGCCAAGAAAAAAGCGGACGATGCCGCCAAGGCGGCGGACAAGGCGAAGACCGCCGCCGACAAATGCAAGACCGCCGCGGATAAGACAGCGCTCGACGCCCTGATCAAGGACGCGGAAAAAAAGCAGAAGGAGGCCCAGGACGCCAAAGACAAGAAAGACAAGACCGCTCAGGATCTCAATAATAAGGTCGACGATACGGTCAAGGCCGTCGAAAACGGCATGCAAGAAATGAAGGAGCAATTGAGCAAGGCGTCGGAGAAGATACTGAGCGACGCGAAAGCAGCCGGCCTAAAGCCGGAGGACTGGTCGGTGGCGACTCCGTTGGCGAATATCGCCGCAACGCAGCAGGCGCTCGACAAAGCGGTCGACAAAGCGAACAAGGAAGGCGAGTTTAAGAACGGAAAATTAGACACGACAAACGAGGGTATGAAGTCCAAGCTCGATGGCACCGCCGTCAAGGCGAGGCAAGCTATCCGCAAGGAGACCGAGGCGTCGGATCCGAGCGAGTCGCTGAAAAAAGCCAAGGACGCGCTCGACGACGCGAAGAAGGCCGCCGAGAACTGCCCTCCGAGAGTCGCCGCGGGCGGCGCCAAGGGGCCGGCTGGCGTGAAAGGGAAACAGGTTCAGGAAACGACCGCATTCATGAACACCGAACAGGGCAGCAACGTCTGCACCGACAACGCCGAAGACGCAAAAAAGCTCGGCGGCGATGTTATCGCCGACGGCCCGGCCGGCACGATCAGCCATGTCCAAGACAGTCCTCAGACCGTCGAGAAAAGAGCGAAGGAGAAAGGAGTGAAGCCCTGCTGGATTGAGATTAATTTTTGCGTTATCTTCACCCCGCTCACCGCTTATAGGGGCCACGACCACGCGGCGCACGTCGACAGCGGTCGAGGCCAGCACGACCATGACGCCCCGGATCCGTCCTGGGACTGGGGAGTTACTCCGCCTGACACCGTAATCCGATGGGAGGCGAAATGACGAGGAGCAACCGCTTGGTGAGGTACGGCGGCGCCGTTTTCGCATTTTTCCTGGTAGCGGTTTGCGCGCGCGAGTTGCGGGTCCAGGAACGTGCTCCCAACGACCCCTATCTCTATTCCAAGGGCAGCTGGAAACAGGGCTACCAGGACCAGTGGGGCCACTGGAAAATCGGACTAACGCCGACCGGTTTGGGAAAGTCCGCCTGGGACATCGAGAACGGCGAAAAGAATCCTGTCATCGTTGCCGTGATCGATACCGGTCTCGATTACGTGCATCCCGATATCGCCAAGAAAAACGTCTGGATCAACGCGAAGGAGATTCCGGGCAACGGCGTCGATGACGACAAGAACGGCTTCGTGGACGACGTCATCGGCTGGAACTTCATCGATAATGACAACAACCCGTGGGATAACGACGGCCACGGCACTTTTACCTCCGGAATCATCGCGGCGACCATCAACAACAAGGAAGGTATCGCCGGAATCAATCGCGGCGTGAAAATCATGCCGATCCGGGCGCTTAATTTTATGGGCCGCGGCGCCGCTTCGCACATGGCGAAGGCGTTGGTCTACGCCGCCGACAACGGCGCCCGCGTCATCAACATCAGCATCGAGCAACTCGAGATGGAGAAATCGAAGATTCTTCAATGGGCCGTGGACTACGCCTATAACAAAGGCGCGCTCATTGTCGTGGCCGCGGGAAACCAGGGACACGATACCGCGACCATCTCTCCTTCCGGCCTGGAGCATGTCATCACGGTTGCCGCGACCGATCACGCGGACAAAAGGATGGGTTTTTCCAACTGGGGTAAATACATCAAAATTTCCGCTCCCGGCGAGGAGATTCTGTCACTACGCGCGCGAAGAACCGACCTGCTTGTCATGGCGGGGAGCAAAGAATACACGGCCGGCCGGGCTATCGTCGGCCCTGAAGCGAAATATTATCACGCAAGCGGGACCTCTTTCGCCTCGCCTTTCGTCGCGGGAGTCGCATCGCTGATCCTGGCGAAAAACCCCAAGCTGACAGCTGAACAGGTCGAACGGATGCTGCTGATGTCCGCCGACGATGTCGAAGCGCCCGGGTGGGACCAGCTTACCGGCTATGGCCGGCTCAACGCGCGCAAGGCGCTGGAGGCCGATCCCGACTATTTTCTGTATACCGAGCTGCATCGCGTCGCGCCGGGCCGGGACGGGGGGCGGACGGTCGTCCAGGTTTTCGGCACTGCAACCGGCAGCCACTGGGGCGACTACCATATAGAAATCGGCCAGGGCGAGAATCCGACGAACTGGCGCCGGGCCGGCCAGATCACGGGAGGACAAGTGAAAGACAATCTGCTCGGAACGCTGACGCAGGGAGATTTCGGTGGCGGCGGCAAGTGGACGGTCCGCCTGGTGGCCCAGGATAAAAAAGGATTGACAAGGGAGTCGCGATCGACTTTGACTTTACAATAACGGAGAATCATCGCAGTGAGTGCAAGTGCGGTTTGCGTTCGACGGAGACGTGCCGGGCCGGCGATCCTCATATCGTTGGCATTTTTTCCTTCGGTCCTCGCCGCTTTAATTTTTTCCGCCGATCCGCTTTCCGCCGCCGAGAAGACTGTCACCCTACGCGGCCGCGTGGACGTCGCCGGGCTCGAAGTTCCGGCGGGTACATTCACGGTGCGCGCGCTTCAACCCCAGAAGCGGAGCAACGAGCTGGGAAAAGCCGACAGCGACGCCAGCGGCAACTTTCAATTGACGGTGGACGAGGAGGCCCTCGCGCTTTACGGCGTCGTGCTGGAGGCCGCGAGCGCGGGCAAGCGATCCGTGGTTCTGGAAGCCGTCCTCCTGCGCCAGCGCGAGGCCGGCCAGCCGATCGCGATCGGCGTGTCTTCGATGTTGGAGACGGCGATTCTAAGCTGGAAAGTCCAGGCCAACGACAACGATTTCGAGGTGCTCCGGCCCGGCGCGCTTTCCAACTGGCTCAGGCCCATTTCCGAGCCCAAGACGAGAGACCGGCTCAAGCGGGCCTACACGGCTGTCGCGAAATGGGCCGCCGCGGCCGCGACCGGCTCGCAGACCACGGCGACGGTGCTGCGCGCCGCCGTGGGAGACATCCGCTTTCTGGCGAAGCGGCTCGGCGATCTCGGCGTGTCGGCTGGCGCCGTCGCCGAGCTGACCGAACTCGCCCGCAAGGACCCCGAAGTCGCCTACGTCCTGATGATGCCCTATTTTTTGGACCTGTGATTATGGCTACGCGCTCGCAAAAACTCCTCCAGCGCCGCTCTTCCCTCGCGCTTATTCACGCGGCGATCGCGGCGGCCGCCCTGCTGCCGTCGGCGGCCGGCGCCCAGTTCGATTTTTCCGGCGCCGTGGCCATGAAGCTTCGCACCTATCCCGTCAAGCGGGAAAACGGCCGCCCGGTTCCGGGGAAGGACGGCATGCCCCAGCCCGAGGCG